>JADYYB010000072.1 GCA_020853895.1 Bauldia sp.
CCCCTTGCGGGGAGGTCGAAATCGCGAAGCGATTTCGGGAGGGGGTAGGCCGCAATCACCACGGAGACAAAGGACGCGGGCTCCGCCCGCTACCGCCTCCCGAAGCCGTTCGGCCGGGGGCCTCACGCCTTCGGTCTCCCCGCAAGGGGAGGTTAATTGGTGCGTGCAGGACAAGGCGCGAGCGGACCGCTACAGCGGAGCCAAGCGGATCTCGATGCGGCGGTTCTCGGCGCGGCCGGCGGCGGTGTCGTTGCTGGCCAGAGGCTGGGTCGCGCCGTAGCCGATCGTCTCGATGCGGCTCGCGCTGATCCCCGACTCGGTGAGGAAGCTCCGGATCGCCTCGGCGCCGCGCTCGCTGCTGGCGAGGCTCGCGCTCGCGCTGCCGCGGTCGTCGGTGTGGCCCTCGATCACCACGCGCCAATAGGGGTTGGCCAGAAGCGCCTCGCGGATCCCGGCAAGAAGCGCCTCGGTCTCCTCGCTCATCTTGCCGCGCCGCGCGTCGAGGCCGACGCCGGGCAGGCGGTAGCTGCCGGAGGCGAGAAGGCTCGCCGCCGCCTCGTTGCCGGTCCAGCCGGTGTCGTAGCCGTTGCGCGCGCCGCGGAGGTCGCCGGCGATGGTGGCGCAGGTCGCGGCGAGCGCGTCGCACGGCACCATGAAGCGAAGCGGCACGTTGTAGCCGGTGGCCTCCGCGCGGCTCGCCGCCGCCAGCCAGGCGGCCGCCGCGTCGAGGTCGAGATCGAGACCGTCGAGCGGCTCGCGGAGGGCGGGCGCGGCCCATTCGGGCGGCAGCTCGCCAGTCTCGACCGCGGCGTCGAGGACCTTCAGGAGCTCCCGCGTCTCCTCGAGATAGGTCGTCCAGCGATCGCGGCACTCGCGATCCTCGCAGAGCTCGTGGCTGTAGCGGCTGTCGGCCTCCATCGCCTCGAAGAAGCGGCGCGGCGGGAAGATCAGGAACTCCTCGCCGGTCACGCCGACCGTCTCGGCGAGCGCCTCGCTCGCCGGAAACCCGAACGGCTCGTCGGCGTAGAGGCCGACCGCGCTCCAGCTCTCCAGCTCGTGATAGGCGAGGGCCTCGCGCTGCTCGGTGGTGCAGTCCTCGCACATCTCGGCGAGGAGCCGCATCGTCTCGGCCTCGATGGTGTATGAGCCGGCATAGCCGACGCGGTCGCAGTCGCGCTCGAAGGGTTCCCACTCGATCGCGCCGACCACCACTTCCTGCGGCCCGAGCATCCAGCGCTCGTCGCAGGTGATGTGATAGGCGTCGTAGACGGCGTGGAAGGCCTCGTGGACGAGGAGGACGACGCGCACCTCGCGCGGCAGCTCGCCGACCTCGCCGTAGGAGCTCGCGAGCGCCGCCTCGTTGATGGCGACGAGGCCGGTGAAATAGGCGCCGAGGCGGCGCGGCACCATCAGCTCGCCGTCGATATAGACGAGGTCGACCTGGCGGGCGCGCCGTCCGATCGCCGACTGGATCGCCGCCCAGGCCCAGTCGGTCGGCTCCTCGAGGCAGAACTCGCGGCTCCGCGGGTCGTCGACATAGGCGAGCTCTGCCGGCGCGCCGGAGACGACGAGCCGCGCCCCCGAGGTGCAGAAATCCGGGCCGACCATGGTGTGGATGGCCTGCACCACCCAGGCGGCGAGATGGGCGCCGGTCACCGTCTGGCCGGGAAGGCCGAGAAGGTCGGCGAGAAGGGGCGAGTCGGGCAGCGGGCCGAGGCCCTGCAGCCAGGTCAGGTCGTCGATGACGAGGCGCCGCGTCTCGAGCGGCACGGTCGACATGAAGCGGATGCCGACCGGCATCGCCGCCGGGTCGTCGTTGACGAGGATGGAGGTGTCGAAGGGGATGCGGATGGAGAGCGCCGGGGGCGCCGCGCCGTCGAGGGCGCGCTCGCTGCCCTGCGCGCCCGCGGGAGCGATCGAGGTGGCGAGGGCGAGGAGGCCGGAAAGCGGCACAGCGCCAAGCGCGGCGCGGACGAGGCGGCCAAAGGAACCGGGCACGTGAATGGACTCCCCCAGGACGAACGGGCGGCCAGCATAGCGGCTTCGATCCCGGTCATCATCCCCCCGCGCGTCGTCGTGCCGCCCATCGCGTCCGCGGCCCACGGGCTCCGTTGCCAAAAAGCCATCCTGGCCGCAAATCGAGCCGGCTCGAGCCGCCGCGGCGAAACCGGGCGCGGGATCAAGACGTTGACCGGATGCGCACGCCTGGTGGGGTCACGGTGAAGGTGATGACGACATCCGCGGATTATGCTGCCTAGTTCAAGCGACGAATGCGGGCTCTCTACCCTGTGAACGAGCCGGTGCCGCTCGAGATCGACGCGATGCTCGAAAGGCTGGGGCGCCGGGAGTCCGAGGCGTGGAGCCCCGCGACGCGGAACGGGTCGGAGCCGATCAAGCGCTGAGCGCGGCCGGCCACGGGTCTGCCCTCCGAGACGTCTCCTCGGTCCGGGCCCTGATCTGGTTGGGAAATTTGGAGCGGGCGAAGGGATTCGAACCCTCGACCCCAACCTTGGCAAGGTTGATATCAGTGATTTCCCGGCGTTTCCGATGATTTCCAGTTTCAGAAAAAGCTTGGAAAAACCTAGCCATTCCGTGCTACCGAGTCAGCCGGTGGTGGATCGAGATTGCCCCCACTTGCTTCCCTCTTGCTTCCCCGTCACGCGCGGGGCCTCCGGGGAAGCAGAAGGGAGCAGATGCCCAAAATCACCAAGCGACTCGTCGATTCGCTCCGTCCCTCTGATCGCGATCAGTTCATCTGGGACTCGGAGACAAAGGGCTTCGGCATCCGGCTGAAGCCGAGCGGGGTTGGCACGTACCTCATCCAATATCGCACGGCCGAGGGCCGGACCCGTCGCCTCAAGCTCGGCCGGATCGACAGCAAGGCACCCGATGCGGCGCGGGCTGAGGCGAAGGAGCGCCTCGTCGAGGTGAGCAAAGGCCGCGATCCTTCGGCGGAACGCCACGAGCTGCGCCGATCGATCACGGTCAGCGATCTCTGCGACGCATACCTCGACGACGCGGAGGGACGGATCAAGGAAAGCACCCGAACCATGGACCGGAGCCGGATCAACAGCCACGTCCGGCCTCTACTCGGAACGCGGCGGGTGGCGGCGCTGACCAAGCGCGACATCGAGAAATTTCAGGCGGATGTGATCGCGGGAAAGACGGCAAAGCCTCGGCAGGGCCGCGGCGGACACATCACGGGCGGACCCGGCGTTGCGTCCCGCACGACTGGGATGCTCTCCACGATCCTGCAGTGGGCGCGCCGCAAGGGCATCATCACGGTGAACCCGGCTGCTGATGTCGACAGGCCTCCGGACATCAAGAAGGAGCGGTTTCTTTCCGAGGAGGAGATCCGATCGCTCGGTGCGGCTCTTGCTATGGTCGCGCCTCACGGAGGCCCGCCTTCGGGGCTTGCGGCGATCAGGCTTCTCCTGCTGACGGGGTTGCGGCGCGAAGAGGCCCTCTCGCTGCGGTGGGACGAGGTGGACCTGCCGAACCGGTGCGTGCGGCTCGGGTCCTCGAAGAGTGTTCGCCTTCGGCCGCTCGGTTCGGCCGCGCGGGCGCTCCTCGCTGAACGCCAGAAGGCGAGGACCGGAGAGTTCGTCTTTCCCGCCGAGCGAGGTGAGGGGCACTTCATGGGGCTGCCCAAGCTTATTGCCCGGCTCACCGCTGAGGCTGGTATCGGAGACGCCTCAGCCCACACGTTGCGCCACACGTTCGCGACCGTCGCCGCGTCCATGGGTTACTCCGAGCTCGTCATCGCCAGCCTGATCGGCCACGCGACCCGCGGAATTACGGCGCGGTATGCCCACGTCCCCGACGCCTATGCGATCGCCGCGGCCGACGCGGTATCGGAGCGCGTTGCCTCCTTGCTACTTCCCGTTCGCCCGGGTGCTCCGAGGATGCGCGCAAGGAAGGCGGGCTGATTCGCCGACGCGACCTTGAGGGAGGATGGCCGAGATTTCGAGAAATAGAATCGGTTAGACTGGAGTGGACCAAGCACAGGTTCGACCATGGAGCAGTCACCGTCGGTTCGCTCGCACCAATCGTTTCGCCGGTCGCTTATTACCTTCGCCGCAGTGAGTGATGAGCTGGCTCGATCGAACGACTTTCTTCTCGGAATTGCGCCGATCTTTTCGCCAATCGCAGACATTCGAGCGGGCGGGCTGTTTCGCGACGACGAGTTTGTCTCGGATGTGCGCGAGCTCTTCGGTCTGTCTGTGCCCAAGGAGCTACCCGATGTCCTGGTCCATCGCCTTGCAAAGGCCGGACTAGTTGAAAGGCAGAGTGCGGGAGATCGCTCGGCCTACTTCTGGAAAGCTACGGAGAACGGTGCGAGCCAAGCGCCGGGGCTCGCTTCCCAGATAGATGAGGTCGTGCGTCTGTTTCTAGAGTTCGCCAAGGACTTCAATGGTATTTTTGGATTCTCTTACGACCGTGACGATATCGAGGCGATTCTCTTCGAGTTCCTGGTCTCCCATGATAGAGATTTGACTGCCGCCCAAGCTGCCCTGTCCGAGGGAAATACTGGAAGGTCGAACAGATTTAACGGCGAAGGGGAGTACCTCTGTGCTCGTTTCTTGGAGAGACTTAGCGGGGAGCGCTCCGATCTATTTACGTTGATAGGGCAAATAGCGAATGCCGCGATCCTAAGTGAGGTCGTTATCGACCTTAGTCTCGGACAAGGTGCTAGGGCGAAATCGAAGCCCGAAACCCGGTCAGATGTCCGCTGCTATTTGGATGCGCCGTTTGTGCTTGATGCGCTCGGTCTGTCGGGCACTGAAAGTAAAGCGTTTGCCCAGTCGATCATCGACGGTCTCCGGCGATTGGGTGCGAACTTGGCCGTCTTCGACCACTCAGTCGACGAAATGCGGGATATCTTAAAGGCGGTTGTGAGTTCGCAGGGAGGTCGGCGCGGTCAAACAGCAGCGGCGATACGGCAGGGCGCGGTCGATAAAACCTATGTCGCACACGTGCTTCACAACGTCGAAAGGGTACTTGAGGAAGCTGGATTCTCGATTCTGGAGAAGCCCAACACGAGCCTCACTGCACAGCAGCGGGATTACCTTTCTCAATCCGACGTTCAAAGAATCTATCAACTCCTCCAGCCAGAGTATCAAAATAGCAAAGCGCTTGACCGAGACGTTGCGTCTTTAGAGCAGGTAATTCGCAGGCGTCAGGGTGCTGCATCGACCGATCTTCTAAGATGTAAGCACCTGCTTATTACTAGAAATGAATTCATTCGGGTAAAGAGTAGGGTCTTCCTTGAAGAGAACAAGGGGATCTCGAAGCACAAAGTGCCCCCTGCCGAGACAATTAGCAGGGTCGCGGCGTCGCTTTGGTTGGAGCTGGGATCGTCGGAACAGCTCAGCATCTCGCGTGCTCAGTTGGTGGCGGCGTGCTCGAAGGTGGCGCAGGCTAGGCCCGAATTGATTGCCAGCCTGCAGGAAACGCTACGGCGCGTCGTTCCCGAGAAAGTGGAGCAGTTTGAGGCGATGATGGCCGAGCCGCGAATGATGCGGCTGGCGACCGATCTGATGCTGGGCGACGAGAAGCGCATTACGGAAGCCTCGGCGTTGCGGGCATTCGAGCAGCTCAAGGAGAGCATTGAGAAGGACGCGCGGAAAGATGCCGCGAAAAAGCAGGCCGCCATGAGGGCGGAGCATAAGAAGGCGCTCTCGAAGGAGACGGCCCGTGCCGAGGCGTTGGAAAGCGAGATTGTTTCGATGCGCGAGGCGCGGCGACGCACCGTGCGAGAAGTCGCGTCACCGATTATCGAGCGCGCGCATTTTCTCGCTCTATTGACGACCCCGATCGCCGTGCTCGCCGCTCTCGGAGCCGCGCTTGCACCCAGCCTTGTCAACCTCCCGCCAATGGCCAAGACACTGGCTACGATTGTGACCGCAGGGGTCGCGCTTCTCTCGGTGTTTGGAGCCACCACCGGGAGTATCCGAAAGTGGGCGGAGGGGAAGCTCGCCGCCCGAGTTCGGCAAAAATTGGTTCGGCTCGGCTACGAGGAGGAACTTCAGGGTGCCACTCTAAATCTTCGTCAAAAGCGGGTCGAATGGGCAGAGGAGAGCTTCCGTTTGACGCCACCTCTTGCCGCACCTGGAACACGCATTGATGCTTCTCCAGATCGGCCCCCGGCTCGGTAGCGGTATGGAGATTCGCGGCCACGATGTGGGCCGTAGCACGCAGGCGGCAGCTGGGGTGGGGCCGTCGGCCACGGTCTGAATTAAGCGCGGCCTTTGCCGGCAGGACACATCGGCGATACGCTCCATCTCGGAGGGGCTTTGCCAATGGTTTATCGGTTGCTCGTGTGCCTTGCGGTGCTCGCGCTCTCGAGGCCGGCGTTCGCGGACTTCGATCAGTCGGCCGCGTGGTTCAATTCGATGGACGACGCGGCCCGTCGCGTCCTCCAAGTAGATCTAATGTACACCGGCAACTACGAGGGTGAGGATGATGCTGAGTTCGGTCCTCTCACCTTCGATGCCCTGCAAGGATTCCAGCGCGATCAGCATCTGCCGGTCACCGGAGTCCTGACTCCGACCGAGCGACGCCTA
Organism: Bauldia sp.; assembly: GCA_020853895.1. Lineage (GTDB taxonomy): Bacteria > Pseudomonadota > Alphaproteobacteria > Rhizobiales > Kaistiaceae > JADYYB01. The sequence continues at coordinate 6,567 of JADYYB010000072.1, forward strand.
CTCAGCGACGAAGCCCGGCGCGAGGCTGCCTACCTTGGCTTCCAGCTTGTCGAAGACCCAAGCACCGGGTTGGCGGTCGGAATCCCAACCGCGTTCCTAGCCTCTCCAGAGCGGACAAGCCGCGGATCGATATGGGCAGGCGTTGGCGGCGAAGGCTCGCTTGAGACGATGCGCTACACCGCTTCGGAGATATCCTTCGACGCCCTCTTCGCCCGGTTCAGCCAGCCAACGCCGAACCGCACGGTTACTTACCGCACCAAGCTATCAGATGCGTTCGTCATCTCGGGCGGCATGTCGCCCGACATGCTCTACTACATGAGGTTCGAGCGGACAGCGACGGGCGCATCCGTGGGATTCGCCCTGAGATGGTTTCCAGAGTACCGATTTTTCCGACGGGTCGCCGTCCTTATGTCGAATACGCTTGCAGAGCGGAGCATCGTCGTAACGCCGCCCGCTGCCGCGTTCCCGACTCCCGCGGCGCCCAGCCCGCAGCCGTCCGTTGCGGCCGAGCCCCCGCGAGTGGCGCCTCCGGTCCCGAGTGCATCCCCCTCGCCCGGCGTCATCGTCGAGGGAGCCGGGAGTGGATTCTTCATAAGTAGCGGCGGTCACGTCGCCACTGCGGCGCACGTGGTTGAGGGCTGCTCATCGATCGAGGTGCAGAACTACGGCCGCGCGCGCATCGTGCGGGCGGACGAGGTCAACGACATCGCGATCCTGTCCGTGGCCGCGAGCAACACGCCAGCGGCGCAGTTCCGCATCGGCTCGATTCGACTCGGCGAGGAGGTGACTGCCATGGGGTTTCCGCTGAGCGACATCCTCGGTCGAAGCCTGACCGTCACAGGCGGCAACGTGTCGGCGCTCAGCGGCATAGATGGCGACGTGCGGTTCCTGCAGATTAGCGCTCCGGTTCAGCCTGGAAATTCGGGCGGACCGCTGTTCGACGAGAGCGGTCGACTCGTCGGCGTCGTCACTGCTCGGCTCGATGATCTCGCGACCCTCGGCCGGTCAGGCTCGCTACCGCAAAACGTCAATTTCGCGGTGAAGGCGACCTTGCTGGCTGGCCTGATGGAGGCGGCCGGAGTCGATCCCGCCTATGGCGGCGACCGCCCCCCGATGAGCATGGCCGACGTGGCCGACATCGGCGGCGACCTCACGGTTCAAGTGCTCTGCCATGGGTAATACAGCTGCTCGCACGATCACAGGATTACTCCTCCTGCTGGCTGGCGCGATCTGCCCCTCCGCCGCGCTCGCGCAGGTCGAAGGGGAGCCGATATACGAGGAGTATCTGGCCGGGCCCGAGTGGTGGTTCCTTTTCAAGGATCAGCCCGGAGAGCTGCACTGCGCTGGCGTCGACCTGCGATTCTCGTCCTCCGAAAGTGTGCCTATGCTGGGTGGTGGTGTGGTGGCGCGGGCGCTTGTTCCGAACGCCCGCACCTACGTATACTGGGTCACAAACTCCTCACGGAATTACTCGGTTTACGTGGCCTTCATGGTTATCCGGGGCTGCGTCGCCGAGGAGCGTCAGCACAGCCGGCGCGACTTCGTTGGAGACAACCGATTCTACGAAGCGATGGAGTACTATCGGCAGCTCCTCATGGAGCAGCTGGGGGGCGCGACCTAGGCAGCGCGAGCGCCAGCCGGCCCTCGGTCGCGCAGATTGGGCCAAGAATCGCAATGGCCGTCGGCGACTACTGAGCCTCCCACCGCCGCAGGACCGACGCGGCCGCGTCCTCGTCCGCCCTGATACGAAGCACCGTTTGCCGCGTGAGCCCGGTGGCCCTGGCGATATCGGATGTGCCCGCCCCCTCGCGGACCATGGTGCGGACGGCCTCAAGCTCGGCACGCCCGTAGCTCGGCTTCCGGCCGCGATAGCGGCGCACCCCCTCCATGTTATCGAGCAGGCGGGCATGGGCGATGCCAGCTCGCTGAGCCTCACGCGTCGCCTCGGCCTGCGCCTCGGCTGTTGCCGCCATGAAGCCGATGAGAGCGTCCCGGACCGCCTTCTCCATCGGGCTCTTCGCCGAGCCGTCGAAGACCATGCGGTTGATGATCGTGCGGACGACCACGCCTCGATCCATGAACTCGCGGATCACGGCGCACACGTCGCCGTAGTTCCTGCCGAGGCGATCAACCCAACGCACGACCAATGTGTCACCTGCCCGGAGCAGATCGAAAAGGCGGCGTCCGTTGGGCCGCTCGGCGAGGGTTCTGGCGACACCAGAGGCGATGTCCTCAACCACCTTGTCGATGACAAAGCCTTCTTTCCGGGCCTGCTCCAGCTGGTGCGCGCCGGTCTGCTCGGCGGTGCTAACGCGGACGTACAGGATTGTCCTCGGCGAGGACGACGCGGCGGCCATGAGGTTCGAACTCCTTGTCCGTTGAGGTGGTGTCCGAGTTAGGCCATGCCCGTAGATCGAAGTCAACCCTTACGGACACTAGATGCGCCGGTATCGCGGTGTCCGCATGGGCATACCCTTCCGTACGAACTCGCCGAGCAGACCGAGCGCCTTCGATCTCAATTCCATCCCGATGTTCCGGGGTGGATAAGGAGAGCCTCACCGCTCGTGGCTGGAGCGTCGGCGGGCGGGATGCACTCGCTGGCTGATCGCCGCCGATTGGTTCGTGACCGAGTCGCCGGATGACCTCCCGTCTCCTGTGAAGAAGGTCGCAAGCAACTCTCTAAGGGGCGCGCCGCTCCGAACGGTACACTCCCAGACAACCAGGGTGCGAAAGCCTCTGGCATGCAGCGCAGCCATCTTCTCCGCATCACGAGTTCTATTGCGCGCTAGCTTCGGCGCCCAATAGTCCGTGTTCGATTTTGGCGAGGAAGCCAGCTGGCAGCCCTGATGAGAATGCCAGAAGCATCCATGAACGAAGATCGCCCATTTGTTCGTCTTGTTTGCCAGGTCGGGCTTCCCGGGGAGATCGTCAACGTGGTTCCGGAAGCGCACGCCAAGCGCCTGGACGGCAGACCGAGTGAGCACCTCCGGCCTGGTGTCCTTCGAGCGGATGCGTGCCATCATTTGAGAGCGTGTCAGAGGGGCACGCTTCCAGCGCGGTGGAATCTTCGGGACTGCGGGCGCCTTGGCCATTCAGTTCCCTGGTGTTAGCAGGGGAGCGAAGCTTGGCGAGGCGCCAGCCACCACAATGTCCGGAAGGTCATCCACATCAAAGGCACAGGTCGAAAGGTCTGCCCGGAGCCGGCCATCCGGCTTCGCCCGAGCCGCGACGATCCTCCAGAAGGCACCTCTTGGCGAGGCGGTCAGGTCTCCGTGGATTCTCCGTCGTAGAATAAGCGGCTGCAATCCTTCCGCGAGGAACGGCTGACGGACTGCCAGATACGCGGTGTAAAGGTCTCGGTCCTGGCCGAGCTCGACCCGGTCTAAGACGCCGGCGGCCGCCGTATCCGGGAGGCCACGTGAACCCTTAGCCGCCAGCCACGGCCAGAAGGCCGGACAGAGCGCCTGAAAAGGGCATAAACCACAGGCCCTTTCGCTTGGTCGGGCAAGCGATTCGGCCGGAGCGGCCGCGACGAGGCGCCGGTTCAGCCCGTCGAGTTCGTCCAGCGCCGCGCTGGCTTCCGCCTCGCAAGCGGCGCGGGCGAGCGGCACATCTATGGCCTGGCCCGAAGCGGCGACGATCCGCCCTGCAGCCGGCCAATGGCCCAGTGCGTCCGCGACGATGACCGCATAGAGCCGCAGCTGCCTTTGGTAACTATCGAGAACAGCAGCAGCTCCGCTCCACGATGGATCAGGAATCGAGGACTTGTATTCGGTTATGATCCGGCCGTCGAAGCGGTCCGGACGGCCGGCGAGGCGTCCTCCTCTCGCCAGAAGGAGACGCTCCGTAGACGCCCTGCCGCGCCGCGCGTTTCGGTGGCGGCTGGCATCGCCAGCTGCGAGAGCTCGCTGCGCCGACGAGATAGCTCGCTGCCGAACCAGGAAGTAGCCTGGCCAACGGTCCGGGGCGGAATAACGGGAATCGAGCGGGTGCGTTGCGGCAGTTGCCGCTCGCTCAGCGACCGCTGTTGCCCAAGCCCGCTCAATTGCGGAACCCGTTGCGTCCGGCTGGGCCGCCACTTCCAGGACCTTGTGGAACGCCGTCCCCAGCCACGCGCGCGGATCGTGCAGAACCCAGTTCTCTGCACGCTCCGAAGCGGCAAGCGCGCCACGCAAGGCGCACAGGCGCATATGGGACCAGAGAGTCGGACCGGTCCGGGTGAGAGGCGCGAGAACGATCCGGCCACGCACGTTAGGCCGGCTTTCGCAATGCCTCGAAGACCGAGATGAAGCTGTGCTGCGGATCAACCCTGAGGCCGCGGTCGCGTTCGGCCTCGTCCCACGCAGTGGCAAGTTCGGGGCCGATCGTGGCCCTGTCGGTAAGCCAGAGTGGGTGGGTGACGATAACGGCTTCGGTCCCGTTCGTCAGGGCCGGCAGGCCACCGAGCACAGTCCGGCCGTAGCCAGGTCGTGCCGCTTCCAGCGTGACGGCGGCGAGATCGGCGACGCGGCTCCATCTCGGGGATGAGAGCAGGAGGGGGACCGCTGGATCCAGGGCAAGCTGCGCCATGTCGACCGCAAGCCTCCAGTCGAGGAGATTATGATAGGCGAGATTGCTGTAGCTGCGCAGGCAGTCGGGACACGAAGTGTCGCAGGCATCGGCGTGTGCATGCGCAACGAGCCGGTCGTGGAATTCGAGGGGGGTGGACTGCGCGATCATCTCCAGCAACTCCTGCGTGACCGTCGGAGTGCCGAGATGGTTCGCGTAGCCCGCGCCATTCTCGAGTGTGTCGGAAAGAAAGACCTGTCCAGCGAGGGTGCCGAGTGCCGGATCCTCCTCGCTGCGAATCCCGGCCTTGAGCTCGTAGTCCTGGATATCGAGATACACGGAGGCTGCGCGGCGGAGCATGAACGCGAGCGAATAGAGCGAGGCGCGACCAGACGCCGTCCGTGGGTCGGCCCCGCGCCCTGGTCCGTAGTCACGGATACCGACCAGCATCATGTCGGTCTCGCTGATTGCCGCGAGCGCGCATGAAACGACAGGCGGGGTCGGTGTCAGTAGGGGCCCGCGGCGCCGCTTTTCAGACGCGGCGTGCTTCTCCTCGGCTGCGTTGGCAGCCCCGATGTCGACCATCGCATCGCTGCCGGCCCAACGCTCCTGTGAGAAATGGAAAAGCCGGCCAGCATTGTCGTTGACAACGTGCAGTCGTCCCTGCCCTGCGCCGACGTTGAAATTCAGGTGGGGACTGATGGGGAAGGCGGGCCTCCCCACCTTTGGACGGGCCGCTCGTGGGACAAAATCGAAAACGCCATCATAGTCGCGGGCCTTGGTGAAATAGCTGATGAAGCCCTTGGGCTGGCGCAGGTCCACCGGACGATAGCTACGCTCATCCGCACCCGTTGGTGAGGTGCAGACGGGGCAAGCGAGTGCATCTGGGTTTGCTGTCTCGACATGTTGGCAGTTGCCGCAGAGACCGATCCGGACCGAAGGCCCCAGCGGATTGCTTTCCTCAACAGCACGTGGCCCCTGCGGACGGTAATGGGCAACACCGATCGCGGTGTGGATTGTCCGCTCCTTAACGGTTTCGGCGCCTGGAGCGAACATGCTGACGGCAAGCTCGAGATCGCGGTCAACGATCTGTCGCGGCGGCCAGTTTGTCGGCCTCCTGTGGTAGAGCAGGCGCGCGCGTGTCGGAAAGCCAAACATCGGAAGAATGCCTCGGTTGGCGAGGCGCTCGCTCAGGCTGTCCTGGATCAGGCTCTGGTCTTGTGCGGCCGCCGTGATACGCGGAACCAGCGTTGCGGTGATTGACGCGATCGCGGCCGACCGCTGTGCGGTATCTCCGACGAGGCGCGTACCTACCAGGAGCGCGTCGCATATACCCTCTATTGCTGTGTGGTATCGGCCGATCCATTCCTGAACGATATCGGCGACGGTAGTGCCCGAGTAGCCGGCAGGCGGGTTGGGCGGCGGCAGCGTCCACGCGACCGCCGTGCCGAACTCGCCATGTACGCTATCGCCGACGGTGCCGGGAAATAGGCTCAACTCTGAAAAGGCCCTGCGCAGCACTTCCTTTGCCAGCACACGCAGGAGGATCTGCGGCCTGTTCGTGTCGACATATGGCGGCGGGGGCGGATCGGCGGTGATCCGCTCGGGACGCTGGAAGTAGTAGTCGTCGTGGCTGCGGCCGCGGCAGAGTGTGAGCGCCAGCGAGAGCGGTGCGCCGCGGCGTCCTGCGCGACCGACGCGCTGCTGGTAGTTGAAGCGCATCGGCGGCATGTTGGCCATCATGACGGCAAGCAGCGATCCGATGTCGACGCCGGCCTCCATCGTGGTGGTCACGCTGAGCAGGTCGATATTTTCGGTGAGGGGCACTTCGTCGCCGACAGTGATGTTCTGGAAGAGGCGCTGGCGGTCGCGTGCGAGCAGCTTGTCGGTCTGGCCAGTCAGCTCCGCGCAGTTGAGCCGGAATAGCGGGCCGGCGTTTACTGCCAGCCAGCGGTAGTAGTCAGCGTCTTGCTCAGCGCCATCGACGCCCATCTGGAGCGCGGCGCCGAGCCGACTCTGGCATCCACTGCAGATGCCGCCGCTCGCGTGAAGGTGGACCCGCGAGCAGCGGTCGCACTGATAATAGGTGCCGCCGACATCGGCGGCGAAGAGGCCACGGAAGAGCAGCAGCCCTTGGTCGAACACGCCGGCTGTCGTCAGAAGAAGGGTTACGTCGTGCTCAAGATCGGTGGGGACCAAGCCGTTCTGGCCAGCGACGGCTTCGAGGTAGTCGCGCGCGTATTTCGGAAGGCGCGTGTCATCAACGGTGGCCCGATGAGTGTCGATGCGGCGCCTCTTGCCGAGCATCCGGATGCAGCTGTCCGCCGCCTCCCGGACGACGGCGGAAGCGCCGGCGTGCCGCACCCGGTCGAACGTGATGTAGCCTAGCTTCAGGGACTCGAGGTCACGCCTTCCGCCCGAGAACAGGGTCTCTGCAACGGCTTCGCGGGCGGCGTCCTGAATGCGGGCGCGGTGCATCTGCTCCTCGCCCGAAAGTGCTGGTCTGTAGTCCGGCGGAGAGCGGGTCCAGTCGAAAAGCCGCTGCCATTCACCCTGATGCTCGTCGAGGTCGGTCCACATGACGCTGCGGTCGACACCGCCCGGGTTCATGCCGGTGGTGAGCAGCCGGCGGGCGGCCTCCTCCTCGAGATCGGTGACGCGCGAGAGTCCCGCACGGGCCCGCGCGAGAACCTGGGCCGCAAGCTGCTCCATCGTCAGGCCGCCGACTGCCGACGGCAGGGCGCGCAGAGTCGGGTGCTGCGCCGAGTGGATCGCTTGGGCTTCTGTCTGCCGCGAAACGGCAAACCGCCCGGCGAGCTCGGTTTCTTCGGGGCTCAGGGCGGTACCCTGGACCTGGCGCTCGAAGAGAAGTACCGCGCGCGTGCTGTCGGCCATGCCGTCGACCAGCGCCTGGCGCAAGCCGTCCAGCCAGTGGGACTTGGCGACGCCGACAGCGAGCTTGGCAGCGTCCTGGCGGCTGTCGGAAAAGAGAACGAGCTTGCGACGCACATCTTCCGGCGGCGGGCCAGCAGCCGGCTGCGGTGGTGCGATCTCGCGCAGCAGTGAATCGGAGAGTACCTGTGCGACCTTCTGGAAGCCGGTGCGCTGTGTGCGGATGGGCGCGGAGCTCGCCATTCCGCTCCAGTTGGCTTCGCACTGGGGGCATACCGATGGACGCTCGTTGCGGGCGCTCGGAACGGCCGCGCGCGGCGGCACGGGATTCTGGTGGAGGTCGGCAACATGGTAGATCCACCCAGTCGCGTCTGTGCTCCGCCGCGCAACCTGGATCTCGCCCGTGCGGTGGTTGAAGACGGCCATGCGCCATCTGCGCGTTACACCCTCCTGGACCCAGGTGTCGCGCTGCGGCTGGCGGAGCGTGCCGTCCGGCAGCCGCGCGGGCCAGTAGATGGCATAGTTGTCGTAGTCGCGGTCGTTGGCCGAATGGTCCGGCGCCCTTTCGATGTTGGGATCATCGGGAACCAGGGACCAGACATTTTGCTGGAGCGTGCGGCGGTAGCCGCCCAGAAAGATGTCGCCGCAGGGCTCGCAGTAGAGCATTTCGAGGACACGCGATCCGCATGCGCAGGTGGTCGTCGGGCGGTCGAAAAGGCGGCCGACGGGAATGGCGGCGTCGGTCCAGGACGCCTCGCTGCATTGCGGATTGCTGCAGGCCCAGACGCCCTGCACGTTGCGGAAGAAAAGATGGACCCGGACCGGCAGTAGCGGCGCGTCACTTGGCGATTGCGCGGGTGCCATAGCCGCGACGACACCCGTCGCCGCCGCCGCCGAATGCTCCGGCGTGTCATCGGGGAAGAGCGTAGCGCCGAGCGTGCCGATGGTCCGGGGCACGACGGTCGGATTCTCGTCGGTGCCGCCATTGCACGCGCTGCGTACGGCATCCGGCACACCGGCTCCGGCCAGCACGGCACCCAGCTGTTGCGCTTCGGGCAGGCTGGCGTCGGGCGTCGGCAGGCCGGCCGCGGCCGCGAACGCACTGGCGGCGGCTGAGAGGCCGGCTCCGCCGCCGTTGGCGACCTGATGTCCAAGGTCGGTAAGCGGAGCGGCGAGGCGGCGCAGGCGGTCCGCCGCGCCCGGAGGCAGCGGGAGCGCACCGCCCCTGATTAGGTTGAATGGGCGCGACCGCCCGAAGAATTGCAACAGATAGTCCTGCGCCCGGGCCTCGTCTTCGCCGAGCGATGCGCTGGAGGCGAGGATGCGTAGCTGCGGATGATCGGGATGCAGGCCGAGCCGGTCGTAGAGGACGCGAAGGATGTAGCCCACCTCTGTGCCCGGCGTGCCACGATAGGTGTGCAGCTCGTCGATCACGAGATGGAAGATATTGGAAGGGTCAGTCTCGAGCCATTGGCGGGTCTGGTCGAAGATGGGGACTTCGACGTCCCGCATCAGCATGATGTTCAGCATGCTGTAGTTGGTAATGAGAACGTCGGGCGGCGCATCCTGCATATCCCAGCGGCTCCACGCCTCGCCGCCGTCGAAGCGGGGGAAGAAGCGCTCGGCATCGGTTCCGGCAACCCGCGCAGCCATGCTGCTGAGCCGCTGCAGCTCGGCTCGCAGCTCGCTTTCCGCGCCATCGCGGTCCGGCCGCCCCGAAACGGGTGTCCAGCCGGTGTAGCGCCCGAACCAGAAGCGGTTGCCGGAGCGGTTCGCGCCTAGCCAGGCGCGTACCTGATCGCCGTCCAGAGCTAGGCGCAGCCTTGCCATCTGGTCTTCGGCGAGGGCATTGAGAGGATAAAGAACAAGCGCGCGCATGGCCGGCTGCCGGCCTCCCTGCTCGTGCGCGCGCTGGGAGATGCGCGGATGGTAGCGCCGGTTTCCCGATCCCGGGGGCGGCGGCATCGTCCACCAGTCGTTGCGCGGCCCTGGGGCAAGCGCGGGCCAGGCGGCGGATTCCCTTACGAGCGCGGCGAGGACAGGGAGATAGATGGACTCGGTCTTGCCCGACCCGGTGCCGGTGAGGATGACCGAGTCAGCACCGTGCAGGACGCTCGAACGCAGCATCTCCACCTGATGCGCGTACAGCTCGATCGGAAGGCCGCCCCGGGGCAGGAACAGGCCTCGCTCGGCGATAGCCGCGAGGTCTCCAACAGACGTTGTGGCCCAGCCTCCTGCTGCGCCAAGGACGGTGGTCACGGCAGACCGCACGTCGTGACCGCTTCCCGCATAGGGTGGCTGCGGCTCAATAAGAGGCTCACGGTAAAGCACACCGTCGCGGTCAAGCAGTTGCCGTCGCGCCCGGACGAGCTCGTCAAACCGCAGATCGAAGGGGCTGTCGAAGTACCGTAGATACGCCCCTTTCAGGCTTTGGAAGGTCTGGATCGGATCGCTCATACGAGTCTCAGCCCCGTTATGGCCAGCGTCAGCCTCAGGATTTGTGGAGGCACGCCGGCAAAGGAGATTCGCCCGGTCGCGGCATTGTATTGCGGCAGAGAGCCCGTGCAGAGCGCAAGAGCACGGGCGATGGGGGTTGGCGGGAAGAGGCGCCTGGGCAGATCAAACGTGCCCGAGCCGGCGGTCCAGGATGCCGCCCGTAGCTTGGCGGCCGCCGCAAGCCGGCCCGCGCGGTCGTCTATATAGGCACATTCCGATACGCCGGTCTTCAGAAGGCTCACCCAATCCCAGTCGCGCTTGATGCGGAAGAAGCCAGACCGCGCTGCGGACGCCTCGGCGAGCGTGGAGACAACCCAGCCTATTTGTGACCGCGAGAAGCGGCGCACTATCTCGACGCGTCCGCCAACCATCGGGCACCGCGTGCGGGGCCAGTGGCGGATAGTGGGGGTGCAGGCGAGCAGAGTGAGGGCCGCATCATGCTGGAAAGGAATGTCGGCGGCGGACGCAACGGCAGCGAGCTCGCTTACGGACCCAGCTGTCACACGGACGATTGCCGGCCGGGCCGCTGCTGTGGTCTCAGTGACTAGCTGTATTCCACCACCCGCGCATGCGGCTGCGAGCGAAGAAAGGACGCCGGGCGTCCGCGCACCGCAGAGGACCGCCGTTGCTGGCCCGCCTGGTTGCTGCGGGAGGGCTGCGAGCACGGGCGGCGCAATCTTCCAGTTTGCGTCTTGCAGCGGTTCCACGTGCCCGAGCGTGGCCAAATTATCCACGGTGCGCCGGACCGTCTTGGCGTCGGCAAGGTCTATGGGGATGTCACTGATCCGGCCCGCCCGCCGGAAGGACAGCCATTCGAGGAGGCGGTCGGTCACTCGCGCGGCCTCCTGTTCTTGAGCCGGCGGGCGCGCTCTTTCGCCTTGCGCCAGGTCTCCTGGCCTGTCTCGTCTGCCTGGTCGAGCGGCAGGCGGCGGACTGTTGCCAGCCGCACGGCCCCCACCCAACCGGCATCAGGCTGCGTGGATGCATCCTCTGTTGGCGCTAGGCCGAGCCAGATAACCCGGCCCTGAGTCCGGCGCGGACCTGTTGCGGAGAGCAGGAATGCCGGGGGCTCAGGCATCAAGCCGACCGAAACAGCGACCTCGTCGCGCCGCCGAAGCGGCGTGGCGTGCGATCTGGTTCCCAGCGCAATAAGAGTCGGCTGGGCCTCCGCAGCAAACACAGAGTCCCCGGCTGGCCCCTGGATCTGTGCACCGCAAATTCGCGCACGTGCCCACGGGCTGCGGTCGTGCCCGAAGCGCTCCGGATAGGCGTCCCAGAATTCCCAGCCACCGCCGCCCACCCATGGATCAGCAGCAATCTCGTAGGTCAGTGACGGGCCGGGGACGACATCGACTAAATGCTGGCCTGGAGTGTCCCAGCCGGGAGCAACCCAGTTGCCATCTGCGGTAAGCGCTGCCGGCACACCCCCGATTGTGACGGACGATCTGCCAGGCGCAGGGGCAATAGAAATCAATGGCGGATGGCCTGCCGCGTAGACACGCGCGCGGATAGGGAGCCCTCCCGCAAAGCTGATCTCGAGCCCCTCGCCTGGATCGAGCGACCGGAAACCAGCCGGCAGCGGTGGCGCGGCCGCCCGCACCGGCGTGTAGCCTGAGAGCACCATCCAGCCGTCGGGGACGCCCTTCCAGGACTCGAGAATCTGTGGATCGGGAGAGCCCGTCGATGCAGCAGCGTCGCGGATGGCCTCGGCGGCATCGGACCGGCAGACCAGCGCATGCGCAACGCCCGTCCGCGCCGCGCTTACTGAAATCAGCCCGGGCTCATTCCGGTCTTCAGCAAAGATGTGGACCTGCCGCCCGCTGAGGAGCCACTGGAAGCCGTCAGCGCTCGCAAGGCGAAGTTCACCGTCGAGGAGCTCATCTGTCCACGGCAGATCCAGATCGTCATACCGCTGCTCGTCATAGGCCTCGACAGCGTCGGCTTCGGGAATCGTGACACGTGCGGGAAAGCCGTCGGGACGCGTCAGCACCACTGACAGCATTGCCTCCCGGCGGATTGGATGAAGGGACAGGCGGAGCTTGATATTTGCTGGAGGGCGGATGGCCAGATCTGGATGCGCAGGGGTCGGCTCGGCCGACGTGTGGCGTGTCTCAGCAGTTCGGCGCTTTCCCCGGCGGTCACGATGGACTGCAGGCTTTCTCGGTCTGACCGGCTCAGCGGCATGTGGCTCCGGCGGGGTTGCCAGCGCTGGGTCAGAAGCGGGTTCTCGTTCGGCGAGGGCTATGGTCTGTGATGTGAGTTCTTCCTCCACTTCTGACTGCGGGAGGTCGGTAGCGATACCATCCTCAGATACTGGCGTTTCCGGCTGGTCCGGACCGAGCATGGATTCGACACCCCGGTCCTCTGGCGGATCTCCCGGGCCAGTTTCCTCTGCCGTCTCGGCGCTGCTGAGCGCCTCAGCATCGCCTGATAGAGGGGGCGAGGGGGTGGTGTCGCCAGGAGTTGCTGCGGTGGATGAGTCAGGCGCGAGAGCACCGGTCGCCGCAGCCCCCTGACCCTTTCCGGTCTCCGGCAGGTCAGCGGACCTTGGAGTGACTGAATCGGGCACTGACGGCGTGGTTTCTGTGCCCGTCTTCGGTAAGGAATCAGGCGGCGCAGCCCCGGCCTCACCGATCTGAGGCTCGTCTTCCGCCGTTCCGGCATCCTTCTGTTCTTCCGGAATCTTTCCTTGGGGGTGAGCGCTGCTTTGGGGGCCCGCCCGTTGCGTGCTGCTTGGCGCCGGCTCCGCAGGGACGGCAGCAGCGTCGGCCGAACCGGCAGCTGCATCTTCGGTTGTGCGCGTTCGCAGGCCATTCCCATCCGAGCTGTGATCGCTGACTGCCCATCGCCGATCTGACGTACGAAAAGCGATCGGTGCGGGAGATGCCTCCGCCTCGAGATTGGTCGCGCGCAAGAACCGGCGCCAAGCCCAAAGGCCGAGGGTGATCACGAGCGCCGCGATTATGCCGGCCAGAACAAGGGCGCCCGGCACGAAGGAGCTACCGCCTGGCTCTGGCCGGCATCTGTTTCAGCAGGCCGGCGACGGCGCGCGCGACGACCCGGCCCAGGAGTGGGGGGACCGCGTTGCCTACCTGCTTGAGCTGCTGGCACTCGCTGCCGTGAAAAATGAAGCCATCGTGAAAGGACTGGAGCCGCGCCGCCTCGCGGACCGTGATCCATCGGTCGTGCACGGGGTGGATCCACTCGGACAGGTCCCGGTGCATCTGCGCCAGGATGGTATGGGAGGGCTTTCCAGGATCAAGGCGGCGCCACTTGTGGCCGCGCGTGCCATTCCAAAGGCCAGCCGGAAGGGAATCGCCCCGCGCGCCCGGCCGGATGGCGGCGATGATCTTCTTTCGCCGCGCCTCAATCCCTTTCGTATGGTGATTGTGAAGAGCGTCCTCCGAAAGATTCTTCCGCTTGCTCGCGGACGTGAGCACCTCATGGTCCCAGTCGAGGCGCATGAGCTTCTGGAAGTCGGAATACCGGCCACCCGCCTTCTTCGGATAGCGGAGAGGCCCATCATCTTCTGATATGGCTCCAGGAAGGTCAGAGAGGGCCTCATGGACCGACACCGTCCGGTCGGCCTTTTCCCGATCAACTAGCGCCTTTACTGTCTCTTCCAAATTCCCGTTCAGTGGCAGCCGATCGCGGATGCCGAAGATGAAGATTCGGCGTCGGTGCTGCGGAACCCTGAAGTCGGAGGCGATGAGGGAGAGGATCGCCGTCCGCGAATATCCGGCCTGTTGAAACGCGTCGATGATCCTGGTTTTGAAGTGGCCATTCTTCATCGCCACCATGTTTGGAACATTCTCCATCACGAAGACGCGTGGCCGCAAAATGCGGACGACGCGTACAAATTCTTCGTAGAGGCGGTTTCTTGGGTCATCTAGGTTGCGGGGGCCGATCTGACTGAAACCCTGGCAAGGCGGTCCGCCAAAGACGGCGTCAACCTGCTGGCCGGTCATCTGACGGCACGTCGGTACACCGGGCCGCTCATCGATCAGGAAGCGGGCGATATCACCTTGAAAATGGGCAACGTCGGTGAAATTGGCGGCATGCGTTTGGGCTGCGTCCCCATCGGCTTCGACGGCGCAGACAACCTCCCAGCCGGCAAGACGAAAGCCCTCGCAGAACCCGCCCGCGCCGCTGAAAAGCGAAACCGCCGTCAGCATTCCACGGCCCTTGAGCCAACGGCGCTTCTGCGGCGCCTCGCCGCGCCGCCTCGTGCCTGAAGTCGCATTCCCAGCCCCTCCGGTGCGCAGAAATTCCAGCCCATCTGCGGCCCAGCCCGCCAACGATAGGATGTACCGCCCGCTTCGCGCAACCGGCGCTGCGGATCTCCGTCGATCAGCGGCGGGAGGTACCGGACCGCGGAGCGGCCCGTCGCGCGAGAGTAGGCCCGACGATCAGGGGCGCAGGCCGCGCGGCCGACGGACTGGCGGCCGCCCCGTTCGACCTACGCGTCGGCGCTCGCACCGATTGGCGCCAGCGTCGGCCGCGGCATGGCGCGACGCGCTCGCCTTCTCGCGACCGGACGGCTGGTCGACGCGCCACGCTCGGAACCTCCGGTGCGTGGCCGCTGCATTCCATCTTCTGATGACGTTGCTTGGCGAGCCCGTGGAGTTCGAGGCACGACACTGCCGGCTAGCCCGACCAGCCGACGAATTGGAACAGCGCCGGCAAGATGAAGCCGAAGGCCACGACGATCCCGATCCAGAACCAGACCATGATGTCGATTCCGGCGGTAGCTCTCTGAATTCGCCCGGACACCCCTCGGGGATATCCGTCATCTGCGGGGACTCGCGCGCTCGGCCGACCTGAATGCGCCGGCGTTCTAGCTGAGTGCGGTAACGCCGACGAAGCGCGGCGCTCTCGCTCCGCCTGAAGCCACTCCCTCGCCCGCTCTCGGCGCTCGTCTATCTCCTTCTTCCGAAGAAGTCGTTCTTCGGCACTTTCGGTCGAGCGTGACGGCATGGCTTCAGCTCCCAATATGATGATTATACTCCGTGGTTTTATAAGCTTCAACGCGGCCACCTTCGCTCATGGACGGGCTGAAGCTGGTTGCGCTGAACCTAAGGAGAATCCGCGTCGCTCGCGGTTTCTCGCAGGAAGCGCTGGCTGTCGACGCTCAGATTGATCGGACGTATGTCGGGGGAATCGAGCGAGGGACGGCAAACCCCACCGTCGCACTACTGGATCGGTTGGCCGAGGCGCTGGAGGTGCACGTTCGCGAGTTCTTTGAGGAGGCGCCGACCGCTGGTTCTGCGGCGCGATCGTTGACTCCAGGGCGGAAGCCGTCGACGCGCCATCGGAGAAGGTCACCACTACATCCCGGCGAGCGGATCTAGCCTTGCCGTAACCTTAGGGTTTGCGTCGGCATCGGCACGCATCAATCCGCACGGGCGGCTCGCTGCACGGCATCCGCGTGCGCTTCCTTCTCGGCAAGCCATCGGTCCACTGCCTCCGGCCGGAACCGCCTCATGCCGCCGACGAGCAAGCTCTTGGGTGCAATGCCCGCCGCCAGCAGGGCGAACACGCTGCGCCGCGAGATACCCAAGACCCTTGCCAGGTCGTTGACGGAGAGAAGGGCCCGATCAGTCATCGAGAGACACCGCCTCGACTCCCGGCTTCCGCACTCCCATGAGGCCCAGTTCCGCCTCGGCGAGCGCCCGGCGAGAGCGCTGCCAGGACTCCCAGCAGCGCGGGTGCAGCCACACGATGGCATTGGCCTGCGCACCGAACGGCACGATGGCCTTGCCCGGCCATCCCGTATCACCGCACCAGAGGCAGCGATCGTCGGAGGCGCCCGCCGGATGGTGCTGGTTCATCCACTCGACGACACACCACTCATAGGCTTCCGCCTCGGCCTTCCTTCGTGAAAGCCCTCCATCGAACTCGGCGATCGCCGCGCGCTCGTCGAAAAAGGCAAGCCAGTCCGTGGCGCAATTCGGACGATGTCCGGTCGCGCGATCGGCAGGCATCGCCGAGATATCGATGACGCCCGCCGACGATACAAGTCTCGGCCGCGACAGGACCTCGATCAGTCCAGCCTTGCTGCTGCGGAGACTGTTGAGGACATCGGCCGAGGGGCGATGCCTTGCGCGCAAGACCAGGCTCTCGCCCCGTACCTCGACGGAGACGCCAGCCTGCTCGGCCAGCGCCAGTGCCTCGACGCCGTTCAAAGGACCTCCTCCCAGGTAAGCTCGCTTCCATGGCGCTCACCCGGGGGCGGGCCGCCGGGAGCGCCTTTCCCGTCATCCCCTCCGGTATCCGCGCAACCGTGCAACCGCTCGGCCTCATCGTTGACGGCGTCAGGCAGGGGCAGAATCTCGGCGTCGCCGGGCAACGGATCGCCGAGGACAAGCCGACTAGGACGGCCGCGAGAGGTCTGGTTGTTGATGAGGTAGCCGGCCTGGACGGCGACCTTCACCCGTCGTGAGGCCGCACTCTTGTCGACATGGCAGGCGCGCGCAACATCGAGTACCGTCGCCTCCTGCTTGCCGCCACCGATCGTCGCGGCCACCGCCTCGACGGTCGACCGTATCTCGACCGAGACGACAGCGCCGAGCGCCTGCGACAAGACCAGGGTGTAGAGATCCCGAACCGCCGCATAGTCGGCGATATCGGCGACGATCCGACCTGCCGCATCGGTGTCCCGCGACTTCTGATGAAGGAGCGCATGCGCGCGAATGAGGCTGAGGAGCGTGGCGAAGTCGCGCCTCATCCGAACGGCGATGGGCTCGATTAGGTCGGCGAGGGCCATCGCGAAAGGGATCTCCACCTCGCACGGGCCGGCGGCGATTGCAGTCTGGAGGGCGTGCCAAGGCCGGCGGTCAGGCGAAGTGGCCTTGCGCCCAGCGATAGCACGCATGACGGATTTGGTCTGCTCCTGGGTGTCGGTGACCGAGAGGCTGATCATGCGCGTCTCGTTCTCAGGATGCAGCGACGCCAACGTAGTGGTCGCGATCAGGCCGGTCGGGCCCTCCTTCTCGATGACCCGCTGCCGGAGTTCTCCGTCGACGCTCTTGTCGACCGTGGCATAGCGGAGCCGCCCCTCCGAGAGCAGCGAGCGGATGGCGTAGCTTCCGAACTCGGAAGGCATCCCGGCGGCCTCGTAGAGCACCAGCACACGGTGCTTGAGGTCCTCGTCGAGGTATACGAGGGCGTGCTCGCTCATCGCGGTCAGGGCGTAATGGGCCTCCACCGGGAAGAACCTCAAGACCTGATCAACGAGGTACGATTTTCCGCCGGACGAGGGGCCTTTCACGACCATCGAGACCGGACGGTCCAACACCCTCGACGTGACCGCGAGATACAGGAGCTTCGCCGCGCTCCGCTCACCGACAACGCCAGCATCGTCGAGATCATCTTCGAAGCGATCGAGGATCGACGGCGTTTTCGCGAGGTCGCCACACCGCAGCCAAGCCTCGGTCCGAGCAGTTTCGCGGCGCTTCTGTTCAAGCGCGGAAAAGGGAGTGGCCTTGGCTTTCGCTTCATGCCATGCGGCCTGGAACTCGGCCGGATCGATGAGGTGAAGCGCGGAGGGGTCCTTCGCCGGCAACGACACCAAGAGCATCCTGTCCTTGAGGACCGAGGCGGTGATCCACCGGATCATCGCCTCACCGCCCTGGTCGGGCTCGATCAGCACGAAGATCTTCTCGAAGCGCTCCAGGAGATGAGCATCGCGGCTCTCCGACCACATGGCGGCGCCAGGCAGGCCCACCGCCGGGATGCCATGGAACCAGAGCGTGTGGCAGTCCGATTCGCCTTCGACGAGGACGATTTCCTTGCCGGCCGCAGCGAGGCGGTCCAGGCCATAGAGTGAGAGCCTTGCACCGACTGCCCATTCGAAGCGGCGTTCCCCGCCTAGAGACCGGCGAAACCGCACCGGACCAGCCTCGCCACTCACGGTCCCATAGGGGATGCGGACCGCCGTTGTGCCAGCCCGCCGGATCTCGGTCAGACCGAGATCCATGAGGAACGGCAGGGGCAGCTTCTTGGCCTCGGCGTACTGCGCGAGCGTCAGTCCGAGCGCCGCTTCGTCGCGCGGTTGCACGGTTGCATGCGCTTCCGGGAGGGTGAGCGGGCGGAGAGGGTGGCGCAAGGCTTCAGCCACGGGGGTGGCCCTTCAGCATCTGAGAAAGCCGAAGCGCCGAAGCCCGTTGGCCGATCCGCCAGACGTATGCGCAGAGGCTGACGACATCGCCTCCCCGCTCGCCGGTGGCGAAATCGGCCCAGCGGCCGGTCCTCGTGTTCACCTTGAATGACCCCTTGCGGCGGTCGAGACGCGTCGGATTGAGGGCTACGTACTCGGCGCCTTCGGTGTGACCGCCCGGCGCCACGATGGAGAGGACCAGAGGCAGAGCTTCGAGCGCCGCCTTGTTGATCGCCGCGAAATCGACCATCTCAGGCATCCGCCATCCGCCTGGGATCGATCGGACGCAACTCCGAGGTGGAGCCAACGCGTTTCGAGAGAGAGCCGCGCGCGAAAGCGTCGAGGTCGAGCGTGGAGTAGAGGGGCGTACGGCCGGCCTTCCGAAAAAGGGGTCCACCGCCGACCACGGCATATTTCGCAAGCGTCCGGGGCGACCTGCGGATACCCCAGCAGGTGAGAAGGTAGGTGGATGCCTCCTTGCGGCACAGTAGCCGCTCGGCAGGCAGGTTTTCAGCGCTCAAAAGTAGCTCCAATGGTCGGTCACCTCGGTGGGGCGACTTCGATCATTGAAGCAGAGGAGGTGCGCCGATTGCGGGCAGAATGCCCGCCGTGTGGCGGGTCTAATTCCGCCCGCGCAACGCCGTGCGGACCGCGTGCTCCAAGCCCGCGTCGCTCGCGTGCCGTCGAGCATGCCTGGGCAGCGACGCCTGAACATCCTCCACGAGCCCAACGAAGGGCGATTTTCCGCGGGCATCCTTGCGGGCGGTCAGCTTGATCCCCGCTGGCCCAGCGACTTCGGCCAGCTGCCGGACCATCCAGAGCCACGCATCGCCGGGCTGAAAGTGCGGTGAGCCCGATTCCTCGATCTTGTGGGCCGCGCGAGAAATGGCCGCGAGGAAGTCGTAGGTCGGTGCGAGATGCGCCTCGAAGGCCGCTTCGCCGACGAGGTCGGCATGTGCAATGGAACTCGCAAGAGCGTCGGACATGATCTGCTCGACCCGCGCCGGGAGCGCCCGCTCGTCAGCGAGCGAAGCCGAAAGATGGTCCCGGCCGCTCGCCGCCACGGCCGCGGCGACCGACCTTGCGGTCCTTTTTGCGCGGCGCATCGCTAGGCTGACGAGCTCCCGGCCGATGCGTTCACGTGCCCAAGCGGTCGCATCCCTTTCCCCCGCCGTGCGCCCAGGCTCCTCGAGCTCCTTGAGCGCCCGTTCCAACGCCGCTTGCATCCTGCTGAGCCGGCCCGCAACCACCGAAATTCGCACGGCCTTTCTCTCGGCCCCGAGCCGGTCGAGGTATTCGGAAATAATGCCCTCGATGCTTTGCCGTGCTTCGGCCAAGGGCGGGAAGCTTTTCACGAAGCGCCGCCACTCCGCGTCGCCGATCATGCTCTTCGGATGTCTGGCAGCGTGACTGACGGGCAGGTGCGGTTGGCGCTTCGCCAAGGGCGTTGAGTGGGCTTGAGGCTTCCCCAGCGCTTCCCCGGAGGACCATCACTCCGAGAGGGAGAGGGGACAACTCCCACAAGTGCCTGATCTGGTTGGGAAATTTGGAGCGGGCGAAGGGATTCGAACCCTCGACCCCAACCTTGGCAAGGTTGTGCTCTACCCCTGAGCTACACCCGCTCACGCCGGCCGAGCCGGAAGGCCGCTTATATCGCTCAGCCATTTTGCCAATGCAAACGGAATCGCCCCCGCGGGCTTGCGGACAGTTACCGCACCCCGACCGGCGCCGCCGAAAGGGTTTGCCGCGCCGCGGCGGAATTGTCATTCCGGGCCGGAGTCGCCATCTTAGGGCCGACCCTTTCATCCGCCGGGCGTTTCCGTCCGGACATAGCGCCAGGTTACCCCAGGTTTATCCATGACTGAGCAGATCTCCCTCAGAGCCGCGGTCCCGGCCGCCAACGGCGCCGCCGTTCCGGCGGTGATCGATACCACCACCAAGGATTTCGGGCGCGACGTCATCGAATCCTCGAAGACCCAGCCGGTGCTGGTCGATTTCTGGGCGCCATGGTGCGGCCCGTGCCGGACGCTCGGCCCGATCATCGAGAAGGTGGTCGGCGCGACCAAGGGCAAGGTGCGCCTCGTCAAGATGAACACCGACGACCACCCGCAGATCCCCGGCCAGCTCGGCATCCAGTCGATTCCCGCGGTGATCGCCTTCTTCCAGGGCCGCGCCTTCGACGGCTTCGTCGGCGCGCTGCCCGAGAGCCAGGTCAAGGCGTTCGTCGACCGGGTGCTGGCGAGCGCGGCCAAGGGCGGCATGGTGGACGAGGCCGCGGAGGACCTCGCCGCCATCCTCGACGAGGGCGACCGGCTCCTAGAAGCGGGCGACGTTCAGAACGCGATGCGCTTCTTCGGCGAGGTGGTGCGGGCCGAGCCCGAGAATCTCCGCGCGCTGACCGGTTTCGCGCGCACCGCGATCGCGGCCGGGGACCTCGACCAGGCCCGGCAGGCGCTGGCGCAGATCCCTGCCGCCAAGGCCAACGACCCGCTGGTCGTCGCTGCCCGCGCGCAGATCACGCTCGCCGAGCAGACCGCCGGGCTCGGCGACGCGCGGGCGCTGCAGGCGCGCGTCTCGGCTGATCCGACCGACTGGCAGGCGCGCTTCGACCTCGCGCTGATCCGCAATGCGGCGGGCGACCGGGAAGCGGCCGCCGACCTCCTCCTCGACATCTTCAAGCGCAACCGCGCCTGGGAGGAGGAGAAGGCGCGCAAGCAGCTGGTGCAGTTCTTCGAGGCCTGGGGGCCGAAGGACAAGGCCACGCTCGCCGGGCGCCGCCGCCTCTCCTCGCTGCTTTTTGCGTGAGCGGGGCGATGAGCGAGCAGAAGCCCGCGCCGGTGGAGATCAACCCGAAGCTCCTCGAGCTCCTGGTCTGCCCGCTGACCAAGACCACGCTCGAATACGACCGCGAGCGGCAGGAGCTGATCTCGCGCGCGGCGAAGCTCGCCTACCCGATCCGCGACGGCATCCCGATCATGCTCCCCGACGAGGCCCGGGCGATCGAGTGAGCCTTCCTCCCCTCCCTTCAGGGACGGCCCTGGCGAAGGCGCCGGGTGAGAAAGTCAAAATCCGAGACTCGGACGCGAGAGCGAAAGGGCGATGACCTCGCTCAACGTCCCAGGATGGGAAACATCAGATATGGACTCGGACCTGCCCCCTCTCCCCGCCGGGGAGAGGGGACGGGTCGAGATTCCCGCGGCTCACGCGGCTACGACGTACCTCCACCGGCGCTTCGCGCCACCTCCCCCTTTCAGGGGGAGGAATAATCAGCCGGGGCGGATTGGCTGGCGAGCCAGTGGTGGGCGATGCGCTGGGCGGCGCGGTAGTCGATCTTGCCGGTGGCGAGGAGCGGCATCTCCGGCTCGACCTTCACCGCCTGGGGCACGAGGAGGTTGGTGATGCCGAGCCGGCTCGCCGCGGTGAGCAGCCAGCTCCGGTTGATCTCGGGATGGTTGGTGATGAGGAGGAGCGCCTCGCCCTTCCGCGCGTCGGGGATGGCGACGACGGCGTGGATGTGCTCGGGCGCGGCGTCGTGGACGAAGCGCTCGACGGCGGCGAGCGAGATCATCTCGCCCGCGACCTTGGCGAAGCGCTTGGCGCGGCCGAGGATCGTCACGTAGCCGTCGGCGTCGATCGAGACCACGTCGCCGGTGTCGTACCAGCCGTCCTTGGGCGGGCGCAGCCGGCCCGGCTCATCGGGGAAATAATATCCGGCCATGACGTTCGGCCCCTTCACCACGAGGCGCGCGCCGTCCTCGATGCCCTCGACCTTCTCGAGCCGCGTCTCGATGCCGGGGAGAAGCTTTCCGGCGGTGCCCGGCTTGTTGAGGCTGTCGGGATTGACGGCGATCACCGGCGCGCACTCGGTGGCTCCGTACCCTTCGAGGAGATCGATGCCGAAGCGCTCCTTCCAGATGCGCCGCGTCGCCTCCTTCACGCGCTCCGCGCCGAGGACGACGAGGCGGGCGGTCTTGAAGTCGTCCTCGCCGGCCGAGCGGCCCCAGGCCGCGGCGAAGGTGTCGATGCCGACGAGGATGGTCGCCCGCTGCTCGCGGAAGAGGCGCGGGATCGCGTCGTAGTGGAGGGGCGAGGGGTAGAGGAAGGTCCGGAAGCCGGCGATGAGCGGCAGGAAGAGCCCGCCGAGGAGGCCGAAGGCGTGGAACACCGGCAGCGGGTTGAACATCACGTCGGCCGGCGTGAAGTCGAAGAGGCTGAGCGCCTGCTCGACATTGGCGAGGAAGTTGGCGTGGGTGAGCGCCACCGCCTTCGGCGCCTGCTCGGTGCCCGAGGTGAAGAGGATGAC
>JADYYB010000073.1 GCA_020853895.1 Bauldia sp.
CACTTTCGCCGTCGGCGGCCGCCAGTACGTCGCTTTCCAGTCCTCGGGTCTGCACGTGCACCCGGTCCGCTTCACGGACCTCATGCACTCCGAGATGCTGTTCGTCTTCGCCCTCGACGAATAGTCGGCGGCAGGACTTGAAGTCCGAAGGCGGCCGGGGCGACCCGGCCGCCTTTTCTTTGCCCCAGCTCAAGCCGGCACGCTAATTCGTGAAGCTTCCCGCGCGCCGAGGCTGTGCTAGAACCACGCCGGCAGTCCGGCCGCACGCGTATGGGAGTGAGATCATGAGCTACCGGGAAGCGGCTTCCGCCCGCCCCCTCCGCACCGTCCTCGGCGCGCTGGCGCTCTGCCTGTCGGCCGGCGTTGCGGCAACCCCCGCGCATGCCCAGGGGATCACGCGTTTCGCCGACCTTCCGCAACGCATGACGGTGTGGGACCTCGAGATCGGGTCGACCTTGGAGGAGATGCCGGACCTCGTCGAGTTCCGCCGCTATGCCTGCGGCAGCGACGGCGGTCCCCCGCGCCGCCCGCTCACCGGCTGGGCGGATTATGCGCAGTGCCCGATCGACCCGAAATCCGGGCTGCACGAGGTCTATTTCGAGTACGACAACGAGGTCGAGTTCTTCCTCCGCGCGATGGACGACGGCCGCGTCGCCCGCTTCGTCGGCACCACCGACAAATCCTTCCCGATCGTCGCCTCCGCGCTCTTCGACGACGGCGGCGTGCTGCGCGGCATCCGCGTGGTCACCGATCCGCGCGCCGACTACACCAAGGACGCCTTCTTCGACCTCGGCACGCTGCGCCTCCGCGAGGACCATTATCTCCTCGGGCCCTTCCTCGGCTCGCAGTTCCTGATCGCGCCGGAAGCCGACTGCGTGAACATTCCGCTCGGGCCCGACGAGGCCGAGGTCGGGAACACACACACCAAGCTCGATTGCGAGAAGGTCGACGCGGCGAGCGGCCTCCGCTACGTCCTGCAGACCCGCTACCTGCGGAAGCCCGGCCAGCTCGGCCGCGATCCGCGCACCGGCGCGCTGACCCAGGGCCAGTTCGAGAGCTGGACCCGCGCCGAGATCTACGAGGTCGGCTACGGTCCGGCGCCCCTCCCCCTCGAGGGCACGCGGCCGGCGCCCGCCCCGGTCCCGGGCGGCACGCCCGTCACCCCGGGCAGCGCCGCCCCTTAGGGCGTGATGAATTGAAATAACCTCCCCCTCGAGGGGAGGTCGAAGGTGCGAGGCCTACGGCCGAGCAGCTTCGGGAGGGGGGAACGAGGGTCCCACCCGCCCAGTACAAGCCGAAAGGTCGATGCCCCCGTCCCGAAACCGCTGCGCGGTTTCGATCTCCCCTCGAGGGGGAGGTTGGATTGATCCGTCGTCATCACGACCTAGGGCTGCGCCTGCGCCGGGTTGAACACCGTGCCGTCCGGCAGGATCGTCGCCTCCCACACCGAATCCTCCATCTGCACGTCGTTGACGTTGGCGCGGAGGAGGCGCGCGCCGCTGAGATCCGTGCGCACCAGGATCGACCCGCTCATGTCGGCGCGGAACATGTCGGCGAGGCGGAGATCGGCCCCGGTGAAGTTGGCCGTGCCGAACTCCCCGTCCGGGAAATTGGCGTGATAGAGGACCGCCCCCGTCATGTTGGCGTTGCGGAGGTGGATCGCGTCCCCGCGCACGTAGGAGAGATTGGCGTTGGTGAGGTTGGCGCGCGGCAGGCGGGCGAGCCTGATGTCCGCGCCGGTGAGATTGGCGCCGGTGAGATTGGCGCCGGTCATGTCGGCGGTCTGCCCCTTGAACCCGGTCATCACCGCGTCGGTCAGGATCGAGTTGCCGAGCGTCGCCCCGTAGGCCATCGCCTGGTCGAGATTGGCGCCGGCGAGATTGGCGAGCCGGAGATCGGCGAGGTTGAGATTGGCTCCCACCAGCGTAGCGCCGCTGAGATCGGCGCCCCCGAGCCTGGCCTCGTGCAGGACGGCGTGGGTGAGGTTCGCCCCGGCGAGATTGGCGCCGGTCAGATCGCGGCGCTTGAGCTGCGCCTCGGCGAGGTCGCAGCCCGGGCATTCGTTGGTGAGCCCGGCCAGGAAATCGTCGCGCTGGTCGGCGAAGGCCGAGGGGGCGAAGGAGGCAAGGGCCACCAGCAGCGCCGCGGCCGATTTCACGATACCGCTCAGACTGCTCATGTCCCTGCCTCCTGCCCCCCAAGCATTTGAGCCGTGCGGCCCGCTCTATAGCGTCTCGCTTACGGCGTGATCTGCGCCGGGAGCGTCGCCGCGCCGAGCACGTCGAGATCGAACGGCAGCTCGGCGTCGCCCGCCGGGATGCGGTTCCTCGAGAAGAGATAGGCCGTGATGTCGGCATAGGTTTCAGGCGTCAGGCTGCCCGGCGCCTGCTGCGGCATGGCGGTCGCGGCGTAGGAGAAGAGCGCGAGCGGCGAGCCGGTGGCGAAACGGTTGCGGAAGCCGGTGCCGACCAGCGGCGGGGTCTCGGCGCTGCCCGAAAGCGTGCTGCCGTGACAGACCTCGCAATGCTCGGCGTAGGCGTCCTCGCCGCGGTCGGCCTGCGCCTCGGTGTAGCTGATCGTGGCGCCCTGCGCCCATGCCATCGCCGGCATCAGCGTGGCGGCCG
>JADYYB010000074.1 GCA_020853895.1 Bauldia sp.
GCGACGCGTCGCAGACATCCTCCTCCGCCCACGCCAGGAGTCCGTCTTCACCTAGCCCGACCGACCCCTTCACCCTCCGCTGAGGTCGCACCGACCAGCCCAACTCCCCCGCCTTACCAGCAAGAGGACGACAAGCTCCTCCCCGAACCATTTCGCAATGGTCCCCACAAGGGGAGGTTCAGGGGCGGGAGGCGAAGGTTCGTTGCCGTCCTCGAAAGGGCTCAGGCGCCGTTGCCGTTCGGCTTCACCCAGACCTTGGCGGCGGTGGGGCCGGTGTCGCCCTCGCGCTCGACGTAGTTCACCTCGTCGCCGACCGAGAGCTTGTCGAAATCGCCGGCCAGGAGGCTGTTGCGGTGGAAGTAGAGGAGGCTGCCCTCCTTGGTCAGGAGATAGCCGTAGTCCTCCTCGGGATGGAGCTCGGAGACGCTGCCGAGGAAGCGCCGCTCGCTGTCATGCGGGTCGATCTTCGGGCGGTCGGTGAGCTGCTCCTTCCAGTCGACGAGGCGCCGCTCGGCGATGCGGAAGGCCTCGTTGATGGCGTTGTGGAGGTCGGGGGTCTGGAAGCGCTGCTGCAGGTGCTCGGGCTCGTGGCTGACGACGAGGTCCTTGTGGCCGGGGAGGCCCATCTCGATGCGCACCACGGGCGGGGCGCCGCTCGACTTCGCCGGCCGGTCGACGCGGACGCGCACCGAGACGAGGCGGTCGAAGAGGCGCTCCAGCTTGCCGACCTTGGCCCTGATCTCGCGCTCGGACCATTCGCTCGAGTCGACGTTGTGGAAGGCGATTTCGAGGGGAACCTGCAGCATGGACTACTCCCGCCAAACATGACTGAGGCGGCCCAGTCTCGGACTCTTTGCCGCTTTGTGCAAACGCCGGGGTTTGGCGTGGGTTTCCGGACGGTTGAGGCGAGATGAGACTTACCCCCACCCCGACCGCTGCGCGGTCGACCCTCCCCCTTTCAGGGGGAGGATGAAGAAGGGCGGACTTCCCCTTTCCTCCCCCGGAAAGGGGGAGGTGGCGCGAAGCGCCGGTGGGGGTCAGTCCGTCGTCTCGAACCAACGGCGCAGAAGGGCAACGGTCACCACGACCCGTTCGCCGACCGAGTCGGGCGCAGCGGTGACGGTCGCCGGGGCGTCAGGCTCGCCGAGACCATCGAGGATGGCGAGGGCGCCGGTGAAATCCTGGCCGACCGCGTAGTCGCTGACGGTGACCAGCGTGCGGAGGCCGGCGGCCGTGGTGGCGAGGAGGCCGTTCCGGGAGTCCTCGATGGCCAGCGCGTCGGCGGGGTCGAGGGACATCGCCTGGAGGACGTAGTGGAAGACGTCGGGGGCGGGCTTCTTGACCGGGGCCTCCTCGGCGGTGCCGAGGATTTCGAAGGCGTCCCGAAGGTCGGGCGGGAGCATGTGCTCGATCAGCGCGACCACGTTCGCCCTGGAGGTGGTGGTGGCGATGGCGAGCCGGAGGCCGGCCTCCCTCGCCTCGCGGATGAGGCGGACGACGCCGGGCCGAAGCGGGACGGCGCCGGCGGCGACCCGCGCCTCGAAATACGCCGTCTTCCGCTGGTGCATCCGGGCGATCTGCGCGGCCGCGTCGGGCAGGGCCCAGTCGGGGTGGAAGCGCTTCACGTAGTGGGCGATGCGCTCCTTGCCGCCGGTGACGGCGAGGAGGTCGCCGTAGAGCGCCTCGTCCCAATGCCAGTCGAGGCCCTCGTCGGCGAAGGCGCGGTTGAAGGCGACCCGGTGGCCGTCGCGCTCGGTGTCGGCAAGGGTGCCGTCGACGTCGAAGATGAGAGCTTGAAGGGTCATGGGGTCGGGGGAAGAGCCTGGTTTCCGTTGAACCTCCCCCTTGAGGGGAGGTCGAAGGTGCGAGGGCTCGCCCGAGCAGCTTCGGGTGGGGGTGAACTGCGACCGAGCCAACGATAGCGCGCGCAGTCCAGTCGATCCGCCCGAACCACCCCCACCCCAAACCGCTTCGCGGTTTGGACCTCCCCTCAAGGGGGAGGTTCAGGGCTGGAGGGCCGTCCCGTGGGTGCGGACTTTCGGCACCGGGGTGACCCCGCCCGTCAGCGGGCCGTTCGGTCCGCCGCCGACCCTCCCCCTCGAGGGGAGGGAGGGCTAGAGGATCTTGCGGGCGACGGCGGCGACGTTTTCCTTGGTGAAGCCGAAATGCTTGAAGAGGTCGCCGGCCGGGGCGGACTCGCCGAAGCGGTCGAGGCCGACCGTGCCGCCGTCGAGCCCCACATATTTCCGCCAGAAGTCGGTGACGCCGGCCTCGACCGAGACCCGGCGGATGCCGGGCGGCAGGACGTGGCGGCGCCAGGTTTCAGCCTGGCGGTCGAAGACATTGGTGGACGGCATCGAAACGACGCGGGCCATGATGCCTTCGGCCGCCAGGATCGCCTTGGCGTCCATGGCAAGGGCAACCTCGGAGCCGGTGGCGATAAGGACGATGTCGGGCTTGCCGGAGGCGACATCCGACAGGATGTAGCCGCCGCGGGCGATCTCCGCGGCGCGCTCGGCGAAGGCCGGCTGGTTGGGCAGCGCCTGACGGGTGAGGAGGAGCGCCGACGGGCCGCTGGCGCGCTCGACGGCGGACTTCCAGGCGACGGCCGTCTCCAGCAGGTCGCAGGGGCGCCAGACGTCGAGATTGGGAATGATGCGCAGCGAGGCGGCGTGCTCGACCGGCTGATGGGTCGGGCCGTCCTCGCCGAGGCCGATCGAGTCGTGCGTGAAGACGTGGATGTTGCGAAGGCCCATCAGCGCGGAAAGGCGGATGGCGTTCCGCGAGTAGTCGCTGAACACCAGGAAGGTGCCGCCGAACGGGATGTAGCCGCCGTGGAGGGCGACGCCGTTGAGGATGGCGGTCATGCCGAACTCGCGGACGCCGAAATGGATGTAGTTGCCGCCCTTCTCGCCGGGCTTGAGGTCCTTGGCCGCCTTCCAGTTGGTAAGGTTCGAGCCGGTGAGGTCGGCCGAGCCGCCGAGCGCCTCGGGAAGGAACGCGGTCAGGCTCTCGATGGCGATCTGCGAGGCTTTGCGGGTCGCGACCTTGTCGGTCTTGGCGGCGGTCTCGGCGATCCAGGCTGCGAAGGTCTCGGCGCTGCCGGCCGGGAGCTCGCCGGCGATCCGCCGCTCGAACTCGGCGGCCTCTTGCGGGAAGGCAGCGCGGTAGGCGTCGAAGCGGACCTTCCACTCGGCCTCGGCCCGGCCGCCGGCGGCGCGGGCGTCCCAGCCGTCGTAGATCTCCTGCGGCACGACGAAGAGGGCGTGCGGCCAGCCGAGCTTGTCGCGCGTGGCGAGCGCCTCCTTCTCGCCGAGCGGGGCGCCGTGCACGTCGTGCCCGCCGGCCATGTTGGGCGAGCCCCAGCCGATCACCGTCTTGCAGCAGATGAGGGTCGGCTTGCCCGAAGGGGTCATCGCCTCGCGGATGGCCCTGTCGACGGCTTCCGAATCGTGGCCGTCGACGTCTCGGATGACGCGCCAGCCGTAAGCCTCGAAGCGCTTCGGCGTGTCGTCGCGGAACCAGCCGTCGACATGGCCGTCGATCGAGATGCCGTTGTCGTCGTAGAAGCAGATCAGCTTCTCGAGGCCGTATACGCCGGCGAACGAGCAGGCCTCGTGGCTGACGCCTTCCATGAGGCAGCCGTCGCCGAGGAAGACGAAGGTGCGGTGGTCGACGACCGTGTGGCCGGGCCGGTTGAACTCGTCGGCGAGCAGCTTCTCGCTGAGCGCCATGCCGACGGCCATGGCGAGGCCCTGGCCGAGCGGACCGGTGGTGGTCTCAACGCCCGGGGTGATGCCGTATTCGGGGTGGCCCGGGGTCTTGGAATGGAGCTGGCGGAAGCGCCGGAGCTCATCGATCGGGAGGTCGTAGCCCGACAGATGGAGGAGCGCGTATTGCAGCATCGAGCCGTGGCCGTTGGAGAGGACGAAGCGGTCGCGGTCGGGCCATTTGGGGTTGGCCGGATTGTGCTTGAGGTAGCCGTTCCACAGGACCTCGGCGATGTCGGCCATGCCCATCGGCATGCCCGGGTGGCCCGACTTGGCGGCCTCGACCGCATCCACGGCGAGGACACGGACGGCATTGGCGAGGGTTCGCCTGTCGAGCCCGGCCTTCACTTTGCCCATCGCTGTCATCGGCGTCTCTCCTAGTTCCCTTGTTCGTTCCTGGCGCCAGACCCGCCCTTAACCTCCCCCTTGCGGGGAGGTCGAAGGTGCGAGGGCTACGCCCGAGCAGCTTCGGGAGGGGGTACGAGCGGCAGCAGCATCAGCGCCAGCGGACCCCTTCCGCCTAGTCTCCTACCCCCTCCCGAAACCGGCCGAAAGAGCCGGTTTCGACCTCCCCGCAAGGGGGAGGTTAAGCCTGAGAGGCTGGCATTCCGGTAGCGGCCTCAGAAGGCTTTCTTCTTGCGATCCATGAGCTGCCAGATCATTGGCGTAAAGATCAGCTGCATGGCCAGCGCCATCTTGCCGCCGGAGCACACGATCGTGTTGGCGCGCGACATGAAGCTGCCGTCGAGCATCGACAGCAGATACGGGAAGTCGATCCCCCGCGGGTCGCGGAACCTGATCACCAGCATGCTCTCGTCGGGGCTCGGCACGTCGCGCGCGATGAACGGGTTCGAGGTGTCGACCGTCGGCACGCGCTGGAAATTGACGTGCGTGCGCGCGAATTGCGGGGTGACGTAGTTCACGTAGTCCGGCATGCGGCGGAGGATCGTGTCGACGATCGCCTCGTGGCTGTGGCCGCGCGCCGCCTTGTCGCGGTGGAGCTTCTGGATCCACTCGAGATTGATGATCGGGACCACGCCGATGAGGAGGTCGGCGTGCTTGCCGACGTCGATGTCGCCGGCCTTCACCGCGCCGTGCAGGCCCTCGTAGAAGAGGAGGTCGGTGCCGGGCGGGACGTCCTCCCAGGCGGTGAAGGTGCCGGGCTTCTGGCTGTAGGGGGCGGCCTCCTCGTCGGAGTGGAGGTATTTCCTGACCTTGCCGGTGCCCGTCTCGCCGTAGCTGCGGAAGAGGGTCTCGAGCTCGGCGAAGAGGTTCGCCTCCGGGCCGAAATGGCTGAAGCTCGGATTCCCCGCCTTCTGCTCGGCGGCCATCTTGGCGCGCATCTCGACGCGGTCGTAGCGATGGAAGGCGTCGCCCTCGACGATGGCCGCGTTCACACCCTCACGGCGGAAGATATTCTGGAAGGTCTGGGTGACCGTGGTGGTGCCTGCCCCGGACGACCCGGTGATGGCCAGGACAGGATGCTTCGCCGACATAAGGGTGACTACGCCTCGTGGTGGGGGACCGGAACGCGGAACAGCGAGCGGTTCTTGAAAAGCGGGGACTCGAACACGGCGTCCTCGCCGCGATCATATTGCTGATGATAGCTGACGATGCGCTCGATCTCGGTCCGCGAGCCGAGGACGAGCGGCACGCGCTGGTGAAGGCTGGTCGGCACGACGTCGAGGATGCGGTCGCGGCCGGTGGTGGCCATCGCCCCGGCCTGCTCCATGATCATCGCCATCGGGTTGGCCTCGTAGAGAAGCCGGAGGCGGCCGGGCTTGGAAGTGTCCTTGGTGTCGCGCGGATACATGAACACCCCGCCGCGGACGAGGATGCGCTGCACCTCGGCGACCAGCGAAGCGATCCAGCGCATGTTGAAGTCGACCCCGCGCACGCCGGCCTTGCCCTGGATGGCCTCCTCGACATAGCGGCGGACCGGCGGCTCCCAGAAGCGCTCGTTGGAGACGTTGATGGCGAACTCGCGGGTCTCGGCCGGGACCTTGATGTCGGGATGGGTCAGCGTATAGGCGCCGATGTCGCGGTCGAGCGTGAAGCCGTGGACGCCCGCGCCGAGCGTGAGCACGATCATCGAGGTCGGGCCGTAGAGCGCGAAGCCGGCGGCGACCTGGCGGTTGCCGGGCTGGAGATAGTCCTCGGCCTTGCTGCCGTCGCAGTCCTCGGGCGCGCGCAGCACCGAGAAGATCGTGCCGACGGTGACGTTGACGTCGATATTCGAGGAGCCGTCGAGCGGGTCGTAGACGAGGAGATAGGGGCCACGCGGGTGGGCCTTCGGCACCGGGTAGGGATTCTCCATCTCCTCGGAGACCATGCCGGCGAGCGCCCCGCCGCTCTCGCAGGTCCTGAGGAAGATCTCGTTGGCTATGACGTCGAGCGCCTTCTGCTCCTCGCCCTGGACGTTGACCGTGGTCGCCGCCCCCTGGCCGAGCGCGCCACGCGCGACGGCCGCGGCAATGAACTTGCAGGCGGTCTGGATGTCGTTGAGGAGACCGGTCAGCACGGCATCGGGACCGCCCGGACGGCGCTGGTCCTCGATGATGAACTTCGAAAATGTCGTGCGGCCTTGTGCCATGGGACCCCCTCCGGACCGCTACTGGGTGAAGACGCGGCTCGCGAGAATATCGGCTGTGGTGATCGTCTCGAGATCCTCGAGGGTGACCGACCCGCCCGACTCGAACAGCCGGTTGGCCTGGCGCAGGCGGGCACGGTCGAGCGCGTTGCGGATCGAGCGGGCGTTGGAGAAGCGCGGCTGCTGCATGCGGCGCTCGATATATTCCCGCATCGTCTGCCCGGCGCCGGGGGCGAAGCGGTAGTGCAGCTCCTTGGCCATCAGCTCGGAGATGGCGAAGAGCTCGTCGGCGGTGAAGTCCGGGAAGTCGATATGGTGCGCGATGCGCGAGGCCATGCCGGGGTTGGACTTGAAGAAGATGTCCATCCGGTCCTTGTAGCCGGCGAGGATCACGACGAGGTCGTCGCGATGGTCCTCCATGAACTGCAGGAGCAGCTCGATCGCCTCCTGGCCGTAGTCGCGCTCGTTCTCGGGGCGGTAGAGGTAGTAGGCCTCGTCGATGAAGAGGACCCCGCCCATCGCCTTCTTGAGCACTTCCTTCGTCTTCGGCGCGGTGTGGCCGATATACTGGCCGACGAGATCGTCGCGGGTGACGCTGACGACGTGGTCGGAGCGGATATAGCCGAGCTTGTGCAGGATCTCGGCCATGCGGCGGGCGACGGTGGTCTTGCCGGTGCCGGGGTTGCCGGTGAAGCTCATGTGGAGCGGCGGGCTGTCGGCCGAGACGCCCATCATGCGGCGCGCGCGTTCGACGAGGAGGAGCGCGGCGATCTCGCGGATGCGGGTCTTGACCGGCTTCAGGCCGACGAGCTCGCGGTCGAGGCGGTCGAGCGTCTCGCCGATCTCGGTGTCGCGGTAGAGCGCCTTGAGATCGACCGCGCTGGGGACGACCTTGGCGGGCTGGTCGTTCATCACGCCCTCGCCATGGTCGCGGCTTCGAGCTCACGGCGCAGCGCGCCGATCACCTTGCCGTAGGTGCCGTCGGGTTCGCGCGCGCTGAAGATCGCGGAGCCGGCCACGAAGGTGTCGGCGCCCGCCTCGGCGATCTTGCGGATGTTGTCGACCTTCACCCCGCCATCGACCTCGAGCCAGATGTCGTGGCCGCCGGCGCGCTTGTGGGCGTCGATGCGCTTCCGGATGGCGCTGAGCTTGTTCAGCGCCTCGGGAATGAAGGCTTGCCCGCCGAAGCCGGGGTTCACCGACATCACCAGGATGAGGTCGAGCTTGGCCCAGACATGGTCGAGCCAGGAGAGCGGCGTGGCGGGGTTGAGGACGAGGCCGGCCTTGCAGCCATTGTCCTTGATGAGGGCGAGCGTCCGGTCGACGTGCTCTGATGCTTCGGGATGGAAGGAGATGATGTCTGCGCCGGCCTTGGCGAACATCGGTACCAAGGCATCGACCGGCTTAACCATCAGATGCACGTCGACCGGAACATCGACGCGAGGCCGGATGGCCTCGCAAACCAGCGGCCCAATGGTGAGATTGGGCACGTAGTGATTGTCCATGACGTCGAAATGGATCACATCGGCGCCCGCGGCCACGACCCGCTCGACCTCTTCGCCCAGGCGGGCGAAGTCGGCGGAGAGGATCGAAGGGGCGATGCGATGCGACGTCGTCATGGTGTCTCCAGCAGCGTTAGTAGCGCTCGCCTTCCGGCTTCTCGGTGGCGTAGGAGTGGATCGAGTAGCGCTGCGTGCGACCCTCGGCCTCGATGCGGTCGAGGCGGAAGCCCGGCTCGACCTTCGGCCGGTTGACGATGTAGGACATGCGCGGGGTTTCCCAGCCCTTGGTGCTGTCGAAGGCGGTCACGCGGATATAGTGGCTGGGGAAGGTCTTCCGGCAATTGTTGATCTCGACCAGGATGCCGGCCGGGTCCCGAAGATCGAACATCGGGTTGCCGTACATCTCCCAGTAGGTGTTCCGCGGGTGCGGGTCGTCGGTGTACTCGACCGAAACGGCCCACTTGTTCTTGAGCGCGTAGTTGATCTGCGCGGTGATCTGCGCGTCGGTCAGGTCGGGGAGGAAGGAGAACTGCCCCTGCGTGATCCGGTTTCCGTGGTTGGTCATCATGGCGGCGCGTCCCCTTAGGCAGTGGCCGTGACCTGCGGGACGAAGTCCGCAGTGTCGGTCGAGTCGTAGTTGAACGTGACGTCCTTCCAGGTATCGAGGGCGGCACGGAGCGGCGAGCACCACTTGGCGGCCGCGGTGAGGATTTCCGGGCCCTCCTTGAGGTAGTCGCGGCCCTCGTTGCGGGCCATGATCATCGCCTCGAGCGCCACGCGGTTGGCGGTGGCGCCGGCCTGGATGCCCTGCGGGTGGCCGATCGTGCCGCCGCCGAACTGCAGCACCACGTCCTCGCCGAGATAATGGAGGAGCTGGTGCATCTGGCCGGCATGGATGCCGCCCGAGGCGACCGGCATGACCTTGTTCAGCGAGGCCCATTCCTGGTCGTAGAAGAGGCCGTGCTCGAGGTTCACCGGCGTCCGCTCCTCGCGGAGCGTGTCGTAGAAGCCGGCGATCATCAGGGGATCGCCCTCGAGCTTGCCGACGACCGTGCCGGCGTGGATGTGGTCGACGCCGGCCATGCGCATCCACTTGCAGATGACGCGGAAGTTCATGCCGTGCGACTTCTGCCGCGAGTAGGTCGAGTTGCCGGCGCGGTGGAGGTGCAGGATCATGTCGTTCCTGCGCGCCCACTTGGCCATCGACTGGATGGCGGTGTAGCCGATCACGAGGTCGATCATCACGATGACCGAGCCGAGGGACTTGGCGAACTCGGCGCGCTCGTACATCTCCTCCATCGTGCCCGCGGTCACGTTGAGGTAGTGGCCCTTGACCTCGCCGGTGGCGGCCGAGGCGCGGTTCACCGCCTCCATGCAGTAGAGGAAGCGGTCGCGCCAGTGCATGAAGGGCTGCGAGTTGATGTTCTCGTCGTCCTTGACGAAGTCGAGGCCGCCCTTGAGCGCCTCGTAGACGACGCGGCCATAGTTGCGGCCGGAGAGGCCGAGCTTCGGCTTGGTGGTGGCGCCGAGGAGCGGGCGGCCGAACTTGTCGAGGCGCTCGCGCTCGACCACGATGCCGGTGGCCGGG
Source organism: Bauldia sp. (assembly GCA_020853895.1). Taxonomy (GTDB): domain Bacteria; phylum Pseudomonadota; class Alphaproteobacteria; order Rhizobiales; family Kaistiaceae; genus JADYYB01. Next base: position 9,451 of record JADYYB010000074.1, read on the forward strand.
CCCTGGAAGGTCTTGAGATAGGCGACCGGGATCCGCATGTCCTCGAGGCGGAGGGCCTTGACGGCCTTGAAGCCGAAGACGTTGCCGATGATCGAGGCGGTGAGGTTGGCGATCGAGCCCGGCTCGAAGAGATCGAGGTCGTAGGCGATATAGGCGAAATATTGCTGCTCGGTCTTGGTGCCGGGGCCGGTGTTTGGCACCGGGTCCACCCGATAGGCCTTGGCGCGATAGATTTCGGCGGCGGTCAGGCGGTCGGTCCAGACCACGGTCCAGGTGGCGGTCGACGATTCGCCGGCGATGGCGGCCGCCGCCTCGACCGAGTCGACACCCGGCTGCGGCGTGATGCGGAACATCGCCAGGATGTCGGTGTCCTTCGGCTGATAGTCGGCATCCCAGTAGCCCATCTTGGCGTAGGGAATGACGCCGGACTTGTACCGGGTCTTGGCATCTAGCGGCTTGGCGTCGTTCGGCTTGGACAATTCGTTCATGGATGCCTCCTGCGGTCTCCGAAGCTCCGATCGAAGGATTTGGTAACAGCTGGACAGCTCAAGGGAAAACAAAATATTCTGTCGCTGATCGTAAGGTATTCCTTGATGACGCTCCGCCACGCGACGGTTCGCCAGCTGCAGATTTTCCGCGAGGCCGCGCAGGCCCTCTCCTTTGCCGCCGTCGCCCGCCGGCTGCACCTGACACCCGCAGCGGTTTCCTTTCAGATAAAGCAGATCGAAGAAGCGAGCGGGTTCCCCCTCTTCGAGCGGATCGGCAAGAAGGTGGTGCTCACCGAAGCCGGCCGAGCGCTCAACGAATACGCCGTGACGATCCTCCGCGCGCTCGACGACGCCGACCAGCACATGGCCTCGCTGCGCGGGATCGACGCGGGGACGGCGAGCATCGGCCTCGTCTCGACGGCGAAATATATCGCGCCCGAGCTCCTGGCGCGCTTCCAGGCCGACCATCCGGGCATCACGATCAGCATCAAGGAAGGCAACCGGCGGCAGATCCTCGAGTTCCTCGAGCGCGGCGAGGTCGACCTCGCGCTGATGGGCCAGCCGCCGCGCGAGGCTGGCGTCGAGGCGACGCCCTTCGCCCCGCACCCCACGATCATGATCGCCCCGCCCAGCCATCCGCTGGTCGGCAAGCGCTATCTCGGCCTCCGCGCGCTCGCCAAGGAGCGCTTCATCGTGCGCGAGGAAGGCTCCGGCACGCGGGCGCTGATGGACCGCTATTTCGCGGCCGCCAGCTTCAAGCCGCGGATCGCCATGGCCTCGACCAGCAACGAGACGATCAAGCAGGCGGTGATCGCCGGAATGGGCATCGCGCTCCTCTCGCGCCACACGGTCGGGCTCGAACTCAGGATGCAGCTCCTCTCCACGCTCGACGTGGAAGGCCTGCCGCTGATGCGCCAGTGGTTCGTGGCGCACCGCGAGGCGATGCCGCTCCTCCCCCTCCACCGCCAGCTCAAGGCCTTCCTCATCGAGGAAGGGGAGACGATCATCGGGGCGGCGAACTAGCGGCTCGGGCTAAGCGGCCTGGTCGAGGGCGAGCGGGACTCTTGGGGCGATGACCGAGCCCACGACCCCGAGCCTGCCGCGGCCGGCCCGCAGCACCTCGGGGGAGAGCTCGAAGGCGCCGAGGCAGACCGGGCGGTGGCCGAGCGTGTCGCTGCGGCCAAGGACGTCGACCTCGCAGCCGATGCGGCGGTACATGCGGATCATCACCGGGTCGAAATTGGCGACCACCATGTCGATGCCGCTCTTGAGGCCGAGCTCGCACACGGCGAGCATCAGGAGCCCGGAGATGCGCGTCGCCTCCTCGCCGGTGACGCGGTCCTCGTCGACGCAGAAGCGGGTGCATTCCCAGATGTTGGGCGAGGAGAAATGGGCGCCCTCGGGAATGGTCTCGGCGAAGACGTCGTGGAGGAGGGTCGGGCCCATCGTCGGCATCAGGCGAAGACTGCCGATGACCGTCTCGCGGCACGGATCGGTGTAGAGGAGATAGAGCGGGTTGAAGTCGTCGTAACGATCGCGCTCGCGGCCGTCCGCGGTCTTCACGTCCCAGCCAAGCTTCTCGGCAAATACTTTCGCCCGAAGGCTAAACATATTGTCGAGAAGTATCTTATTTCTGTTAAATTCAAAGGACTCCAACACAGTAATCACGGCCGCCTCCGGTTTTTGTGACTTGCCGAGAGACAGACAAAAATATGATAAACGCGCAAGCCCCAAGCTTAGGACATTGCTAACTTCGAGTTTTTTGCGCGAAGTTGTCGTTTACGCTTGCGCTCGCGCTTCCGCAGCGGGCGCTTAGCCGACTATGCCTGGATGATGCCGAGCTGGGCGGCCTTGTGGACCGCGGCGGCGATCGTGGCGCAGCTCAGCTTGAAGCGGGCGGCCTTGAGATAGGTCCGCACCGTGTGCTGCGAGAGGCCGAGGATCATCGCCACCTCGACCGTGTCCTTGCCCTGCGCGATCCAGTGCAGGCACTCGATCTCGCGCGGCGCGAGCTTGGCCTTGTCGGGCTTCTGCTCGAAGATGCTCTCGATCGCCCGCTGATGCAGCCGGTTGGCGGTCTCGATGAGGGCGGGAAGCCGCTCCTCCTTCCAGTGCGCCCATTCGGGCGGCGCGCCGCCATAGCAGACCGAGAAGAGGGCGCGATGGCCCTCGCGGGAGATGAGCGGGATCGACATGCCGTTGGGGCCGACGCCGTGCTGCAGGGCGTCCATGAAGAAAGCCTGCTCCTCGGCGCTCTCGCCGATGAACTCGCTCCAGTCGAAGGGGAGGGTCCGCTTGAAGCCCTCGCGCACCACCGGGTCGATGTTCATGTAGCCCTTGGTGAGGTAGCGCTTCACCCATTCGCCCGGGTAGGTCAGGCGGATGAACGGGTCGTCGATCGAGCGGGCGCCGAAACGGGCCGCCTGGTAGATGATGTGCTGGAGGCCGAAGACCTCGCGCAGCTCGAGGATCGCGGCCTCGAGCGAAGGGGCCTGGGCAACGGTGTCGTAGGCGCGGACCAGCAAGGTTTCGCTATCGACGGCAGGCATGATCGTGGCCTCCCCCCTTGTCCCCTATTGCCGGTCGCGCTGCTCCCGGAGCTCCGCCAGCGTCGCGTAGAAAGGCGCCAGCTTGAGGTTGGGGAAGAGCGTCATGGCCTCTTCGAGGAGGAGAATATAGCAACGAATGAGCCACTCGGAGCGCTCCCGATTGGTCATCGTCCCGGACCTTGCCGTGTCGAGCATGCCGCCAGCCCCAAAATTCACGCCATCCGGTCACGAACTTATAAAGAATCCGCGAGGAGAATACCCCCCCAACTGCGGGAGTGCGTCTGCGGACAATGCCTCGCCGGCCGACTCGCCTTAGAGGTTCGGGCGGGGGTGGGCCTGAAAACTCGTTCGGGAGCGAATCGCGTGGATTCGGGGAGTGGGGGAAGCATGCAAATCATGGGTCGGGATCTCAAGATCGACCTTTCGGAGGCGGCCTTGAACGCAGTGCGCCGGGTCGACGACTCGATCGTGGCGGCCAAGATCCTGGTCGCCTCCTACGCCGAGCGGGCCTCGGAGGAGGCCCTGCGGCGGTGCCTGCGCTGCGAGCGCGCGCACGACACCAGCGGCGCGTTCTTCTGGCACGGCGTCTACGCGGAGATCAAAGCCGTCAGCATGCGCTGCTGAGCGCGCCCGCCGACGTCATTTCCGAAGCGCGCGGTGCCGCGCGCCGCTTGACCGTCCCCCATCGACCTATAGGGGCCGCGCAGCGCGGACAGCTCACGGCGGTGCCGTCCGGAAGCTCGTCCGCGGTCAGCGTGAACGAGTGCCCGTTCGGGCAAACGAGGGCAATGGTGGACAACGAGCCCGGCATGGGTCCTCCCTTTGGGTCGGGGCGGGAGCACATGCAGCGCGGCTCTCTCAGCTGCCGGCGCCCGCTCGAGTGGCCGACAGTACCTTCAACCTAGCGCATCGGGCGCGCCGATCAAGTGAAGGCACGACCGCCGCTCCGGCGAACACGCGGGCGGTGCGGCGAGCGAAAGCTTGATCGCCCCTCGCTGTTCGCACTATGTTCTCACTGCCGATTCCACTTCGGCGGCGGGATTGTCCGCTTGGGCGCGACGGCCACCATCCTCCACGCCGACCTCGACGCGTTCTACGCGTCGGTCGAGCAGCTTCTCGATCCGAGCCTTCGCGGCCGGCCGATCGCGGTCGGCGGCGGGGTGGTGCTGGCGGCCTCCTACGAGGCCAAGAAGTTCGGCGTCCACGGCGGGATGTCGGGGCGGAAAGCGCGCGAGCTCTGCCCCGAGCTCCGCTTCGTCGGCGGGCATTTCGACGAGTACCAGCGGCTCGGGGAGGCGGCGATCAAGGTGATCGGCGACTTCACCCCGCTGGTCGAGCGCATCTCGATCGACGAGGCCTTCGCCGACGTCGCCGGCACCGAGCATCTCTTCGGGCCGCCCGAGGCGGTCGCGCGCGCCATTAGGAGCCGCGTCCGCGAGGAGCTCGGTCTCCCGATCTCGGTCGGGGTGGCGCGCACCAAGCACCTCGCGAAGATCGCCTCGCAGGTCGCCAAGCCCGACGGGCTCCTGGTGGTCGACCCCGTGCGCGAGCTCGAGTTCCTGCACCAGCTGCCGGTCGAGCTGATGTGGGGCGTCGGGCCGGTGACCAAGGCCGAGCTCGCGGCGGCCGGCGTCACCACGATCGGGCAGCTCGCGGCGATGCCCGGCCGCTCGCTCGAAGGCATCGTCGGGCAGGCGATCGGCGAGAAGCTCGGCGCGCTCGCCTGGAACCGCGACCCGCGCGCGATCCACACCGAGCACCGCGCCCGCTCGGTCGGCGCGCAGTCGGCGCTCGGGCGGAAGGCGGCGCGGGAGGAGGTCTATCGCCCGACCCTCCACTATCTCGCCGACCGCGTGGCGACCCGGCTCCGCGCCAAGGAGCGCTCCGGGCGGACGGTGACGGCGCGCGTGCGCTTCGCCGACCTCCGCTCGGTGACGCGCTCGACCACGCTCCCGGCCGGCATCTCGGCGACCACGATCCTCGCGGAGATCGCCGAGGAGCTGGTGCGCGCCGCGCTCCGCGACCATCCGGGCGAGCGGATCGTCTCGCTCCTCGCCATCTCGGTCTCGCATCTGGAGCCCGACGCGATGCTGCAGCTCGAGCTGCCGCTCGGCCTCGCCGACGAGAAGCGGCGGCCGGGCGCGCGCCTCGCCGCCGCGCGGCGCAAGGCGGACGGGGCGGTCGACGCGATCCGCCGGCGCTTCGGGCGCGAGGCGGTGGCCTATGGCACGGTGGCCGGTCTCGCGCACGGCGTGCCCGAAGGTTTCCGCGAACTGGCCGAGAAGGAGATCTGACGCGGGCACCGGACCGGAGTGCGATGAAGACGGGTCGGGTCGAGTCTGGGAATCTAACCTCCCCCTCGAGGGGAGGTCGAAACCGCGAAGCGGTTTCGGGTGGGACCGTGGCTCCCCCCTCCCGAAGCTGCTCGGCCATAGGCCTCGCACCTTCGACCTCCCCTCGAGGGGGAGGTTACCTCGAAACATGGCGATCTAGCCCAGCGCGTCGAGCGCGCGGGGAGCGAGCGGCAGGCCGGCCTCGCTCAGGGCGCGGAGGAAGCGCACCGCCTCGGCGCGGTGGAAGAACCAGGCGAGGTAGCGGACGCGCCGCCCGCGCCGCCGGATGGTGATGCGCTGGCCGAGGAAGGAGCGGAGATCGATGCTCTCGATCTCGGCGAAAGGGACGATCGCCGTGCCGAAACACCGGAAGGCGAGCTGATCGGGCCCGATGTCGATGCGCGGCCGGAGCGAGTTGTTCCAGATCGGCGGCAGCGGGAGCGGGGCGACCAGAAGGGAGGTCGAGGCGGGGAAGAAGGCGGCGCCGGCCGGCTGTCCGGCAGCGCTCATCGTCGGGGTCTCGGGTCTCGCCCGCCGTCAGCGGTCATAGGAATCTCCGAGCCAGCGATTGCCGCCAAGCTGAAGCTTTTGTCCAGAAACGGCACGATTTCCTCACCTTCCGTCACATTGGCGATTGTTGCCATCGGGGAACGATGGCACATTTCCGCCATAAGGTCCGGGGGGCCGGACCATAACCCACGGGGGGCTTCTCATGCGCTTGGCCTACGGCCTTGCTGCCGCTGTAGCTGTAACTGCGTTCGCGACGACCGCCGAGGCCGCTTGCCCGGACTGGCGGGCCGCGCCTTCCTTCGGCCAGATCACCCTCAATGCCGGGTTCCTGCCCGACCCCTACCGCCGCCGCGTGACCGCCGGCGGGGGCAACAACCTTGCCGCCTGCTCCAACTGGAATGGCTGGATCGCGGTCCGGCCAGACTTCGACCTTCGCTACTCCGCCGGCGGCTACAAGCTGACGATCGCGATCGAGTCCTCCGTGGATACGATCCTCCTCATCAACGCGCCGGACGGCCAGTGGTACTACAACGACGACAGCGCCAACTACGGGCTCGGTGCCTCCTACACCTTCAACAATCCGCAGAGCGGGCTCTACGATATCTGGATCGGCACCTATAATCGGGCCAGCGGCATCCCCGCCAACCTCATCATCACCGAGCAGTAGGATTCGGTCCCGCTAAGCAGAAAGGGCCGCCCGCGAGGCGGCCTTTTCGTTTCCGGCCCGGCAACCGATCGCGCCGGTTCTAGCCGGCGATGGCCTGGCCCCGGGCGCGAAGGACGAGCGCGATCAGCACATAGGCGAGGAAGGTCAGGAAGGCGAGCGGGCCGGCCACCAGGAAGAACCAGCCCATCACCACGAGCGCGTTGGCCGCCTGGCCGAAGGCGACGCCGAACAGCGTGCAGTCCCCTACCCCGCCCTCGTTGAGCCGGCAGCCGGGATGGGCGAGGCCCTCCATCGCGGTGGCCGGGCCGACCAGCGGGACGAAGGCGACGAGGAGGCAAGCGAGGAGGGCGAGCACGAGGCGGACCGGCAGGCGCTTGAAGCCGAGCTCGAGCCCGAGATAGGCGAGCGCCAGCACCAGCGGCACCCCGAAGCCGATCAGCGTGCCCATGCCGGCCGCGAAGGGGATGGCCTGGGTCAGCGCCGCGCCGAGCGAGAAGGGGCCCGCGAGGCAGGGGTGGGCCGGGGCGGCCATGCAGCCGCTCGAGCCGGCCAGTTCGCCGATGAGATAGAGAAGGAGGCTGGGGGCGAGCGGCAGGAAGACGGCGAGCCAGAAGACGATCTGCCAGAGGCGGCGGCGCGAGCCGGCCGGCATTGGCGCGCTCGCGCCCGGTTCCGTCATGTGAGCCCTCCGAATCGGTCGCGCCCGAATCTACGCCGGAGGCAAAAGAAAAACCCGGCCGGAAGCTCCGGCCAGGTTCAAGATTTCCGGAACGCTTCGCGAGAAGCGTCAGGCGCTGACGCCGACCCCGACCGGGCAGCTCACGCCCGTCCCGCCGAGGCCGCAATAGCCGCCCGGATTCTTCGCCAGATACTGCTGGTGGTAGTCCTCGGCGAAGTAGAAGGGCGGGGCATCGAGGATCTCGGTGGTGATCGGGCCGTGGCGCCTGGCCTTCAGCGCCACCTCGTAGGCGGCGCGGGCGGCCTCGGCCTCCTGCCGCTCGGCCTCCGAGTTCACATAGATGCCGGAGCGGTACTGGGTGCCGACGTCGTTGCCCTGGCGCATGCCCTGGGTCGGGTCGTGGGCCTCGAAGAAGGCCTTGAGCAGCTCGCCGTAGCTGATCTTGGCCGGGTCGTAGACGACGAGGACGACCTCGTTGTGGCCCGTCGCGCCGGTGCAGACCTCGCGGTAGGTCGGGTTGGGGGTCACCCCGCCGGCATAGCCCACGGCGGTCACATAGACTCCCGGCAGCTTCCAGAAGGCCTTCTCGGCGCCCCAAAAACAGCCAAGCCCGAAAAGCGCGGACTTCATGCCGTCCGGATAGGGGCCCTTGAGCGCCCGGCCGCTGACGAAGTGCCGGTCGGCCGTCCGGATCGCCTCGGCGCGGCCCGGAAGGGCCTCGTTCGGGTCGGGGATCCGCAGCTTCCTGGCAAGGCTCGAAAAGAGGTTCATGGCAGGCTCCATTTCCGATCGCGCGGGCTTTCCCGCGTCCGGCGCGTCTAGGCTCCATTCTAGCAGATTGGGCGGCGGTTCGGATGGGCGCGGCGGCGGGCGCTTGGCGCTCCTCCCGCAGGCCCTTCCGGCAGGGAAAGGCGCGATCTTCCAAGCCGTTAGATGGGGACGGGCGCGCCCATCCGCCAATCACATGGGCGTCAGAGCCTTGGGCGTGCCGACCCTCGCCACCGCCGGCTCTCACGCCGGCGCCACAGGCAGACGGCAGGCGGCGTGCGGCGCGGGAAGGGTCCTTGCCCGAGGGCGGCGCATGGCTATAGTGCGCCGCGCTCAGCGGGAGAGGTGGCCGAGTGGTCGAAGGCGCACGCTTGGAAAGCGTGTGTACGGGCAACCGTACCGTGGGTTCGAATCCCACTCTCTCCGCCAGCACTAAATAACTGATAACACTTATGTTTTAGCTCTGTCGCCGGCTCCACGTAACCTCCCGAAGTCTCGGAGGTCTTGGGCTTCCAGCCTGTCACCGGCAGGGCAAATCCGCGCTCCTTTCGACCACGTGGGCGGCTCTCGAGCGTGCGATTCTTGGACCGCCTCTGACCCACTACGGTTGTGGCCGAAGGTGCCTCGCGAGAGATGGGCGACGGACCAGGGCGGAGCTGAGCCGGAAAGAGCTGTGCGGCTAGTGGAGCGAGCTGATGAGAACTCTCGCATCGCGGTTGCTACCAATACTTATTGGAGTAGTGACTGCCGTAGCCGACGGAGACTGAATTGGGAGAGACAACGACTATGGGACGATGGGCGCGCCTGTTGGCTTTAGCGAGCATCTTCCTCAGCTCGACAGCCGGCACCGCTCAGGATCTGAGCGAGCCGGTGCGCACGATATGGGAAGTCGCCGCGCCTCCTCTTCGGGATAGGACCGATGTCTCCAAGAGTTTCCAGGTCGTCGATGGAGCATTCGACCCTAATGGAGTTCCGATCTTGTTGGCTTGGGACGGCACCCGCTACAAACTTCTCCTCACCTCGCAGCGCGAAGAGTTGGGAGAGTGGGTCGAACTGCCCTTTAGCTCGCTCCTCACTGAGCTTGTGACGGGTCCCGACGGTGCGATTTACGTGGCGGGGCGCTCGCGCGAGGCCTTCTTCCTGTGGCCAAACTTTCAGACAGGTACCAACGACGTTTTCATTGCTCAGCTGGACTCGCACGGCGAAGTCGGATGGGCGCAGAGCTTTTCGCCTGACATCGACCGTGGCACGATCGACGACATCGCCATCCTTTCCCCAGGAGAGGTGGTCTTCTCTGCGACCCAAGTCCCGTTCGGCCAGACCGTCCTTGGTCTGGCCAGCTCCTCCGGCGAACTGAGATGGACGCGCACGCTCGGCGTTGGAAAGGGAAGCAGCGTGTCAGTCTTCGCCGATGAGCGCATCCTCCTCAGCGTCCTCGCGAGCGACGGTAACGTGCTTACGCCGCAGACCTACGGCGAAGACGTGGCGGCCGCTCTCTTCGGGCCGGACGGCAGGCAGATCGCTGGGGTCGTAGTGCGGGAGAACGTGAGTCGCAGCCTCGCCAGCAACAGCGCGAGCATCGCTGGGTTGGCGCTTGATGGGGAAGCCTATGTCGTCTCTGACCAAACGAGCGCCGAGGTCTCTCTGGCCGCGACGAAAATCGATGAGGACGGGGCGATCGTCTGGGCGGTGGACGGGCTCAGAGACCCGAGCCGCTCCTCGGCGCGTTGCGATCCCTCGCTCTCGATGAGCGACGACTGGCTGGTGATCAGCTGTGTCGACTCCAGCGCTGCCGAACTGGTGCTCGTCGACCGGGAATCGGGCGCGCACCGCTCAATCACCGTCCCGCGTCCGGGCTGCCAGACCTATATTCTCAAGGAGTTGCTCGTCTCGAGCCTCGGGGACGGACGCTTCTCGCTTCTGGGGATTTCCCACATTCCCCCATTCGGCTGGGCCCCCTCCTGCACTTACTTCGCGGAAATCGAAATACGATGATTGAAGGATAGGTCCGAGGGCCGGGCCGGGCGGTTGTCTCGCCGCCGGCTCCTGAAGGAGCCGGCAGCATTGAGGCAACGATGTCTCGCGCGGGCGGGACGCGCGGCGCGCTAGTATTCGAAGACCTCGCCGGGCAATGCCGGGAAGAGCGGCGGCAGAATCCGGTGCATCGTGGCCTGCTCGTACGCGTAGGCGAACCCGATCAGGGTGGGTTCGCTGAAGGGGCGGCCGACAAAGGAGATCGTGACCGGCAGGCCGCGCGAGGTATAGCCGACCGGCACCTGCAGATCGGGGACATGCCCATAGCTGCCGACGCTATTGCCGCCCGGACCGGACTGGCAGACCCGATCCGGGTCGGTCAGATTCCAGCGCGCGGAGGCCGTGCAGCGCGAGGTCGGCCAGACGAGGGCATCGAGGTCGTGGGTGTCCATGAACGCCACCACCGTCGCCTGGATCTCGGGCAGCACGGTGTTGATCACGCGGAGATAGTCTTCGCCCTCGAGCCCGGCGATCTCGAGGTTGGTCTTGTGCGTCTCGATCAGCCCCGGATTGATCGGGGTCGGCGAGTCCATGATCTCGGGGGACTCGTAGAGCGCGACGACCTCGGCGAGCGTCTTGGGGTAGCCGTCCGCCAACGTCGCCAGATAATCCTCCAGATACGGTCCGAACTCCGAATTGATGATGTCGCGAAGACCGCCGAAGGTATCCAGGAACGCCGGGTCGAACGACACTTCGACCGCTTCCGCGCCGAGTGCCTGCATCTCCGCGACCGCCGCATTCACCAATCCGTCGACTTCCGGATCGCCGCCGAAGAAATTCTGGACGACCCCGATGCGCGCGCCCGCCAAGGCCTCCAGGTCCAGGAACTGCGTGTAGTCGGCGGCGTGCTCCATCCCGAGCGCCGTGGTCGCATCGTTCGGATCGGAACCCGCCATGATGCTCAGGACGATAGCCGCATCGGTGACGTTGCGCGCCAAGGGCCCGGCCGTATCGAGGGAGAGCGCCTGCGGGATGATGCCGTCGCGGCTGATGAGCCCGTAGGTCGGGCGGATGCCCACCACGCCATTGGCCGCCGCCGGCCCGCGAATCGAGCCGCCGGTGTCGGTGCCGAAGGCAATGGTGGCGAAATTGGCGGCGATCGAGGCGCCGGAGCCGCCGCTCGATCCGGCCGGATCGCTTTCCAGCCGGAAGGGGTTCTTGGTCACGTCGTTGATCGAGCTGTAGGCGCCTCGACCGGCCGGGGTGGCGAACTCGCTGAGATTGGCCTTGCCCAAAATGATCGCACCGGCTGCACGCAGCTGCTCCACCGTATAGGCGTCGTCGGGCGGGACCGAGCCGGCCAGCACGTCGGAGCCGCCGGTGGTCGGCATGTCGAAGGTGTCGTAGTTGTCCTTGAACAGCATGGGGATGCCGTGGACGGGGCTGCGCGGGCCTTGCTGCGCGCGCTCCTCGTCGAGCGCGCGGGCGATCTCCAGGGCGTCCGGATTGATCGTGATGATGGCGTTGAGCGCCGGCCCGTGATCGTCGTAGAGGGCGATCCGGGCGAGATACATCTTGACCAGTTCTTCGGCGGTCAGCGCCCCGGCATCGAAGGCCGCCTGGATGTCGAGGATGGTGGCGGCATTGAGATTGAAGGTGGTCGTCTCGCTGACGTCTTGTGCCAGCGGCGCTTCGGCTGCCGAGCACAGCAAGAGGAGGGCAGCCGCGCTCGACAGAAGGTCGCGGCGCGTGGTCGGCCTCGCCCGCGCGGCAGGTTTTGAGAACAGGCTCATGGTCAGGCTCCAAGGGGTTGGTGGGCTGGCCTCTCGTGTCCGTGCGACGCATGCGCATGACGAGAGGGCGCTTACCCCCCGGGCTGAACAAGTCTCATGCCAATTCTGCCGCTGCATCGCCGGCCGGCGATCCGAGCCGACCGCCAGCCACGCGCGGCTGACCGCTCGACCTGCGCGCGCCGCCCTACGACTCCTTGGTCGTCGTCTTGACCCGGCTGTCGTGACAGCCCCCGGTGAGTTCGCCTATCTGGGGATGCTGGCCGTCACCAACGCGGGCACGCTGCTCGCGACGGTCGAGGAGCAGGGGGAGGAGCGATGAGCGAATTCGTGCTGCAGCTGATGGCGCTTCAGGTCGGCGTGCCGCTCGTGCTGATCGTCCTCAACGCCACGCTCCCGACGGCATCCCTCGCGGGTCTCCTGCTGCGCTCGTTCGCCGTCGCGCTGGCGATCGTCTACGCGGCGCTGGCCGGCATCTGGCTCTTCCCGCCCTGGTGGACGCCATACGTGCTCGGCGCGCTGCACCTCGTCGGCGTCACGATCGCCTTCGGGCGGGCACGCGGCCGGTTGGCCCGCCGGCGGGGATGGCTCAGGTGGGGTGAGCTGGGCGCCGCCGTGCTCGGCGTTGGAGCACTGGCCGCGTTGCTGGCGCCGGCTATTCGCGGGCGCGCGGTCCCGCCGGAGGCCGTCGACCTCGCCATGCCGCTCGGCCCCGGCACCTACCTCGTGACCAGCGGCGGCACGACGGGAGCGATCAACGCGCACCTGGCGACACTCAATCTGGAACGCGCCCGCGATTTTCGCGGGCAGAGCTTCGCCGTCGACCTGATCGGGATCGACGGCCTCGGGCTGCACGCGAACGGCATCGGCCCCCGCGATCCGGCCGCCTATGTCATCTACGGCACCGAGATCCGCGCCCCGTGCTCGGGCGAGGTGCTGGCCGCGACGGACGGGCTGCCGGACATGATCGTGCCCGAGGTCGACCGCGCCAACCTGACGGGCAACCACGTGCTCCTCGGGTGCGGGGACTACGTCGTGGTCCTCGCGCACATGGCGCCCGGCTCGGTCATGGTCGCGCCCGGCGAGAGGGTCACGCAAGGCGAGCCGATCGGGCGGGTCGGCAACAGCGGGAATACCGGCGAGCCGCACCTCCACATCCATGTGCAGCGCGGGATGCCCGGGGACGCGCCGATCTCGGGCGAGCCGATGTGGTTCACGATCGAGGGCCGCTTCCTGGTCAGGAACGATATCGTGACAGTGGAGGATTGACCGCCCGGCCGGCGTGTTCGGCCCGTGGCTTGGGCGGCTCCTCGTTCCGCCACCACTCTGGATCTCTTACAAGGAGGACGGGGGAGGCTGGCGCGCGGCGCGCGGAAGGTGCAAGGTCGGAGCCGCGAGAATGCCGGCGGTCCAGCCGGGATCGGCCTCGGAGGCCGACAACCGCCTGGCCGGCGTCGGCTTGACTCGCTCGGCACATCGCCGAAATATGACGATTGAGCCAAGTGATCACACTCGGAGGAACGCGCCCC
>JADYYB010000075.1 GCA_020853895.1 Bauldia sp.
GATTGACGCCGCCGCGCGCCGGGCCTAAAACCCGCGCATCCCGTGGTCCTTTTGAGCCGGCCGGCTTGCAGCCACGTAAAACAAGTCGCTAAAAGGCCGGAGGGGAAGACCCCGCCCGGCCCGTATTACTGGCCGGGTTTTTTGTTGTTGGAGGGTCCGATGAACGATCTTTCCCGCCCCGAATGGCAGCCCGACACCGAGCTCGTCCACGGCGGCGTCCTCCGCTCGCAGTTTGGCGAGACCTCCGAGGCGCTCTTCCTCACCCAGGGCTACGTCTATCCCAGCGCCGAGGCCGCCGAGGCGCGCTTCAAGGGCGACGATCCGGGCTTCGTCTATTCGCGCTACGCCAACCCGACGGTGGCGATGTTCGAGGAGCGGATGCGCCTCCTCGAGGGCGCGGAGGCCGCCCGCGGCACCGCCTCGGGCATGGCCGCGGTGGCGACCGCGCTGATGAGCATCGTCTCGGCCGGCGACCACATCGTCGCGGCGAAGGCGCTCTTCGGCTCGTGCCTCTACATCATCGAGGACCTCCTGCCGCGCTTCGGCGTCGCCTATACGCTGGTCGACGGCAAGGACCTCGACGCCTGGCGGAAGGCGATGCGCGAGAACACCAGGGCGGTCTTCCTCGAAAGCCCGACCAACCCGACGCTGGAGATCGTCGACATCGCCGGGGTCAGCAAGATCGCGCACGAGGCCGGCGCGCTGGTCGTCGTCGACAACGTCTTCGCCACCCCCCTCCTGCAGCGCCCGCTGCAGCTCGGCGCCGACGTGGTGGTCTATTCGGCCACCAAGCACATCGACGGCCAGGGCCGCTGTCTTGCCGGCGTCGTGCTGGGCACCAGCGAGTTCATCGAGAAGGCGCACACTTTCCTCAAGCACACCGGCCCGAGCCTCAGCCCGTTCAACGCCTGGGTGATGCTGAAGGGCCTCGAGACCCTGCCGCTCCGCGTCGAGCGCCAGACCGCCAGCGCCGCCCGCCTCGCCGACCTCCTCGCCAGCCACAGGAACGTGACCCGCACGCTCTATCCCGGCCGCAAGGACCACCCGCAGCACGAGCTGGCGCTGCGCCAGATGGGCTCGGGCGCGACGATGATCGCCTTCGAGGTCAAGGGCGGCAAGGAAGGCGCCTTCAAGGTCGCCAACGCCCTCCGCCTCATCAAGATCTCCAACAATCTCGGCGACGCCAAGAGCCTCATCACCCATCCGGCCACCACGACGCACCAGCGCCTCACGCCCGAAGTGCGGGCTTCCCTCGGCATCGGGGAGGGCATGCTGCGCCTCTCGGTCGGCATCGAGGCCGTCGACGACCTCCTCGCCGATCTCGGCCGCGCGCTCGACGCCGCTTAGGAGGCATCCGGCATCGGGCACCCGGCATCCGTACGAGACCGGATGCCGATTGCCGGATGCCGATTGCCCGTTAGGGCGGCCTCCCGCTCGGCTGCATCGGCCACGGGATGCAGCCCCGGTCGCGATACTGTGGCAGGAGCTCGCAGTTCCAGTTGAGGATTTCGCGCCCGGTCTGGCGGTTGATGCCGTAGCTGAACACCTGCTCGATGGTCTGCTGGCGCGACATCGGCAGGCCGACCGCCTGCTTGCGCGGATGGTCCCACATCCCGACCACGCAGATCTCCCGCTCCGCGCAGGCCTGCCGGGCCAGCGCCGGATATTCGTCCGGGCTGGCGACGTGCTGCGGGTTGATCACCACGGCGAGGAAGTCGCGCCCGAGATCGGTGGTGGTGTAGATCGGCCCGCTGGTGTCCCCGCGCGGCACCACGCGCTGCGGCACCTTCTGCTCGCAGCCCGCCAGCGCCAGCGTGAGCGATAACGCCCCGACCAGCGACGCAAATCGCATCGGCCGCCTCCACCTCGATTGGGCAACGTCTCCCCGAAAGCCGACGCTCGCTGCCTCTTCGCGCCGACGCGGGAAGGAAGCACAGGGCAGATGGCGGAGCAATGGCGTAGAGATCATCTACAGTCGGGAAGTCCGGCATCGGGCATCCGGCACACGGCATCCGGCTTATCGGAGCGGCGGCCCCTGGGTGCCGGATGCCTGTTGCCCGATGCCCATTTCCCTATTGCCCGTCCCGCCCTCGCTCGCTAATCGGAGCGAAACCGGCGGCCGCCCGCGAGGTCCGATCGATGTACCAGGCGACGACGCGCGACATCCGCGTCAAGGTCGAGCCGAGCTTCCTCGAAGAGGAATCCTCGCCCGACGACGGTCGCTATTTCTGGGCCTACACGATCGAGGTCACCAATCTCGGCCTCGACACGGTGCAGCTCCGCTCGCGCTACTGGAAGATCACCGACGCGCGCGGCAAGGTCGAGGAGGTGCGCGGCCCCGGCGTGGTCGGCAAGCAGCCGGTGCTGCGGCCGGGTGAGACCTTCACCTACACCAGCGGCTGCCCTCTCGGCACGCCCTCGGGCTTCATGGTCGGCACCTACCAGATGCAGACCCAGTCCGGCGAGATGTTCGTGGTGCAGATTCCCGCTTTCTCCCTTGACCGCCCGGGGACACGGCGAGTGGTGAACTGAAGACGGCAACCGGCATTCGGCATCGGGCATCCGGGTTGTCCATTCCGGATGCCCGATGCCTATTGCCGGTTGCCGTCTTCCTAGTTCACCCGCCCCGGAAAGGCCGCCGGGTCGAAGCGGTAGTCCTTGCCGCAGAACTCGCACTTGACGAGGATCGCGCCGTCCTCGGTGGAGGCGGCGATCTCCTCGGCCGAGAAGGTGCGCAGCATCCCCTCGATCCGCTCGCGCGAGCACGAGCATTTGCTCGACACGTCTGCGGCGTCGAACACCCGCACCCCGCGCTCGTGGAAGAGCCGGTAAAGGAGCCGGTCGACCGGGATCTCCGGGTCGAGAAGCTCGTGGTCCTCGATCGTGGCGACCAGCGAGCGCGCCTCGACCCAGGCGTCGTCCTCGGTGACCTCGTCCGGCGCGGTGCCCGCCGGCGCGTCCCCGCCCGGGAGGTCGGCGACCCGCATCCGCTCCGGCGCCGCCGGCAGGAACTGCGCGATCAGCCCGCCCGCCCGCCAGCTCCGGCGCAGCGATCCGCCGTCCGGCCGGCTCATCATCTCGGCCACCGCGAGACGAACGCGCGTCGGGATTTGCTCGGACTGAGCAAAATAGCTGTGCGCGGCTTCCTCGAGCTTGCCGCGGTCGAGCGCCACCACGCCCTGGTAGCGCGAGGTGTGCGGCCCCTGGTCCACGGTCATGGCGAGGATCCCCTGGCCGAGCAGCTTCTCGCTCGAATCCTCGCCCGAAGCGGTCGCCTCGGCCACCGCCTCCGGCTTGAACCCGGCATAGGCGCGCAGGTGCCCGGCGGTGCGATAGTCGACCACCAGGAGATGCACCGGCCCGTCGGTCTGCGCCTGGAGGATGAACTGGCCGTCGAATTTCAGCGACGAGCCGAGGAGCACGGTCAGCACGACCGCCTCGCCGAGGAGCCGCGAGACCGGCGCGGGATAGTCGTGCCGGGCCAGGATGTCGTCGAGGGCCGGCCCCATCTGGATGGCGCGGCCACGGATATCGAGGGCGTCGACCTGAAAAGGCCGAACGGCATCGTCACGCACAGCGTTGGTCATTGCCGAAATGTGATCCATGCGCCCCTATATGGGCGCCGACTCGCTGAGACACCAGGCGAGGATACCCTTCTGGGCGTGCAGGCGGTTCTCGGCCTCGTCGAACACCACCGAGCGCGGCCCGTCGATCAC
>JADYYB010000076.1 GCA_020853895.1 Bauldia sp.
CGAAGAGACCGGTATGAGCCGCGCCCGAAGGAGCCAGCTTGGCAAGGCTCCGCCGCAGCGCGGAGAGGGCATCCCTCGCCGCGTCCATGATTACCGTTCCCGTTTCGTTCTATTTCGACTCCGCCAGAGGCAAGAGTCAATGGGCTTCCGTCAGGGGACGTGCTAGCGCTGCTTTCCTAAAGGTTGCCCAACGACCTCTGCAATAAAGGCCACCGCGAGCAGGAGACGTTGATGTTCAAAAACTTCTTCCGAAAGGAGACGTCTCACGCGGACAAGCGAGCATCCAAGGCGCTGGCCGACGCAGAAAAATATATAACTTCTTCAAATCAATTCTTGAATAATAGGCAGGGCCCAGAATTTGTAATGGGAATTCGGGAGGCATTTGAGCCTCTGAGTGCTCGGATGACGAGAAAGACAGGGCAGACATTAGGATACGGTGATGTCATCCACCAGTTCGCTCTCTCGAGTCGCAATGATCCAGATAAGACAGCGGAACTTCTGCTGTCGTTTGCGGATGCAGCAGGTGGGGCCAAAGGAGCAGGGATCAGGTTCGTTCTTGCTCAGATCATCATCGACTACGCAGGAATTGGAGCCTACGGCTCAGACGGACTACTCGACACGGTCTCCCAAAGCCTAAATCTCTCCCAATCGGCCAATGAGATACTCTCCCTTGCCGGCCGTTGGTCTCAACAATAAGACCTGAAACTGTCCACCTGGCAAAAAGAGCAGGAGCCAGCCGGCTCGAGGTCCCCGCTTTCGCGGGGACAACAGGTTTCGTAGCTCGCTCCGCTCGCAACGAAACCTAGTTGGTTGGGGCGCCAGGATTCGAACCTGGGGTCACGGGACCAAAACCCGTTGCCTTACCGCTTGGCCACGCCCCAATCGCTGCCCTCACGGGCGCGGGGACCCTACTACAGTCTGCCCCCAGCGCCCGCAATGTCGGACCATTCGCCCCACCGGCGAGAAAGCGGCGCAGCTTCCTTGCGGCCCTCGAAGGGCCCCGATATAAAGCCGCCCTCACAGCCGGAGTGTAGCGCAGCCTGGTAGCGCACCTCGTTCGGGACGAGGGGGTCGCAGGTTCAAATCCTGCCACTCCGACCAGTCATTCCCGACCCCGATCCTTCCTCTAGCCGCCCGCGGCCGGAACGTGCCCGATCATCGCGAGCGCGGCGAGCATGAGGCTGACATAGAGCAGGTAGGCGATCGCGTTGGCGTAGGAGAGGGTTCTGTCGTGCTTGCTCATGGCGGGTTCCTCGATTTTGGCCCCGCCCTCAAGGTGATCCTCGCCCCTCCCGTCCGGTAATTACCCTTCGGTCATCCTGTATCGGATTGTCGTCCTCGCCCCTCCTGGCGCCGTCCGACACCATTTTTCCTTGTGCGGACGGGCCGGAATCATCTTCGTGGCGGTCCCGACCCCGAGGAATCCGAAAGCCCCGCCCGTGTCGCTCATCGTCCTTCTCCAGGCCCGCAACGAGGAGCGCTATCTGCCCGGCTGGCTCGAGAATATCGGCGGGGCGGTCGACGGCATCGTCGCCCTCGACGACGGCTCCACCGACCGCACGGCGGAGATCCTCTCCGCCCACCCGAGGCTGCTCAGCCTCCTGCGCAACCCGCCCGGCCGCGATTGGGACCAGCCCCGGAACCAGCTCCGCCTGATCGAGGAGGGGCGGCGTCTCGGCGCCACCTGGTTCCTCGCCCTCGACGCCGACGAGCGGGTCGAGAGATCGTTCTCCGCCAAGGTCCGCGAGCTCATCGCCTCGGCCGACCCCGAGGGCATCGAGGCCTATCTCATCCAGGTCCGCGAGCTGTGGGGCGACCGTCATCATTATCGCTGCGACGGCATTTGGGCCCGCAAGGCCCAGTACCGCCTCTTCCGCAACGTGCCGGGCCAGTCGCGCTTCGATGCGAAGGCCCATCACCGCACCTGGATGCCGCTCGAGATCAAGGATCGCATCGCGACGGTCGGCAGGAGGACAGACCTCAACATCTATCACCTCAAGACCATCACGCCCGCCGGTCGCGCGGCCCGCGCCGCTCGTCACGAGGCGCTCGACCCCGACCATCGCTTCCAGTCGACCGGGTATTCCTACATGATCGACGACCAGGGCCTTCAGCTGAGGCGCATCCCGCCCGAGCGCGGCTTCCTGCCGCTTGATGATCCCGGCGTGGCGCGTCTTGGTCTCGTCGGCAGGGTTCGCTCCTGGGCGTCCTTGCGGCGCGCTTCGCTCGACCGCAACCCCACGCCCCACCCTCGGGGACGGTAGGCCACGCGTGTCGCTCATCGTCCTTCTCCAGGCCCGCGACGAGGAGCGCTATCTGCCCGGCTGGCTCGAGAATATCGGCGGGGCGGTCGACGGCATCGTCGCCCTCGACGACGGCTCGACCGACCGCACGGCAGAGCTCCTCTCCGCCCACCCGAAGCTCCTCGCCCTCCTCCGGAACCCGCCCGGCGCGCGATGGGACGAGCCCCGCAATCAGGCCAGGCTGATCGAGGAGGCGCGGCGCCAGGGGGCGAGCTGGTTCCTCGCCCTCGACGCCGACGAGCGGGTGGAGAAGCTCTTCGCGAGCCGCGTGCGCGGGCTCATGGCCGAAGCCGGGTCGATCGGCGCGGAAGCCTATCTCCTGCATCTCCGCGAGATGTGGGGCGACCGCAACCATTACCGGAGCGACGGCATCTGGAGCGACAAGGCCCAGTTCCGCCTCTTCAGGAACCTTCCCGGTCCCTTCACCTTCGACGATCGGCCCCATCACCGGAGCTGGCTGCCGCTCGAGATCAAGAACAGGCTGGATAAGGTCGGCTTCGGCGGCGGCCTCAGCATCTATCATCTGAAGATGATCGCGCCGGCCGACCGGGCAGCCCGTGTCGCCCGCTACGAGGCCCTCGACCCCGACCTCCGCCTGCAGCCGATGGGCTACGCCTATCTCTCCGACGAGACCGGCCTCCGGCTAAAGCGCATTCGCCGCAAGCGCGGGTTCCTGCCGGCGAGGGATCCGGGGATCCTGCCGCTCCCGCCGCTCGCCCGCATCAGGGGCTGGGGATGGCGGGGGCGGGCCTCCCTGCTTCGTCTCCTCGGCCGCCGGCCGCCTCCCGGCCGCACGACTATGGACGCGCCGGCGGAGGAGGGGGCGCCTTCGGAAACCCCTCGCGGTGAGCGCCCAGCGTGAACGCCCCGTGCAGGAGCGGCACGTAGAGCCGCGCGCGCCACACGACCGGCCAGTCCGGCGTGCCGCGCAGCGCGCGCCTGGTGTTGCGGAGCGAGAAGCGGACGCGCGAATACCAGAGGTCGATCCCGTGCCGCTTCGAGGTCAGCTTGAGCTCGCTCTGCGCGCGCGCCCAGCGCCGGCCGCGCTGATAGTATATGCCGATCGCGCCGAAGAGGTTGGTGGGGTTGAGGTGGACGGTGCGGACGTCCGACGACCACACCGGCCGCGCCGCTGGCGGGAGCCGCTGATTGAACTCGGTGTCCTCTCCGGTCCGCAGATCCTGCCGAAACAGTCCGTGAACGGCGAAGAGACCCCGTTCGTAGGATGCGCCGTAGGCGATCGCTTCCCCCGCGGAGAGACCGGGCAAGCGTGCGCTGAATGAGGTGAGGTGCGCCGCCCACGCCACCGCGCTGCGCTTGTGGCTGTTGGTGAGCGCGCTCCCGACCGTCGCGAAACCGCTTCGATGGAGCGCGAGGCGTGCCGCCACCCATCCCGGCTCGGCCCGGCAATCCGCCGCCAGGAAGGCGACGAACGGAGCCCGGGTGGCCGCGATGCCGATATTGCGGGCGGCCCCGACGAAGAGCGGCTCGGCCCGCTCGATCACCTCGACCTCGATCCCCGCCGCGCGGAGGCGGCCGGCCATGCCGGTCCCGCCGGTGTTGACCACCACGATCTCGGGGAACGGCTCCTGGATGAGCAGCGAGCGGACGGCGTCCACCGCCTCGGCCGCGTCGCCGAAGGCTATCACCACCACCGCCATTTCAGGGGACGCCGGGTGCCCCGCCGCTTGGGTAGACGCTACGCTGTCGGCAGGTATGACACGATCCCTCGGCCGGTGCTCGAATTGTGGAGGCTACGCTTCCTGGCGGTTCAATCAAAGCCGCCGTCTGCAACCCTTCGGCGAAAACGAAAACGGCCCCGCGAGGGGCCGTTTCGGTTCGAGGGTCAGGGCCTCGGCCTAGATCGGCGAGGCCACCCGCTCGTAGATGCTGACCAGCGCCTGCTGCTGCGTGCTCAGCGCATTCGGGTCGACCGGCCAGAAGAGAGCGCTGACCACCAGCGCCACGACCAACGCCGCCATCGCGGCGAACGTGAAGTCGGTTCCTCTGTCAACCATCGTCTTTCCTCCTGCTCCGCCGTTGGAACGGGGAGTCGTCACCAATTCTCGGGGAAGCCAGCGCGGCTTCACTCACTTAACTAAAATGGTGACGAAGCCGTTTCTTCACAAGTACAAATAGGTGTGAACGATACGAGGAAAGTCGTTAAATATCAGTGCGATAGACGATAGAAGAGATTGATGGCAGCGATAGGAAAACGCCTACGGTCAAGCTACGCCCACTAGGCGGTACATGCCGCCGCCAGAAAACCGCCAGAAAGGAGCCTACTTCGCCTTCTCGCCCGGAGCCGGCGCCTCGCGCATGCGCGCCACGGTGCCGGTCGTGCTGAAGCCCTTGAGGAGGGGGAGAAGCTCGACCCGCCCGCCATAGAAGCCCACGAAGTCGGCCCCCACCACTTCCCTGCCGTCGTAGTCGGCGCCCTTGAAGAGGATGTCCGGCCGGATGGCGCGGATCAGCGTCTCCGGCGTGTCCTCCCCGAAGATCACCACCAGCTCGGGATAGCGGAGGGCGGCCAGCACCGCCGCCCGCGAGCCTTCGTCCTGCACCGGCCGGCCGGGGCCTTTGAGGCGCCTTGCCGATTCGTCGGAATTCACCCCGATCACCAGCCGGTCGCAGCGCTTCGCAGCCTGCTCCAGCGAGTAGAGATGGCCGCGATGGAGGAGGTCGAAGCAGCCATTGGTGAACCCGACGCGCAGCCCCTGCTCGCGCCACAGCGCTGCCCGCTCGGCGGCGTCGGCCGCGTCGACCACCGAGGCTCCGCGCACCGCTCCCAGCGCCTCGCGGAGCTCCTGCGGCAGAACCACCGCCGTGCCCGGCTTGGCGACGACGACGCCGGCCGCGGTGTTGGCGAGGCGCACGGCGTCGGCGAGCGGCACCCCGACCGCAAGCGCGGTCGCGAGCGTGGCGATCACCGTGTCGCCCGCGCCGGTCACGTCGAACACGCGATGCACCTCGGCGCGGACGTGGAGGGCATCGGACCTGCCGCGCTCGACCAGCGTCATCCCGGCCTCCCCGCGAGTGAGGAGGATGGCGTCGAGCGCGGCGCGTTCCAGCACGCGCCGGCACGCGGCGACGGCCGCCTCGTCGCTGTCGACCGGCATGCCCGCCATCTGCGCCATCTCGTCGGCGTTGGGCGTCATCAGGCTGGCGCCCGCGAAGATCATCGCGTCGGCCTTCTTCGGGTCGACCACCACCGGCAGCCCGCGGGCGCGCGCCGCCTCGATCAGCCGGCCGATCGTCGCGCCGTCGAGGACGCCCTTGGCGTAGTCGGAGAGGACGACGATCCGCGCCTCGTCCATCGCCTTGCCGGCCGCCTCGCAGAGCCGCTCGGCCACCGCGGCCGAGACCTTGCCGGGATCCTCGGCGTCGACCCGGAGGAGCTGCTGCCAGCCGCTGAGATAGCGCGTCTTGACCGTCGTCGGCCGGCTCGGATCGGCGACGAAGGCGCAGCTCAGATTATGATGGCGCCCGCAGATCGCGGCGAGCTCGTCGGCCGGGCCGTCGCTGCCGACCAGCCCGACCAGGCTCACTCTGCCGCCATAGGCGAGGATATTCGCCGCGACATTCCCGGCGCCGCCGAGGAGCGTCCGGCTGGCGCCGTAGCGCAGCACCGGAACCGGCGCTTCCGGCGAGATCCGCGACACCCGCCCGTCGATATAGCGGTCGAGGAGAATGTCGCCCACCACGAGCACGTTTGCTTGTGCGAGCTGGTCGACGACAGTAGCATCCACGACCACACGCCCCGCTGGCGAGGCCTCCCTCAAGGCAGCCCCTTTTGACGCTCAGTAGACCCTTCCGCCCGGACAATGGCGCGCGCGCGTCGAACGGTCCAGCTTCCGCCGAGGCGTCCCGATTGGCTTCGACTCATCTCGAGAGTTTCCAAAGGCTCTACGCCGATCACGCCGAGGCTTTCGAGCGGTCGCGGGCGCTCCTCGCGCCGGCCGCCGAGCTGGCGGAGGCGGTGATATCGGCGCTTCGCGCCGGCGGCAAGCTGCTCTTCTGCGGAAACGGCGGGAGCGCGGCCGACAGCCAGCACCTCGCGGCGGAGTTCGCGATCCGCTTCGAGAAGAAGCGCCGCGCCCTGCCGGCCATCGCGCTGACCACCGACAGCTCCGCGCTCACTGCGGCGGCCAACGATCTCGGCTTCACGGAGGTCTTCGCCCGTCAGATCGAGGCGCTCGGGAGGCCTGGCGATCTCCTCATCGCTCTCACCACGTCCGGCACCTCGCCCAACATCGTCGCCGCCCTTCGCGCCGCGCGCGGTCTCGGGCTGACCACCGCCTGCCTGACCGGCCGCGACGGCGGCACGATCGCCGCCGAGCGCCTCGCCGATCATTGCCTGGTCGTGCCGGCGGGCGAGACCGCGCGCATCCAGGAGATCCACATCTTCCTCGGCCATCTCATCTGCAGCGCCGCCGATCGGGCCTTTTCGGACTAGATGCCCGCTCCATCGGACGCGCACCGAATCCAAATCAGGGAGACGGCGCCGCGTGGCGGGCCGGCGTTGTTTCTCGACCGTGACGGAACGCTGATCGGCGAGCGCTGGGAGCCGGACTATCTCGCCGATCCCGAGGGCATCGTCCTCGTGCCGGGGACGGCCGAGACGCTCATCCGCTTTCGCGACGCGGGCTACGCCCTCATCGTCGTGACCAACCAGGCCAGGATCGGGCGGGGCCCCAGCGGATGGGAAGAATATGACGCCCTCTCGAGAAGGCTCGATGCGCTCCTCGCCGATGCGGGCGCCGTCCTCGATGGCGATGTCGCTTGCGGCCACGCGCCGGAACTGGGCCAATCGTGCGATTGGCGGAAGCCGGAACCGGGGATGATCCTGGCGGCGGCCAACACCCTCGATCTCGACTTGGGCCGCTCGATCTTCGTCGGCGACAAGTTGAGCGACATGGAGGCCGCGGCAAAGGCGGGCGTCGGGACCGGCGCCCACGTTCTCACGGGCCATGGCCAGCGCGAACGCCCGCTCGTCACCTCATGGGAGGGACCGAAGCCCAGGAGGCTTCTCCTCCTCGACAGCATCGCCGACTTGTCGCCGTGAGGGTGCTCCTCGTGAAGATGTCGTCCTTCGGCGACGTCATCCACACGCTCCCCGCGCTGACCGACCTCAAGCGCGCGCTCCCCGGCATCGAGATCGACTGGGTGCTGGAGGAGGCCTTCGCCCCGGTCGCCGCCGCCCATCCTGCCGTCACCGAGACGATCCCCGTCGCGGTGCGGAGCGCCCGCTGGCCGCCCTCGCGCTGGGTCACCTTCATGATCGGCCGGACGCGCATCCGCCGCCATTTCCGGTCGCGGCGCTACGACTTCGTCCTCGACGCGCAGGGCCTCCTCAAGAGCGCCATCCTCGCCCGTCAGGCCGGCCGCCCGGTCTACGGCTTCGACGCTAGGTCCGCCCGCGAGCACGCCGCGAGCATCCTCTACCGGAAGAGCTTCGCCGTCCCGCAAGGCCTCCACGCCGTCGAGCGGACGCGCCTCCTCTTCGCCGCCGCCTTCGGCTACGCGTCGCCGGCGGGCGAGGGCGATTTCGGCCTCTGGGACGCCGCCCGCGCCGCGCCGACGCGCGCGACCCCGGCGCCGGCCTGGGCCAACGTCGCCACCCCGCCGCGCCCTTCGGCGGGCGCCTACGAGCCGCTGTCCTTGCCCGCGCGCTACGGCATCCTCATCCAGGCGGCGAGCTGGCCGAGCAAGCTCTGGCCGGAGGATCACTGGCAAACGCTTCTCGACCGCCTCGGCGCTGAAGGCCAGTCGGTCGTCATCCCCTGGGGCAACGAGGCCGAGCGCGCCCGCGCCAACCGCCTCGCCGCAGGCCGCCCGCTCGTCGCCGTCCTCCCGCGCCGCCTTTCCGGCGCGCCGCTGATCGCGCTCCTGCAGCGCGCCGCCTTCGCGATCGGCCTCGACTCCGGCCTCATGCATCTCGCCACCGCGCTCGGCGTTCCCGGCATCTGGCTCTTCGGCCCGACCGACCCCGCGCTCACCGGCCCCTACGGCCCTGGGCAGCACGTCCTCCGCTCCCCGCACGGCGAGGCCCCATGCTACCGCCGCTCGTGCAGCCGGGAACCCGATGGCCTCTGCTGCATGCGCCGCATCGAGGTCGCCGCCGTCGCGAGGGCGCTGTCGGAGGCGGCCGAGGCCGCGGCTCGACGCTGACACTGCAGGTGCCGATTGAGGAAGGTCCTGTTCGTCTGCAGCCGGAACCGCCTCCGCAGCCCCACCGCGGAGCAGGTGTTCTCGCGCCGGCCGGATCTCGAGGTCGCTTCCGCCGGCACCGACAACGACGCCGACAATCCCCTGTCGGGCGAGCTGGTCGAATGGGCCGACCTGATCGTCGTCATGGAGAGGCAGCATCGGACCAAGGTCCAGAAGCGCTTCCGCGCCTCGCTCCGCGGCAAGCGCATCGTCTGCCTCGACATTCCCGACCGCTACGCCTTCATGGACCCCGTGCTGGTAGAGCTCCTGCAGACGCGCCTCGCCCGCCACCTCCCGCCGCCTACGTCCGAACCACGCGTGACAACCGGCTAGGCCGACTGGAACAGCTTCTCCTCCACCAGCGCCGGCGTGAGGAGGTTGAGGCAGTTGGTGTGCCCGAGCGGGCAGACGCGCTGGAAGCAGGGGCGGCAGGGCAGTTCGATCTCGGCGACTGCCGAGCGGGGACCGAGGGGAGGGGTCACGTCGGGCGAGGTCGAGCCGTAGATCGCGACCACCGGCCGGCCGAGCGCGCCGGCGACGTGCATCAGGCCCGAATCGTTGCTGACCACCGCGTCGGCGAGGGCGAGGAGGTCGACCGCCTCGAGGAGCTTCGTCTTCCCGGTGAGGTCGATCGGCGCCGCTCCCAGCGTCGCGCCGATGGCGACGATCGCGTCCCCGGCGGGCGCGTCCTTCGGCGAGCCGACGATCCACACCTCGTGGCCGCGCTCCTCCGCCGCGGCAGCCAGCGCGGCGAAATGCCGGGCCGGCCATTGCTTGGCCGGGCCGAACTCGGCCCCCGGGCAAAGCGCCAGAACTTTCTTCCCGCTTTGGCCGACGCCGAGCCGCGCCGCAACCTCGCGGCC
Organism: Bauldia sp.; assembly: GCA_020853895.1. GTDB lineage: Bacteria > Pseudomonadota > Alphaproteobacteria > Rhizobiales > Kaistiaceae > JADYYB01. The sequence goes on from JADYYB010000076.1 coordinate 9,377, forward strand.
CCGGTCGAGATCGGCCCGCAGCTCCGGCGCTTTCGCGGCCGGCCGTGCCGCCGGGTCGTCGTCGGCCAGCGCCACGTAATAGTCGACCGTCCGCGTGCTCAGCTTCGGCGGCACCGGCCGCTTCTCGTTGAGGAGCCCGTGCCGGAACTCGCGGTCGTAGCCGCGCCGCCGCTTGATGCCGGCGAGCATCGGGATGAGCGCCGACTTCCACGACCCCGGCAGCACGATCGCGAGCTCGTAGCCCTCGCCGGCGAGCTGCCGCGCCATCCGCCAGCGCATGCCGAGCCCGAGCTTCCCGTGCTCGGCGGGCATGGTCCACACCCGCGACGCGTGCTCCATCCGCTCCGCCAGCGGCGCCGTCGCCCCCGGCGCAAGCACGTCGATGCGCGCGCCCGGATGGGTCACCGCCGCGTGACGGATCGCGCTCTCGGCCATCACCATGTCGCCGACCCAGGCCGGCGCGACGATGAGGATGCCGCTCACGCCGCCCGCTGCTTCAGCGCGTCGAGCGTGAGCCGGACGCCTTCCTCCGGCGCGACGAACGCGGCGCGGTAGCCGGCCTCGCGGAGCCGCGTCAAATCCGCTTCCGTGAACGCCTGGTACGACTTCACGAGATCGTCCGGCATCGGGATGTATTCGATCTCCCCGCGCCCGTGCCAGGCGATCACCGCCCGCGCCATGTCGTTGAAGCTGTGGCTCGCCCCGGTGCCGAGATTGAAGATGCCGGTCACCGACGGGTTCTCGATCGCCCAGAGATTCACTTTCACCACGTCCGAGATGTGGACGAAGTCGCGCCGGTGCTCGCCGTCGTCGTAGCCGTGCGAGCCCTCGAAGAGGCGCACCTTGCCGGTCTCGCGGAGCTGCCGGTCGAAATGGTGCACCACGCTCGCCATCCGTCCCTTGTGCCCCTCGTTCGGCCCGTAGACGTTGAAGTAGCGGAACCCTGCCACCGGCGCGTTGAGCCGCTTCATGTGTCGGAGGAACCACTGGTCGAACACCCATTTCGACCAGCCATAGACGTTGATCGGCTGCTCGTTCCCGGCGAGCTCGGCGAAGGTCGTGGACGGCCCGTACACCGCGGCGGACGAGGCATAGACCATCGGGATCGCCTGGCTCTGGCACCACGCGAAGACCTCCTTCGAGGTCTCGAAATTGGCGTCCATCATGTAGCGCCCGTCCCACTCGGTGGTATCCGAGCAGGCGCCCTGGTGGAGCACCGCCTTCACCCGGTCCGGCCCGCGCCCGCTGCGGATCGCCTCGCGGAACGCCGCGTGGTCGATATAGTCGGCGATGGCGCAGCCGGCGAGGTTGCGGAACTTCGTCCCGTCGGTGAGGTCGTCGACCACGATGATCTCGCTCTCGCCGGCCTCGTTCAGCGCCTTGACGAGATGGGAGCCGATAAACCCGGCCCCGCCGGTCACCACGAACATCGTCCACTCCTGGCCACGATCGCCTGCTGCTTGAATCCCCTGGCGGGCGCCAAGTAAAGGGTTGGCGGCGGCAACCGTCAGTATTCCTGTCTAAAATGTAATCCTCGATAAGGGCAAAAGCGGCTAGCTTAGTCTCGGGCGAAAAGTGCCGGAACGGTGCCGGAACGGTGAATGTCAGCGGTTAAGCAGCTTCTCCTCTCTTTCTTCATTGTGGTCATCGCCGGCGCGGCCTGGCTGGCCTACACCAACCGCGACCTCTTCCTCGCCGCCGTGGGCGTGACGCCGGCGGCCTCGCCCGCCGCGGGGCAGGGCGGATCCGGCCAGGCCGGTGGCGGCGCGAACGTCGCCGTAGCCCCGCCGGCGCAGTTCAACGGCCCGCCCGGCGGCGGCCCGGTCATCGTCGGCCCCGGCGGCGGCGGAGGCTTCGCGGGTGGTGGAGGCGGCGGCTTCCCCGGCGGCGGCGCTCCTGCCGCGGGCGGCGGGCAGGGCGGCGGCCGCGCCGTCTCGGTCATCGCCGACGCGGTGGTGATGGAGACGATCGGCGACGAGCTCCGCTCGCTCGGCTCGGCTTCGGCGGCGCGCGCCATCACCATCTTCCCGCCCGCCTCGGGCCTGATCACCGCGATCCTCGTTTCGCCCGGCGCCGAAGTCGCCGAGGGGGAGGTGATCCTCACCCTCGAGGACGACGACCAGGAGATCGCCGTCGAACGCGCTCGTCTCGCCCTCGACGCGGCGAACTCCGCCCTCGAGCGCGCCGAGCGCCTCGCCCGGAGCCAGAACATCACCGAGGTCGCGCTGGCCGACGCGCGCAACGCCGCCGCCCGCGCCGAGATCGATCTCAGAAGCGCCGAGGTCGCCCTCGCGCGGCGGAGCGCCACCGCGCCGTTCGCAGGCGTCGTCGGGCTCATCAATGTCACCGTCGGCGACATCGTCTCGCCCTCGACGGAGATCACCACGCTCGACGATATGTCGAGCCTCAGGGTCACCTTCGAGGCGCCCGCGCGTTTCGCCGGGCGTCTGCGCCCCGGGCAGCCCGTGATCGCCACCTCGGAAAGCGTGATCGAGCCGATGGCCGGCACGGTGACGGCGGTCAACAGCCGCATCGACGAGACCACCCGCACCTTCCGCGTCGAGGCCGGCCTCGACGGCGGGATCGAAGGTCTCCGCCCCGGCATGGCGGTCAACGTCACGATCAGCTTCCCCGGCGAGGAGCGGCCGACCGTCTCCTCGCTCGCCGTCCTCTGGGACAGCCAGGGCTCCTATGTCTGGAAGATCGACGGCAACCGCGCGCGGCGGACGCCGGTGCAGATCATCAGCCGGCGCAGCGGCACGGTCGTCGTCGCCGCCAACCTGACCGGCGAGGACCAGGTGATCATCGAGGGCTACCAGCGCCTCCGCGACGGCGCGACGGTCGCGATCGCCACCCCGCCGGCCGCGCCGACGGCCGCTGGCGCTGCCCCGACAAGTGCCGCCCCGGTCGCCGCAGCGCCCGCGAACGCCGGCGCCCGCGTCGCCGCCGCGATCCCGCAGGAGATCGCCGAGCTCATCCGCGCGGGCTCGCCGCTCTCCGCCGAGGCCATCGCCCAGCTCCGCGAGGGCGGCCAGCTGCCGCCCCCGGTGATCGAGCGCCTCGCCCGCGGCGAGACCCTGCCGCCCGAGATGATCCAGCGCCTCCTGCAAGGCGCGGGCGGCGTCGCGAACGGCGCGGCGTCTCCCGCAGCGATCCCCTAAGAGAAGCGACGAGCGACCATGACCGACCTCGCCGAACCCCAGCCGTCCGAGCCCAAGGGCATCTGGAAGGGAGGCGCCGGCATCGCCGCCCTCTGCGTCAGCCGCCCCGTCCTGACCATCGTCCTCAACCTCCTGATCGTGGTCGCCGGCCTCGCTGCGCTCGGCGCCATCGAGGTCCGCGAGCTGCCGAGCTCCGACCAGCCGGTCATCACCGTCCGCACCTCCTATACCGGGGCCACGCCCGAGGTCGTCGACAAGGAGGTCACCGCCGTCATCGAGGGCGCGGTCGCCCGCATCCCCGGCATCACCTCGATCGCCTCGCAGAGCAGCTCGGGCAACAGCCGCGTCACCATCACCTTCGCCGAGGACGTCGACATCGAGGTCGCCACCAACGACCTAAGAGACGCGCTCGGCAACAACGCCCGTGGCCTCCCCAGCGACGCCAGCACACCGACCATCTTCAAGACCGATTCCGAGTCTTCGCCCATCGCCCAGCTGGCGGTGACCTCGCGCGTCCGCCCGATCGACGACCTCACCCAGGTCGTCGAGGATCGCATCATCCCACGCCTCGCCGCGGTCGAGGGCGTGGCCGACGTCCAGGTCTTCGGCACCCAGGCCTCCGAGGTCCGCATCGTGGTGGACCCGAACGCGCTGACCGCCCGCGGCCTCACCGTCAACGACCTCCAGAACGCGCTCGACGACATCGCGCTCGATTCGCCGGCCGGCAGCCTCGCCGACCCCAACCGCTCGATCATGGTGCGCGCCGACGCCTCCGTGAAGAGTGCCGATGAGATCTCGGCCATCCAGATCAACCCGCAGACCCGCGTCGGCGACGTCGCCGGCGTGATCTTCGGCCCCTCGGCCCGCACCACCTCGCTGCGCATCAACGGCGAGCCGGGCATCGGCCTCAGCATCGTCCGCCAGGCGCAGTCCAACACGCTCGAGATCTCCGGCGGCCTGCACCGCGTCATCGACGACCTCAACGCCACGCTTCCCGACGACCTTTCCGTCATCGTCACCTCCGACGACGCGACCTTCATCGAGGGCGCGATCGAGGAGGTGGTGTGGGCGCTCATCCTCGCCACCGCCATCGTCATCGGCATCATCTACGTCTTCCTGCGCTCGGCGCGGATCACCTTCATCCCGGCGATCACCGTGCCGGTGGCGCTGATCGGCACGCTCGCCGCGATGTGGCTGGTCGGCTTCTCGATCAACATCCTCACGCTCCTGGCGCTGGTGCTCGCCACCGGCCTCGTCGTCGACGACGCCATCGTGGTCATCGAGAACATCTCGCGCCGGCGGGCGGAGGGGATGGGTCCACGCGCCGCCGCGGTGCTCGGCACGCGCCAGGTGTTCTTCGCCGTCATCTCGACCACGGCCACGCTGGCCGCGGTGTTCATCCCGATCTCGTTCCTGCCCGGCCAGGCCGGCGAGCTCTTCACCGAGTTCGGCTTCGTGCTCGCCTTCTCGGTCGCGCTCTCCGCGGTGGTTGCCCTCACGCTGGTGCCGATGCTCGCCTCGCGCCTCATCGGCCCCGAGAAGGAGGAGCATCAGCGCAGCCCGCTGAGCCGGCTCGTCGGCGGGGTCGGCAATGTCCTCGCCGCGATCTACCGTCGTCTCCTGAGCGCGGCGGTCAACGCCCCGCTGGTGACCTTCCTGCTCTTCGGCCTCTTCGCCTCGGGCGCCTGGTGGGCCTTCACCACCATCCCGCAGGAGCTCGCCCCCGCCGAGGACCGCGGCGTGGTCTCGATCAACCTCTCGACCCCGCTCGGCGCCACCATCAACTACACCGAGGAGCAGCTCGGCCTCGTCGAGGCCGCCGTGCAGCCGCTCATCGAGAGCGGCGAGGCGACGCACACTTTCGCGGTGGTCCGCTCAGGCGGGGACGGCGCCTTCATCACCCTCACCCTCGCCCCGTGGGGCGAGCGCTCGCGGAGCCAGGGCGAGATCGCCGCCGACCTCACCCGCCGCCTCGCCAGCGTCCCCGGCGTCAGCGTCCAGGCGCGCAGCGGCAACAGCCTCGGCCTCCGGGCCGCCGGCAACAGCGGCGGCGGGCTCAGCTTCGTCGTCACCGGCATCGAGTACGCGGAGATCGCCGACGCCGCCCGCGAGCTTCAGGCGGTGATGGAGGAGAGCCCGCTCTTCGATTCGGTCACCGTCAACTACAACACCACCCAGCCGCAGCTCTCGCTCGCCATCGACCGCGAGCGCGCGACCGATCTCGGCGTCTCGATCAACAGCCTCTCCTCGGTCGTCCGCATGCTCCTCGACGGCCAGAACATGGGCGAGTATTTCGTCGGCGACACCGGCATCCCGGTAAGGGCCGACGTGCCCGAGGGGATGATCCAGGGCCAGAACGACCTCGACAACATCCCCATCGAGACCAATAGCGGGCGCATCGTCCCGCTCTCGAGCCTCGTCCGCTTCGAGGAGTCGGCGGTGGCGCCGAACCTCAACCGGCAGGATCAGCGGCGCTCGATCAATGTCAGCGCCACCCTCAACGAGGGCGTCGCCCTTTCGGACGCGATCCCGGAGATGCAGCGCCTCGCCGACGCGAGCCTCCCCGAGGGCATGGAGACCGTGCTGACCGGCGAGGCCCGCCAGCTGCAGCAGACCTCGAACGACATCGTCTACACCTTCATCTTCGCGATCATCGTCGTGGTGCTGGTGCTGGCCGCGCAGTTCGAGAGCTTCACCAGCGCGCTCATCCTCTTCGCCACCGTCCCCTTCGGCCTCGCCGCCGCGATCTACTCGATGGTGCTGACCGGCAACTCGCTCAACCTCTTCAGCGAGATCGGGCTGGTGATGCTCGTCGGCATCATGGCCAAGAACGGCATCCTCATCGTCGAGTTCGCCAACCAGCTCAGGGACCAGGGCCAATCGGTGAAGGAGGCGATCGTCAACGCCTCCAACATCCGCCTCCGGCCGGTGGTGATGACCATGATCGCCACCATCCTCGGCGGCGTGCCGCTGCTCCTGCAGGGCGGGGCCGGCGCCGAGTCGCGCGCGTCGCTCGGCTGGATCATCGTCGGCGGGCTCGGCCTTGCGACCTTCGCCACGCTCTTCCTGACGCCGGTGGTCTATTCGGTGGTCGCCCGGATCTCCAAGCCGCGGGCCGCGGAGGAGCAGCGCCTCGCTTCCGAACTCGCCGCCGCCGAGCGCGGCCCGGTCTATCGCGAGCCGATCGCCGTCGCCGAGTTTCGCCCCGCCGCCGAATAGGCTTAGCCTCCGCTCCGCGGGACTGGCCCGCGGAGAGGCTGGGTGATGACCACGAGAGATCCGGATGCCGCGTGGCCGGGCGGGCTAAGTCAGGTCAACCTGATCCTGCGCCTCGAAGGCGCGCTCGTTCTCGCCCTGGCATTGATCGCCTACGCACACATCGACGGCTCGTGGTGGCTGTTCCTGGCTCTCATCCTCGCGCCCGACCTCGCGCTGCTCGGCTATTTGCGGAGCCCGCGCGCCGGCGCGTGGGCCTACAATCTCGCCCACACCTACCTCGTGCCGGTCCCGCTCGCCGCGGCCGGTCTCCATCTGGATATGCCCTATCTCGTGCCGGTGGCGGTGATCTGGATCGCCCATATCGGCGTCGACCGGCTCTTCGGCTTCGGGCTCAAATACCCGGCGAGCCAGAAGGACCAGCACTTCGCCCGCCTCTAGCCGCGCGGGCGCCTGGCTCCAGGCCCGGCCGGGGCCTGGAGCCAGCAGCTCAGGGCAGATAGCTCACGCACTTGATGGGAACGCCCGCCGCGCTCATCACGGCGCAGCGGAAATTCTCGTCGGCCGCCTCGTCCGGGACATTGGGGTCTCCGATCCTCGCGAGGCTCTCGGCGCGGTACTGCGCCTCGCCGATGGCGTCCACCCCTTCCTCGAGCCCGAGGCGCTCGAGGATCCGGAGCGCCGCGAAGAACGGACCGTCTCCCTCCTCCTCTACGGTCGTCGCCACCTGCACGTAGCCCTGTGGGAGCGTGTTCCGGACTCCCTCGCTCGGCACTATCCCGCTGGTCGAAGCGAACGCCGGGACAGAAAACGCCACGACACCGACGACGCCATGAATGAGAGTCAGCCTCATAGACGATCCTCCATATGGTCCAGGTGTGACGACACGATCGCGAAAACCTAGGCGATTCGCGATTAACGACCGTAAACGGGAAACCTAGACTTGGAAGCGACTTCGGAGCGGCGCCGGCGTCCGCGGCTGAACTGGCGGGCGGCACGAATCATTGTGGCGGGAGGGGAGGCCGTAGGGGGAGAGAGCGGATCCGAAGATCCGTACCTTCGCGTCGACAGGGCCGAGAGTTCAAAGGCCGTCCGGCAAATGCCGGCGGCAAAAAGCACTTGGTGTCCCAGCCCGGAGAAAGCACATACTCGGAGCGTGCTGTCTCCCCCCATTCGGCTAAGACCGATACCTGCGGCGAGGCCAAAAACGCCGACGGAACACGGTCTCGCATGCACCCCGTCCGGGCAAAAAACCGGTCCGGAGCGGGGTGACTCAATCACCCTTCAGAGTCGAATTCAACAACACGCCCAATGCGAACCCCCGCAACCCACCGCGCTGCGCCTATGACTGTGGACGACTCGGAAAACCCTGTGATCGCAGAGGCCTGGCGGGGTCCGCTGATCGAGTCCCGTCACCGCGGCGCGCTCGCGGCGGTTGATTCGAGAGGGAATCCCCTGTTGCTCTTCGGCAACGTGGATCAACCAATTTATCCGCGCTCGGCGATCAAGCTCCTGCAGGCCGTCCCGCTGGTCGAGACCGGCGCCGCCGAGGCGCTCGGCTTCGGCGACGAGGAGCTCGCGCTCGCCTGCGCCTCGCATAGCGGCACGCCCCGTCACGTCGAGATCGCCCGCCGCATGCTCGATCGCGTCGGCCTCGGCGAGAGCGACCTCGCCTGCGGCGGCCACTGGCCGCTCAGCGACACCGCCGCCCGCGCCCTTGCCGCCGCCGGCGGCAAGCCCGGCCGGCTGCACGACAATTGCTCCGGCAAGCACGCCGGCATGCTCTGCCTCGCCTGCCATCTCGGCGAGCCGACGGCCGGCTACGAGGCCTACGGCCATCCGGTCCAGGCCCGCATCCGCGAGGTCGTCGCCGGGTTCACCGGGGTGACGCCGACGCCCGAGACCACCGGCACCGACGGCTGCTCGCTCCCCAACTACGCCATCCCGCTGCGCGCCCTCGCGCTCGGCTTCGCGCGGCTGGCGACCGGGGAGGGGCTCCCGCCCGCCCGAGCAGGCGCCGCCCGCCGCCTCCTCGACGCATGCCGGCACGAGCCCGAGCTGGTCGCCGGCCGTGGCCGCCTCGACACCGAGATCCTGAAGCTCTTCGGATCGGACGGCCCCTACCTCAAGGGCGGCGCCGAGGGCGTCCACTGCATCGCCATCCCCGCCGCCGGCATCGGCATCGCCATCAAGGCGGACGACGGCGGCAATCGCGCCAGCGACATCGCAGCGGCTCTGATGCTCGCGACCTTCGCCCGGCCGGACGGCGAGGCGGCCGCCGCGCTCGCGGACCGCGTCGAGCGCACCGAGCGCGACCGGAACGGCCGGCCGGTCGGCATGACCCGCCCGTCCGACGCGCTGCGGGCGGCCGTGCGCGCCCTTGCGTGAAACGAAAAGCGCGGCCCGATGGCCGCGCTCTCCGGAGAACGACTGCGAGTCCGGCTAGGCGGCCGGCCCGCGATAGAGCTGATGGCACCCGCCGCAATTCGGCGAGACCTCGGCGAACGCCGCGCGGAGCGACTCGACCCCGTCCGCCGCCGCGTTGGCGGCCGTCGCCGCGTCGGTCGAGAGCTTCGCCGCGCGCGCCTGGACGTCGGCGAGGTTCGCCCAGATCGCGGGGAGGGCGCGCGTCGCCGGCGTGCCGCCCGTCTGGCTGCCCTCCGGGAACAGCATCGGGAAGCGCACCATGTTGCCGGCGATCGTGGTCAGCGCCGCGGTGGCCGCGGCGGCGTCATAGGCCGCCCCGGGCTGCAGCATCGCGTTGATGATGCCGACCGACGCCCCGTTCGATTGCATGATGCCCTTGCGGACCGCGATGGGGTCCGAGACCGTCTGCGCATAGGCGATGCTGGCCAGCGCGGTCGCTGCGGCCACCACCGTTCCGACAAGAACCCTGATCCTCATGTGTCTCCCTCACCCTCGAGCCGGCATGAGCCTGGGGCGTTTTGCCCCGGAGACGACTGTTCGGCTGGCGCTTGTCCCTTGGCAAGGGAGCGGAAGCCCTCTCACATTCAAGTGATTCCAACGTGACTTAAGCTCTACCGAATCCCAGCCGGGACCTAGGCTGTTGCCGCTGGGCGGGGCGGCCCCTATCTTCCCAGACCCACACCCAAGGCCACTCAGCCGCCGCCTTCAGAGGAGCCAGCCATGGCGTTCGAACTGCCCCCCCTCCCCTATGCGTATGACGCCCTGCAGCCCTTCATGTCGGCCGAGACGCTGGAATTCCACCACGACAAGCATCACCAGGCCTATGTCACCAAGGGCAACGAACTCCTTCAGGGCAGCGGCCTCGAGACCAAGACCCTCGAGGAGGTCGTGCGCGGCTCTTTCGGCCAGAACGCGGGCCTCTTCAACAATGCCGGCCAGCACTACAACCACATCCATTTCTGGCAGTGGATGAAGAAGGGCGGGGGCGGCAACAAGCTCCCCGGCATCCTCGAGAAGGCCTTCGCCGACGAGCTCGGCGGCTACGACAAGTTCCGCGCCGACTTCGTCGCGGCCGGCGTCGGCCAGTTCGGCTCGGGCTGGGCCTGGGTCGCGGTCAAGGACGGGCGCCTTGCGATCACCAAGACCCCGAACGGGGAGAACCCGCTCGTCCACGGCGGCACCCCGATCCTCGGCGTCGATGTCTGGGAGCACTCCTATTACATCGACTACCGCAACGCCCGGCAGAAATACCTCGAGGCCTTCGTCGACAGCCTCATCGACTGGGACCACGTCGCCGAGATGTACGAGAAGGCGCGGTAGTCTCGTTCCCGATCCGTCAGAAACGCCGCCCTCTGGCGGCGTTTCCATTTCCAGCTCGTCCCTGATCCGCTTCCCCGGCAAAAGCCGGGGCCCATACAACGGCGCGGCTCGCGGCACCGGTCGAATGGACCTCGGCTTTCGCCGGGGAAGCGGTTAGGGGGATGTGCGAGAGGGAGGAGCTCTAGCCCGCGGCCTCGAATTCCAGCGCGTAGCCGTTCATGCAGTAGCGGAGCCCGGTCGGCTTCGGCCCGTCCTTGAAGACGTGCCCGAGATGCCCCTCGCAGGTCGCGCAGCGCACCTCGGTCCGCCGCGGCAGCCATCCTTCCTTGCGCTCGCTCACCGACTCCGCGCCGATCGGTGCGTAGAAGCTCGGCCACCCGGTCCCCGACTCGAACTTGGTGCCCGAAGCGAAGAGCGGCGCCCCGCATCCCGCGCAGCGATAGACCCCGACACGCTTCTCGTTGAGATGCGGGCCCGTGAAGGCCATCTCGGTCCCAGCCTCGCGCAATATGTAGAACTGGATGGGCGTGAGCTGCGCCTCCCACTCCCTCCTCGTCTTCACGATCTTTCCGCGTTCGCTCATCGTCCTTGCCACTCTCGGCTTCGCTTCAGCGGTGACACGCCGCCCGCGACAGAGGCAACCGGTCATCGCTTCACGAAAACGTTCGCCTTCGGATCGAATCCGGAATATTCGATCCCCGGTCGCCGCGGGGGCGGCCCAAGATCAAAGGTCAACGGAAGCAGCCGACGATGCGCCTCGCCGCGATGTTTCTCGTCCTCTTCGGCTTCTGGCTGCTCCTCTCCGGACACTACACGCCGTTCCTGATGATCAGCGGCGCGGCGGTCTCGCTGATCGTCGCGCTCCTCGGTTTTAGAGTCGGTTATCTCGACGAGGAGGGCCTGCCGCTCGAGCGAATTCCGGCGGGGTTGCGCTATTGGCCGTGGCTGGTCAAGGAGATGGCGAAGTCCACCCTCGACGTCGCCCGGATCGTGCTGAACCCGCGCCTCCCGATCTCCCCGCGCCTCTTCCGCACGCGCATCTCGCAGGAGACCGACATCGGCCTCGTCACCTACGCGAGCTCGATCACCCTGACGCCGGGCACGATCACCGCGATCTACGACCGCGAGGACCGCGAGTTCGTCGTCCACGCGCTGACCGAGGCCGGCGCCGAGGGCGTGCGCGAAGGGACGATGGATCGGAAGGTCAGACAGTTCGAGGGGAGGGCCCCCCATAAACCCGCGGCTGGAGCGCGGGCGTGACTTACGTCTTCCTCGCCGGCCTTCTCGCCGTGCTCGTCGGCCTCGCGCTCTTCATTGCCCGCGCGCTGAAAGGCCCGACCATCTTCGACCGCCTCGTCGCCGCCAACTCGGTCGGCGTTGCGGCGATCGTCTTCCTTGCGCTGTTCGGTTTCTTCACCGGCCGCCCCGAGTTCCTCGACATCGGCCTCACCTATGCGCTCCTCAACATCGTCGGAGTCTTCGCGGTGTTGAAATTCTTCCGCTACGGCGGCCTCGGCTCCGCGGGGGAGGAGCCGTGATCCTCGACCTTTTCCGCGACCTCGTCGCCGCCGCGCTCATCATCGGCGGCGGGTTCTTCGTCATCCTCGGCGCGCTCGGCATCAACCGCATGCCCGACGTCTTCACCCGCCTCCATGCGGTCTCGCTCTCCGACACGATCGGCGCCAGCCTGATCCTTCTCGGCCTCGCCGTGGAGTCGGGCTGGAACCTCGTCACCGCGCGGCTCGTGATCCTCGTCCTCTTCCTCCTCTTCGCCGGCCCGATGGCGACCCACGCGGTGATCCGCGCCGCGCTCCACGCGAAGCTGAAACCGCTCGGCGCCGACGAGAGCGCCGAGCCCGGCTCGGCGGTCGAGAAGGGCGCGTCGTGATGGCCGAGGCGACCATCTTCAACGCCGAGGCGCTCTTCAACATGGCGCTCCTCACCGGCCTCGCCGTCCTCACCTTCGGCATCGCGCGGCTCCGGAATCTATTCGGCGTGGTCGTGCTCGCCAGCATTTACTCCTTCCTGATGGCGACCGTGCTCGTCGTCCTCGACGCCGTCGACGTCGCCATGACCGAGGCCTCGGTCGGCGCCGGCGTCTCCGCCGTGCTGCTGCTGAGCGCCCTCCACCTCACCAGGATGGAGGAGGCCAAGCCGATGCGCTCGACGCTCCTCCCGCTCTTCGTCGCCGGCGTCACCGGCGCGGTCCTCGTCTGGGGCACGCTCGACCTTCCCGATTTCGGCGACCCGACCCAGCCGATCCACGCCGCCGGCCCGGACTATCTCGAGCGCACCGTGCCCGAGACCGGCATCGCCAATGCCGTCACCTCGACGCTGGCGAGCTACCGCGGTTTCGACACGCTCGGCGAGACCACCGTGATCTTCACCGCCGGCATCGCCGTCCTCGTCCTCCTCAAGCGCGGCACCCGCCGCCGCAACCCGAAGCCGGGGGAGGGCGGCGATGCGCTTTGACGCCATCCTCCGCGTCGCCACCAAGATCTTCCTGCCGCTGGTCCTCCTCTTCGGCCTCTACGTCCAGTTCCACGGCGATTACGGCCCGGGCGGCGGCTTCCAGGCCGGCGTCATCGTCGCCGCCGGCTTCATCCTCTACGGCCTCATCTACGGGCTGAGCGCCCTGACGCGGATCGTCCCGCCCTGGCTGGTCGAGACGATGGTGCCGCTCGGCGTCGCCATCTACGCCGGCACCGGCGTCGCCGGCTGGCTGACCGGCGGCAACTTCCTCGACTATTCGCGCCTCCGGGAGGACGTGCACCTCGCGCAGGAGACGGGCGTCTTCCTCGTCGAGCTCGGCGTGCTCATCACGGTGTCGAGCACCATGCTCGCGATCTTCTACGCCTTCGCCGGGCGCGACCGCTCATGAACCTCGTCGGCACGCTCAACGAGTTCGTCGGCCACTACAACCAGTGGATCGTCATCTTCCTGATGGTCGCCGGGCTCTACGTCGTCGTCGCGCGCGGCAACATGATCAAGAAGCTGATCGGCCTCTCGCTCTTCCAGACCTCGGTCTATCTTCTCTACATCTCGCCCGGAAAGCTGCTCGGCGGCACCGCCCCGATCATCGCCGAGGGCTTCACGGTCTATTCCGACCCGCTGCCGCACGTCCTCATCCTCACCGCCATCGTCGTCGGCGTGGCCACCCTCGCGCTCGGCCTCGCCCTCGTGGTCCGCATCAACGAGGCCTACGGCACGATCGAGGAGGACGAGATCTTCTCCAGGAACGACCAGGACTGATGCTGGCGCTGGTCGACCAACTGCCGCCGCTCCTCGTCATCGTCCCGCTCTTCGGGGCGATCCTTGCCGCGCTGGCACGGAAGGGTCCGATCGCCTGGGGCATCGCGCAGATCGTCGCGGTCGCGGTGCTGCTGATCGCGGCGGCGCTGCTGGTCCAGGTCTATTACGTCGACACCATCTCCTACCGGATCGGCGGCTGGGCGCCCGAGATCGGCATCGAGTATCGGGTCGACCGCATCAACGCGCCGATCCTCCTGCTGGTCGCGGCCATCGCCGCCGCGATCGTGCCCTTCGCCTTCCGGAGCGTCGCCGCCGAACTGCCCGAGGAACGGCAGGCATGGTTCTACGCCATGTTCCTGCTCTGCCTGACCGGCCTCCTCGGCATCGCTATCACCGGCGACGCCTTCAACGCCTTCGTCTTCCTCGAGATCTCCTCGCTCTCGACCTATACGCTCATCGCGCTGGGCCGGAACCGGCGGGCGCTCGTCGCCGCCTACCAGTACCTGATCGTCGGCACGATCGGCGCCACCTTCTACGTGATCGGCGTCGGCCTCCTCTACATCATGACCGGCACGCTCAATCTCGGCCTCATCGCCGAGCGCATCGCCGAGATCGAGTCCGCGCGCCCGGTGCTCGCCGCGCTCGCCTTCATCATCGTCGGGATCAGCCTGAAGCTGGCGCTCTTCCCGCTCCACCTCTGGCTGCCCAACGCCTACGCCTACGCGCCGAGCTTCGCGACCATCTTCCTCGCCGCCACGGCGACCAAGGTCGCCGTCTATCTGCTGGCCCGCTACATCTTCGGCGTTTTCGGCATCGGCTTCATTTCGAGCGCGCTGCCGGTCAACCAGGTGCTGCTCCTCCTCTCGACGGTCGCCATCGTTGTCGCCGCGCTGGTCGCGGTCTACGAGGACAACGTCAAACGGATGCTCGCCTACTCCTCGGTCGGGCAGATCGGCTACATCATCCTCGGCCTCGCCATGGCGACCGCCTCGGGCGTCACCGGCGGCTATCTCCACATCCTCGCCCACGGCATCACCAAGGGCGCGCTCTTCGCCGCGGTCGGCGCGGCCGTCTTCCGCAACGGCGGATCGGCGCGCCTCGGCGACTTCGCCGGCATCGGCCGCCGGATGCCGCTGACCATGACCGCCTTCGTCATCGCCGGCCTCAGCCTGGTCGGCATTCCGGGCACCGTCGGCTTCCTGTCGAAATGGTACCTCGTCCTCGGCGCGATCGAGCTCGGCTGGTGGTGGCTGGCCGCCATCATCGTTCTGAGCTCGCTCCTCGCGATCCTCTATCTCGGCCGCGTGGTGGAAGTCGCCTTCTTCCGCGAACCGGTCGCCGCCACCGCCCGCGCCGCCGAGGCGCCGCCCTCGATGCTGCTCACCCTCGGCCTCCTCACGGCGGCGACGGTGGTGTTCGGCCTCAGAACCGACCTCCTCGCCGGCAGCGCCCGCGCCGCTGCCGCAGCCCTCCTGGGCACCGCCCCATGACCGGCGTCACCCAGCTCGCGCGGAGCCTCGCCAACCAGCCCCCTCTCCCCGGCGGGGAGAGGGCTGGGGTGAGGGGGCTCCACCTATCCGGAGCGGTCGCCTTCTCGCGCCCCATCCGGATGGACCTGTACCCCCTCACCCTGGCCCTCTCCCCTCTGGGGAGAGGGGACGCGCCGCATTCTGAAAATCGTCAGAGCCGGGGGGCCACGGCATGACCCCCGAGGCGCTCACCCTCGCGTCGATCCTGGTGCCAGCCATAGCGGCCCTGCTGGTGCCCATCACCGGCCGCTGGCCGGACCTTCGCGAGACCATCACCGTCCTCGCGAGCTTCCTCACCGCGGCCATCGTCATCGCCCTCATCGCCGCAATCCTCGGCGGCGCGCGGCCCGAGCTCGACCTCCTCACCGTCCTTCCCGGCCTCGACATATCCTTCGCGGTCGAGCCGCTGGGCGCGCTCTTCGCCGGCACAGCGGCGGTCCTCCGCATCGCCAACACGGTCTATTCGATCGGCTACATGCGGGCCAACGACGAGCCGCGGCAGACCTTCTTCTATCTCTGCTTCGGCATCGCGATCACCGCCACGATCGGCGTCGCGCTCGCGGGCAATCTCTTCACGCTCTTCCTCTTCTACGAGCTCCTCACCCTCTCGACCTATCCGCTGGTCACCCATCGCGGCACGCCGGAGGCGATGCGCGCCGGCCGCCTCTATCTCCTGATGCTGGTCGGCTCCTCGACCGTGCTCCTCCTGCCGGCGATCGTCTGGACCGGCTTCGCCGCCGGCACGCTCGACTTTGCCCCCGGCGGCACGCTCGACGGCAAGCTCGCCCCCGCGCTCGTGCCGGTGCTCCTCGCGCTCTACGTCTTCGGCAGCGGCAAGGCGGCGGTGATGCCGATGCATTTCTGGCTGCCCGCCGCGATGGTCGCCCCGACCCCGGTCTCCGCGCTCCTCCACGCCGTGGCGGTGGTGAAGACCGGCGTCTTCGTCATCCTCAAGGTCGTGGTGCTGATCTTCGGCACGGGCTTCCTCGCGGCGACCGGCGGCGCCG
>JADYYB010000077.1 GCA_020853895.1 Bauldia sp.
GCCTGCCGCTGGCGGGCCGCGAACTCGGCCTCGAGCCGCGCCGCGGCCGAATCGAACTTGGCGACGTTGGCCTCGATCTGCTGGGGGAGGAGCGGGGGCTGCAGCGACCACAGCTTCCGCAACATCGCCATGCGCGCCTGCGTATAGACGCGCTGGCGGGCCGCCGGATCCCACGGGTCCCGCTTCTGCAACGACTTCAACAAAACTGCAGAAATGTCTGTCATAACCGACATTGAACGGCCGAAACCGGAGACATATCAGACCTTGCAGCCAAGCCAAAAGGCCGCCCGGGGGCCTCGGATGGCGCCGCCCACAAGTCTCGGCCGGCGCCTCCCGGGGCCCGAATCGGGCAGCGCACCCCGCCCCAGTCTACGCTTCGTCCGCCCGTCGGGGTGTGACGGCGAGCCGCGCCATGGCTGAGCCGCGGCCCGACCTCCCGCCCGGCTGGCGGCCGAGTCTGGCCACCTGGCGGTTCTTCGAGTGGCGCTGGCCGCTCGCCGGCCTCGCCGCCGCGCTCCTTCTGCTCATGGCCGTCGGCGCCGTCGCGGTGTGGGCCGGGCTCCTCATCTTCGCCGTCGTCGCCATCCTTCTCGCCCTCCCCCAGCGGCAGCCCGCGCCGGGCGAATCGGCCGTGCCGAGCGGCCAGGAGCCCAACAGCGCGATGATGCGCTTCGCCGAGGCGCTGCCCGAGCCGTGCTTCCTCCTCGACGCGGCCGGCATCGTGCGCTTCGCCAACGCCCGCTCGCGGGCGGCCTTCCCGCTCAAGGTCGGCGATCTCCTCACCGCGCGCCTGAGAGCCCCCGACCTCGTCACCGCCCTGCAGCGCGTCGCGGCCGGCGGCGGGCCGGTCGGCGTCGAGTTCTTCGAGCGCGTGCCGACCGAGCGCTGGTTCGCCGCCTGGTTCGCCCCGCTCGGCGCGGTGGCCGGCGAGCGCCCCGACACCATCGTGCTCGTCATCGACGACCTCACCGAGCAGCGCCGCGCCGAGCGCGCCCGCGCCGACTTCGTCGCCAATGCCAGCCACGAGCTCAGGACCCCGCTCGCCTCCCTCACCGGCTTCATCGAGACCCTGCAGGGCCCGGCCAAGGACGATCCGGCCGCGCGCGAGCGCTTCCTCGGCATCATGCACGGCCAGTCGCAGCGCATGAGCCGCCTCATCGACGACCTCCTCTCGCTCAACCGCATCGAGATGAAGGTCCATATGCGGCCGCAGGACCCGGTCGACATCCTCTCCGTCCTCCAGCACGTCCTCGACGCCTTCGAGCCGCTCGCCGCCGAGCTTGGCGTCACCGTCGAGTCCGAGCTGCCCGAGGGCGGCGTTATCGTGCCCGGCGACCGCGACGAGCTCGTCCAGGTCTTCTCCAACCTCCTCGAGAACGCGCTGAAATACGGCCGCACCGGCAAGCGCGTGGTCGTCTCGCTGATCCGCCCCTCGGGGGCGCGCAGCGCGTGCCTCGTCTCGGTGCGCGATTTCGGGCCGGGCATACCGGCCGAGCATCTGCCGCGCCTCACCGAGCGCTTCTACCGCGTCGACGACGACCGCCAGAACCGCGGCACGGGCCTCGGCCTTGCCATCGTCAAGCACATCCTCAACCGCCACCGGGCGCGCCTCTCGATCGAGAGCGAGCCGGGGCAGGGGGCCCTCTTCAGCGTCCGCTTCGACGAATCGACTCTCGCGCTCCCGGCGCCGCAACGGCAGGAAAAAATCGCGTAGGATCAGTGACATAGACTGTCACACAACTGCAATCGCGCTGTCATAGAAGCATCACCCAAGCTCACTAGGGTCCGCCGCGAAACACCCGACCAGGCGGCTTTTTCGGCCATCCGGCGGCTTTCGCACCCAATAGGGAGAAATCAGGTGAAATTCACGCTTCTCGGCGGCCTGGCCGCCACAGCGGTGGTCCTTGCCACCCTTCCCGCCGCGGCCCAGAACCGCGATCAGATCCGGATCGTCGGCTCCTCGACGGTGTTCCCGTACACCCAGGCCGTTTCCGAGCAGTTCTCCAACGCCACCGGCATGCGCGCCCCGGTCGTCGAGTCGACCGGCACGGGCGGCGGCATGCAGGCCTTCTGCGCCGGCGTCGGCCCGGCCACCGCCGACATCACCGGCGCCTCGCGCCCGATGACCCAGTCCGAGTGGACCCTCTGCCAGCAGAACGGCGTTACCAACGTCACCGAGGCGCTCATCGGCTATGACGGCCTCTCGATCGCCGTCTCGCGCGCCAACTCGGCCCCCCTCGACCTCACCAAGGCCCAACTCTTCCAGGCGCTCGCCGCCGAGGTCGAGGTCAACGGCCAGGTCGTCGCCAACCCCTACAACAACTGGAGCGACATCGATCCCTCGCTCCCGAGCACCCCGATCACCGTGTTCGGCCCGCCGCCGACCTCGGGCACCCGCGACGCCTTCGTCGAGCTCGTCATGACTCCCGGCTGCCGCTCCTTCGCCGCTCTCGACGGCCTCGAGGCGGCCCGCCGCACCGAGGTCTGCGCCCGCATGCGCCAGGACGGCAAGTTCATCGAGGCCGGCGAGAACGACAACCTCATCGTCCAGCGCCTCAACCAGGACCCGAACGCCTTCGGCATCTTCGGCTACTCGTTCCTCTACGAGAACATGGACTCCCTGAAGCCGATCGCGGTCGAGGGCGTCGAGCCGAGCGCCGACACCATCCGTGACGGCTCCTACGGCGTCTCCCGCCCGCTCTTCTTCTATGTGAAGAACGCCCACCGCGGCGTGATCCCGGGCCTCCAGGAGTTCGTCGAGTTCTACATGGAAGAGGACGCGATCGGCCCGGACGGCTATCTGAGCGAGCGCGGCCTCGTCGCCCTGCCCGATGACGTTCGCGCCGCCGATGCCGCCGCGGTCGTCGCCGCCACGCCCTTCACCCGCTACCCGGGCTAAGCCCGCAACTGATCCGGCCACGCGGTGTTCGGACCGCGTGGCCGCTTCGTCCCCGGCCCTGCCGGCTCCGACCGAACCTCCTCCGTACCGCCCCTCGAGCGGGCAAGCAGGGATGAGTACGTGGCTTCCTACGCCTTTCTCCTGATCCTCGTTCTCTCGGGCGTCGCATTCTTCATCGGCCGCAGCTACGGCATCGCCGCCATCACCGCGGGCGCGAGCTCGGGCGTGAAGCCGCACTCGGTCCCCGCCTATCACGGCGCCTATGTCGCGGTCTGGGTCGGCCTCCCGGCGCTGGTCCTGGTCCTCCTCTGGCTCTTCCTGCAGGGCCCGGTCGTCGACCGCCTGATCCTCGCTTCGTTGCCCGATAGCGTCACCGGCGGCCTCAGTGGCCCGCAGCTGACCCTCATCCTCTCCGAGATCAAGAACGTCGCCGCCGGCCACGAATTCACCCCGCCCACGCCCGAGATCGCGGCGGCGGCGGCGCGCTATCTCAGCTGGGCCGCCATCGCCCGCTGGGCGATGATCGTGGTGATCCTGGCGATGATGCTGCTGGCGATGTTCGTCGCCCGCACCCGCCTCGCCCCGCGCTTCCGCGCCCGCAACGGGGTCGAGCGGGCGCTCAGCATCATCATGGTCGCCTCGGCGGTGACCGCGGTGCTGATCACCCTCGGCATCATCTTCTCGCTCCTCTTCGAGGCCGCGCGCTTCTTCCAGATGGTGCCGGTCTGGGAATTCCTCTTCGGCCGGCGCTGGGAGCCGCAGATCCCGATCCGCGAGGATCAGGTCGCTGGCCTCGGCGCCTTCGGCGCGGTCCCGGTCTTCGCCGGCACCCTGCTCATCGCCGCCGTCGCGCTCGCCGTCGCCATCCCCGTCGGCCTCTTCACCGCCATCTACCTGGTCGAGTACGCCGACCACCGCGTCCGCGCGGTCGTGAAGCCGGTCCTCGAGGTCCTCGCCGGCATCCCGACCGTGGTCTACGGCTTCTTCGCCGTACTGGTCGTCGCGCCGGCCATCCGCAGCGGCGGCATGGCGCTCGGCCTCGCCACCTCGCCCAACTCCGCGCTCGCCGCGGGCGGGGTCATGGGCATCATGATCATCCCCTTCATCTCCTCGCTCGCCGACGATGCGCTGCGCGCCGTGCCGCGCGCCATGCGCGACGGCTCGCTGGCGCTGGGCGCCACTCGCGCGGAGACGATGACGCGCGTCATGCTTCCCGCCGCGCTCCCCGGCATCATGGGCGGCGTGCTGCTCGCCACCAGTAGAGCCATCGGCGAGACGATGATCGTGGTGATGGCCGCCGGCCTCATCGCCACCCTCACGCTGAACCCGCTCGACGGCGTCACCACCGTCACGGTTCAGATCGTGACGCTCCTCATCGGCGACACCGAATTCGACAGCCCGAAGACGCTCGCCGCCTTCGCGCTCGGCCTCGTCCTCTTCCTCGTCACGCTCGCCATCAACGTCTACGCCCTGACGATCGTGCGCAAATATCGTGAGAAGTATGACTAGTCCCTCGGACGCAGCGATCAGCGCAGGCATCTGGAGCACGCCCGAGGCGCAGGCCTCGCGGCGGAGGCGGAAGCGCGGCGACCTCGTGCTGCAGGGCCTCGGCATCGGGGCGATCAGCCTCGCCGTCGGCCTTCTCGGCCTGCTTCTCGTCTCGCTCGGCTATCTCGGCTACCGCGCCTTCGTGCAGACCATGGTCACGCTCGACTTCCCGGTCAGCACCGAGCGGGTCGACGCGGCCAACCCCGCCGCCGGCAATTATCGCCTGGTGATCCGCGACGCTCTGGTCGCCCAGTTCCCCGAGGTCACCAGCACCGGCGATCTCCGCGACCTCAACGCCATCCTCACCAATAACGCCCAGTTCATGGTGCGCGACGCGGTGATCGCCGACCCCTCGGTGATCGGCGGGACGATCCGCCTCTCGCTTCCCGCCTCCGACCAGTTCGACCAGCTCAACAAGAACAACGTCCCGCGCGACGTGCCGGAGACCCAGCGCCGCATCAGCGACCAGCAGATCCTCTGGTTCGACACGCTCGCCGAGCGCGGGGCCGTCAGCACGCCCTTCAACTGGGGGCTCATCTTCAACGCCGACAGCCGCTTCCCCGAGCTCGCCGGCCTCGCCGGCGCCATCGTCGGCACCTTCTACGCGATCCTGGTCTGCTTCCTGATCAGCTTCCCGGTCGGCATCGCCGCCGCGATCTATCTCGAGGAATTCGCGCCCAGGAACCGCTTCACCGACATCGTCGAGGTCAACATCAACAACCTCGCGGCGGTGCCGTCAGTGGTCTTCGGCCTCCTTGGCCTCGCGGTGTTCCTGAACTTCTTCGGCCTGCCGCGCTCAGCGCCCCTGGTCGGCGGCATGGTGCTGGCGCTGATGACCCTGCCGACGATGATCATCGTCACCCGCGCCGCGCTGAAGGCCGTGCCGCCCTCGATCAGGGAGGCGGCCCTTGGCATGGGCGCCTCCAAGCACCAGATGATCCTCCATCACGTGCTGCCGCTTTCCATGCCCGGCATCCTGACCGGCACGATCATCGGCCTCGCTCACGCGCTGGGCGAGACCGCGCCGCTCCTCCTCATCGGCATGAACGCCTTCATCACCAGCCCGCCGGGCGGCCTTCTCGACGCCTCGACCACGCTGCCCACGCAGATATTCATCTGGGCCGACAGCCCCGAGCGCGGCTTCCTCGCCCGCACCGCCGCCGGCATCCTGGTGCTGCTGGCGTTCCTGGTGGTCATGAACGCGCTCGCCATTTTCCTTCGTCAGCGCCTGGAGCGTAGGTGGTGAACGTTATCGGGAGTAGAACTGTGAACGACAGCACGAAACCCACGGTGTCGATCAGCGTGGCCGCCCCTCAGGACGCAATGCCGGCCGCGCGCGAGCCGCGCATCCGGACCGACAAGGTCAATGTCTGGTACGGCGAGAAGCACGCGCTTTTCGACGTGACGGTGGACATTCCCGACCGCGCGGTGATGGCCTTCATCGGCCCCTCGGGCTGCGGCAAGTCGACGTTCCTGCGCTGCATCAACCGGATGAACGACACCATCGACAGCGCGCGCGTCGAGGGCTCGATCACCCTCGATGGCAAGGACATCTACGATCCCGACCTCGACGTCGTCGAGCTTAGAGCCCGCGTCGGCATGGTCTTCCAGAAGCCGAACCCGTTCCCGAAGTCGATCTTCGAGAACGTCGCCTACGGCCCGCGCATCCACGGCCTCGCCCGCCACAAGACCGACGTCGAGGCGATCGTGGTCTCGAGCCTCAAGAAGGCCGGCCTCTTCGAGGAGGTGAAGGACCGCCTCGACGAGCCGGGCACCGGCCTCTCCGGCGGCCAGCAGCAGCGCCTCTGCATCGCCCGCACCATCGCCGTCAGCCCCGACGTGATCCTCATGGACGAGCCCTGCTCGGCGCTCGACCCGATCGCCACCGCGCGCGTCGAGGAGCTCATCGACGAGCTTCGCGAGAATTACACCATCATCATCGTCACCCATTCGATGCAGCAGGCCGCGCGCGTCTCCCAGCGCACGTCCTTCTTCCATCTCGGGGTGATGGTGGAGACCGGTCCCACCGACCAGATCTTCACCAATCCCAAGGACAAGCGCACGCAGGACTACATTACCGGGCGCTTCGGCTAGGCCGCTCGCCGCAGCCGCCCGCGAGGAGAAACAGAAAATGCCGGACAACCATATCGTCAGCGCCTTCGACGACGAGCTCAAGGACATCACCGGCCGCGTCGCCGAGATCGGCGGCATCGCCGAGGAACTCATCGACCTCTCGATGACCGCGCTGACGCGAGTCGACCCCGAGATCGCGCAGAACGTCATCGCCCGCGACCGCAAGATCGACGCCCTCCAGCGCGAGCTCGAGGAGAAGGCGATTCTGATGATCGCCCGCCGCCAGCCGATGGCGCGAGACCTTCGCGAGATCATCGCCGCCATCCGCATCTCGAACGACCTCGAGCGCGTCGGCGACCTCGCCAAGAACATCGCCAAGCGGGTCGTGGCGCTCCAGGGCCAGATCCAGCCCAAGAAGCTGGTCCACGGGGTCGAGCACATCGCCGAGCTGAGCCTCGCCCAGCTCAAGAACGTGATCGACGCCTACTCGGCCCGCGACCTCGAGGCCGCCCACCAGGTGTGGGCCCGCGACGACGAGATCGACGCCCTCTACACCTCGCTGTTCCGCGAGCTCCTGACCTATATGATGGAGGACCCGCGCAACATAACCTTCTGCACGCACTTGCTTTTCTGCGCCAAGAACATCGAGCGGATCGGCGACCACGCGACCAACATCGCCGAGACCGTGCACTACCTCGTGACGGGAACGACCCTCGTCGACGAGCGGCCGAAGAAGGATCGCACGCCGATGGCCGCCATCGAGATGCCGGAGCGACGCGCCTGATGGCACCCAAGGTGATGATCGTCGAGGACGAGGAGCCGCTCACCCTTCTGCTGCGCTACAATCTCGAGGCCGAGGGCTACGCGGTCGAGTCGGTCGGCCGCGGCGACGAGGCGGAGATCCGCCTCCGTGAGAACGTCCCCGACCTTCTTCTGCTCGACTGGATGCTGCCCGGCCTTTCCGGCATCGAGCTCTGCCGCCGGCTTCGCAGCCGCGCCGAGACCCGCTCGCTGCCCATCCTCATCCTGACGGCGCGCGGCGAGGAGACCGAGCGCATCAGAGGCCTCGCCACCGGCGCCGACGACTATGTCGTGAAGCCCTTCTCGGTGCCCGAGCTGATGGCCCGCGTGCGCGCCATCCTCCGCCGCTCGCGCCCCGAGATCGTCGCCTCCCTCCTCCGCGCCGGCGACATGGAGCTCGACCGCGAGTCGCATCGCGTGCGTAGAGGCGGCCGCGAGCTCCATCTCGGCCCGACCGAGTTCCGCCTCCTCGAGTTCCTCATGCAGAGCCCGGGCCGCGTCTTCTCGCGCGAGCAGATGCTCGACGGGGTCTGGGGCCGCGACATCTATGTCGACGAGCGCACCGTGGACGTCCATGTCGGCCGCCTCCGCAAAGCGATCAACCGCGGCACGCGCCAGGACCCGATCCGCACCGTCCGCGGCGTCGGCTACGCTTTCGACGAACAGTTCGGCACGTAGCAGACCCCCGCGCGCTCCTGTCATTGCCGGGCTCGTCCCGGCAACCCATAACCACCGCCGGAGCCGTAGGAGAGGCTGGGGTGAGGCACGGACCTGCCCCCATCTCCCCTCCGGGAGACGGGGACAGCGCGCTACTCCGCCAGCGCCGGCGCTTCCCGCGGCGCCCCCGCGTGCGAGCGGAGCGGGATCTCGTTCAGGAACCAGGCCAGCACGAAGCCGAGCGCGGCAAGCGAGGCGGCGATCAGGAACACCGGGTGGATCGCGGTCACGAAGGCGCCGAGGAACGTGTCCTGCATCTCCGGCGGGAGGCTCGCCATCGCCGCGCGCGGGTCGATGCCGCCCTCCGGAATGGGCGTCCCGGGCGGCAGCATGCTGACCATCGCCGCGTTGAGCCGGCTCGCGAAGATCGCCCCGAACACGGCGAGCCCCACCGAGCCGCCGATGCCGCGGAACACGGTGGCCGCTGCCGTGGCGACCCCGAGATGCCGGTAGTCGACCGCGTTCTGCACCACCAGGATCAGCACCTGCATCAGCATGCCGAGCCCGACCCCCATCAGCACCATGTTGAGCGAGATCATCAGCGAGGTGGTGCCGATGTCGAGCCGCGAGAGCAGGAAGAGCGCGAGCGTCATCACCGCGAACCCCATGATCGGGAAGAAGCGGTAGCGACCGAACCGGCTGATCAGCTGGCCGGCGATGATCGAGGTCGTCAGCATGCCCGCCATCATCGGCGTCAGCTGCAGGCCCGAGGCGGTCGGCGACTGGCCCTTCACCACCTGCAGGTAGAGCGGCAGGAAGGTGAGCGCCCCGAACATCGCCACCCCGACGATGAAGCCGAGCACGCTGGTCAGCGAGAAGATGCTGTTCTGGAAGAGATGCAGCGGGACGATCGGCTCCCTGGCCCTCGTCTCGGCGAAGACGAAGGCGAGCAGCAGCAGCACCGAGGCGGCGATCAGCCCGAGGATGAAGCTCGAGCTCCACGCATAGGTGTTGCCGCCGAGACTGGTGAAGAGGACGGTCGCGGTCAGCGCCCCGCCGAGGGTTAGCGCGCCGAGATAGTCGATCGACGGATGGCCCTGCTTCTGGTGGGTGTGGAGCGCGACGGCGATGACGGAGAGCGCGACCGCCCCGATCGGGATGTTGATGTAGAAGATCCAGTGCCAGGAAAGGCTCTGCACGAAGAACCCGCCGACCAGCGGCCCGATGATCGACGAGCCGCCGAACACCGCCCCGAAGAGGCCCTGATACTTGCCGCGGTCGCGCGCCGGCACCACGTCGGCGATCACCGCGATGGTGATGACGAAGAGCCCGCCCGCGCCGAGCCCCTGGATGGCGCGGAAGATGATGAGCTGGGTCATCGACTGCGAGAGCCCGCACAGCGCCGATCCGATCAGGAAGAGCACGATCGCCGATTGCAGGATGATCTTGCGGCCGAAGAGGTCGCCGAGCTTGCCGTAGATCGGGCTCGAGACGGTGCTGGCGAGGAGATAGGCGGTCACCACCCAGGAGAGATGGTTGAGCCCGCCGAGGTCCTGGACGATCGTCGGCAGGGCGGTGGAGACGATGGTCTGGTCGAGCGCGGCGAGAAGGAGCGCCAGCATCAGCGCGGCGATGATCAGCCCGACACGGGGCGCCGGCGCGTCCGGGGGAGCGGTGACGGAGCCGCTGGCCGGGCTCGCCGAACGATCGTTCATGACCGATGTCCTGAGGTGGAGGGCGGTGCCTATGTGGGCCGGCGCGCGGGTCCGGGCAAGCGGTTTCTCGGCCGTCGCGGGCCGGCGGCCCGATCCTTGAATGAATAGACTATCGCCGAGCCCTGCGCGATGCGGCTGAAAGCGGCTCCGCGCCGCCATTCTTCCGCCCGAACAAGGGTATAAGCCGGCGCTTCGCTCGGGAAGCGCTGGACGAGGCGCGCCGCCGCCCGCTATCGAGGCCGCCATGGAACTCGGCCTCTACACCTTCGCGGAAACCACCCCCGACCCGCGCACCGGCGCCATCATGAGCTCGGAGCAGCGCCTCCGCGACCTCCTCGAGGAGGTCGAGCTGGCCGATCAGGTCGGCCTCGACGTCTACGGCGTGGGTGAGCACCACCGGCCCGATTTCGCGGTCTCGGCGCCCGCCGTCGTCCTCGCCGCCGCGGCGGCGCGCACCAAGCGCATCCGGCTTACGAGCGCGGTCAGCATCCTCAGCTCCGACGACCCGGTGCGCGTCTTCCAGCAATTCGCCACCCTCGACCTTCTCTCTGGCGGCCGTGCCGAGATCATGGCCGGGCGCGGCTCGTTCATCGAATCCTTCCCGCTCTTCGGCCACGACCTCCACGACTACGACGAGCTCTTCGCCGAGAAGCTCGAGCTCCTCCTCAACATCCGGGCAATGACCAAGGTCACCTGGTCGGGCAAGCACCGCGCCGCGCTGACCGGGCAGGGCGTCTATCCGCGCCCGGTGCAGGAGCCGCTGCCGGTGTGGATCGCCGTCGGCGGCACGCCGCAATCGGTGGTCCGCGCCGGCGCGCTCGCTTTGCCGCTGGCGCTCGCCA
>JADYYB010000078.1 GCA_020853895.1 Bauldia sp.
CGGAGATAGGTGGCGCGGGCGAAGATATAGGCCGGGTCGCCGTGGATCGCGGCGGGCAGGGCGTTGAGCCGCGCCCCGCCGCCGGTCTCGATGTTGACCGCCTGCCAGGCCTCGGCGAGCGCCTCGATCTCCGGACTGATCAGCGCCGCGGTGCGGACGGCGGCGTCCTTCGCCTCGTTGTAGAAGAGCCGGTCCATCCGGGCGCGATGGTCTTCCGGGCGGAGGAAGGCGGCGAACTCGGCGAGGATCGCGGTCTCCATCTCCTGCGAGAAATTGCTGCCGGTCCAGTACTCGCGGATGAAATCGGTCGCCTCGTCGGTCCGGCCGAGCGAGACGAGCGACCGGGCGAGGCGAAGGATCGCGGGCTCGGTGACCGGATGCTCGGCGGCGAGCACCTCGGCGGCGCGTGCGGCGTCCGGCTCCTCGCGGAGGAAGGCCTGCTCGAAGCGGATCTGGAGGAGGTTCTGGCCCGGCCAGTCTGGGAGGTCGCGCATCACCTCGGCGACCATCGCCGAGCGGACCTCGCGGCGGCCGCTGGTCGCCATCAGCCATTTGGCGGCGTGGGCGGTCGCGCGGTCGGGGAGGGTGCCGGCGATCACCCAGGCGCGGTCGGCGTTGCCCTGCTCGAAGAGCTCGAAGGCGTTGTCGAGCTGCGCCTGGCCGCTGGTCAGCTGGGAGAAGAACGACCGCGCCTGGTCGGCCAGCGATTGCGGGGCGGCCGGAGCCGCCGGAGCCTCGGGCGCTGCGGGGGCCGGTGTCTCGGCCGCCGCACGCGGCGGGTCGGTCGGCAGGACCGGGCGCGGCCGGGGGACGGGCGGCACATCCTGCGCCAGACTGAGCGCGGGCGCGGCGAGAAAGGCGAGGGCAGCGATGGCGGAGCGGATGAGCATTCGGTCCTGGGTCTTGGCGGTTGATCCGGGATCGGCGCGGCGAGTCATCGTGACGAACTTGTCGAGACCTCAATAATGAAGGATGGGGGATCGCTCCACCGCCTGGAGGATGCTATTCCCCTTTACTTCCGCGAACCAAGGGCCACATCGACTCTCCTTGCCGAGGGGTGGGGGTAGCCCTATCGTTCGCGCGGAATCGAGACAGGGAAAGCGGCCGCAACATGGCCGAAAGGTTGAGAATGTTCAGAGGGTCGTTCACCGCCCTTATCACCCCGATGCGGGACGGCAAGGTCGACGAGACCGCTTTCCGCGACCTCGTCGAGTGGCAGATCGCGGAGGGTACGCACGGCCTCGTGCCGGTCGGGACGACCGGCGAGAGCCCGACGCTCACCCATGCCGAGCATAGGCGGGTGATCGAGATGTGCATCGAGGTCACGGCACGGCGCGTGCCGGTGATCGCCGGCGCCGGCTCGAACAACACGGCCGAGGCGCTCGAGCTGGCGCGCTTCGCGGAGCGGGCGGGGGCGGACGGGCTGCTGATCGTCACGCCCTACTACAACAAGCCCAGCCAGGAAGGCCTCTACCAGCACTACAAGGCGATCAACGACGCCGTCGGCATCCCGATCATCATCTACAACATCCCGCCGCGCTCGGTGATCGACATGACCGTCGAGACGATGGCGCGGCTCTTCGAGCTCAAGAACATCGTCGGGGTGAAGGACGCGACCGCCAGGATCGAGCGAGTCAGCCTGCAGCGCGAGCAGATGGGGCCTGACTTCCTGCAATTCTCCGGCGAGGATGCGACCGCGCTAGGCTTCATGGCCCATGGCGGCCATGGCTGCATCTCGGTGACCTCGAACGTCGCCCCGCGGCTCCTTTCCGAGTTCCAGTCCGCGTGCCTCGCGGGCGACTACAAGCGGGCGATCACCTACCAGGACCGGCTGATGCCGCTGCACCGCTCGCTCTTCATCGAGCCCAACCCGACCGGCATCAAGTATGCGCTCTCGGTGCTCGGCCGCGTTGCCGACGAGGTGCGGCTGCCGCTCGTGCCGGTGTCGCCGGCGACGCGGAACGAGATCCGCTCGGCCATGGCCCATGCCGGGCTGATCAACTGAGGCTCTGATGGCCGACAAGGAGCGGCGCGTCGTCGCCGACAATCGGCGGGCGCGCTTCAATTACGAGATCGGGCAGGTCTTCGAGGCGGGGATCACGCTGGTCGGGACCGAGGTGAAGGCTCTCCGCGAGGGAAGAGCCAGCATCGCCGATTCCTATGCCGGCGAGGCGGGCGGCGAGCTGTGGCTCTACAACGCCTATATCCCCGAATACCTCCAGGCCAACCGCTTCAACCACGAGACCAAGCGGCCGCGGAAGCTGCTGCTCCACCGGCGCGAGATCGGCCGGCTGGCTGCCGCCGTGCAGCGCGAGGGCATGACCATCGTGCCGCTGAAGCTCTACTTCAACGACAAGGGACGGGCGAAGGTCGAGCTCGCGGTCGCGCGCGGCAAGAAACTCCACGACAAGCGCGAGACCGAGAAGGCGCGCGACTGGAGCCGCGAGAAGGGCCGCCTCCTAAGGGACAAGGGCTAGCCGGCGCCTGCCGTCTCATGTCCGACTCCTTCTGAACCTCCCCCTTGAGGAGAGGTCCAAACCGCGTCAGCGGTTTGGGCGGGGGTGGTACGGACGGCGGCCGCTGGACTGAGCGTGCTGTCGTTGGCTTCGGTCGTAGTTCACCCCCACCCGAAGCCGTTCGGCCGGAGGCCTCACGCCTTCGACCTCCCCTCAAGGGGGAGGTTCAGGGAAGCGGAGAAGGGACCACCATCAAGCGGACGCGGGCAGGTGCTGGCGGATCGAGGTGAGCACCGCGCGGAACATCTCGGGGGTCATCCGGCGGGTGTTCAGATTGTAGCGGGAGGGGTGGTAGCTGTCGAAGAGCGTGAGGCTCGGCGAGACCGCGTGCCGGGCGTTGTGGCCGAAGGGGAAGGCCGAGCGGCGGGCGCCGAGCGCGGCGAGCGTGCTCTCGTGCGAGATCGTGCCGAGCGCGAGGATCGCGGTAAGGTTCGGCATCGCGGCGATGGTGCGCGCCAGGAACTGGCGGCAGGTCACGATCTCCCCGCCGGTCGGCTTGTTCTCCGGCGGCACGCAGCGGACGGCGTTGGTGATGGCGGCGTCGACCATGGCGAGGCCGTCGTCGGGCCGCGCCGCGAAGCGTCCCGCGGCGAAGCCGAAATCGATCAGCGTCGGATAGAGGAGGTCGCCGGCATAGTCGCCGGTGAACGGGCGCCCGGTGCGGTTGGCGCCGCGAAGCCCGGGGGCGAGGCCGACGATCAGGAGCCGCGCGGTGGCGGGGCCGAAGGTCGCCACCGGCGCGTTGTGCCAGCCCGGCTCGCTCGCCCGCATCCGCTCGCGGAGGCTCACGAGGCGCGGGCAGAGGGGGCAGTCGTGGCCCGGTTCGGTCCCGGCGGGATATCCCGAGCCGGGCGCGGCGTAGGCGATGTCCGTCAAATGTCCTGGTCGATCTCGTTCTGCATGGCGGGCGTCGCCATCGGCACCCGCTCCTCCCGGCGAATCGGCCGCTCGGAGGGATCGCGACCGATTTCGCCGCGCAGCGAGACGAGGTCAATGAAATGATCGGCCTGGCGGCGGAGCTCGTCGGCGATCATCGGCGGCTGGGTCTGCAGGGTGGAGACCACGGAGACCTTGCGGCCCTTCCGCTGGACGGCCTCGACCAGCGAGCGGAAATCGCCGTCGCCCGAGAAGAGCACGAAATGGTCGACCGTGTCGGACAGCTCGTAGAACTGGACGGCCAGCTCTATGTCCATGTTTCCTTTGATCTTTCGCCGCCCGACCGGATCGATGAACTCCTTGGTCGGCTTGGTCACGACCATGTAGCCGTTATAGTCCAGCCAGTCGATGAGGGGGCGGATCGACGAGTATTCCTGATCTTCAGCTAGAGCTGTGTAGTAATAGGCCCGGAGCAGATAGCCTCGCCGAGAAAATCCTTCGAGCAAGCGCTTGTAGTCGATATCGAACCCGAGTGACTTAGCCGTTGCGTAAAGATTTGCCCCATCGATGAAAAGTGCAATCTTCTCTCTTGGGTCGAACATTTCCCCCCGCTGAGGTTCTGGCGACTCGCTTGATGCGAGATTCTAGTGTCTTGGCAGTGGCCGAGAGGTTATTGTGACACGCAACGAAGATGCAACTGCCAACTGCCGGTTGCGACTTCCGACACGCCCAAATCGCGGTGATTTCGCGGGAAAGCCGGACTTGGGCGGGGCCTTGGACGATTCCCGGCGCCGAGACCCGCGGGTTTGACGGGGTGGCCCCGCGGTTCGGCCGCGTTGCTTTTTCGTGCGCTGACGCCTATGTCATCGCCCTTGCTTCACAGGAGATACTGAAGATGGCGCGTGTCACCGTCGAAGATTGCGTCGACAAGGTGCCGAACCGTTTCGAACTGGTGCTGCTGGCGAGCCACCGCTCGCGGATGATTTCCGCAGGCGCGCCGCTGACCATCGACCGCGACAACGACAAGAACCCGGTCGTGGCGCTGCGCGAGATCGCCGACGAGACCGTCACCCCGGCCGACCTCAACGAGGACCTCATCCACTCGCTGCAGAAATATGTCGAGGTGGACGAGCCCGAGAGCGAGGCCGTGCCGCTGATCGGCAAGGCCGCCGCGGACGACCGCGAGGAGGACACCAGCGTCGCCTTCGACCGCATGTCGGAGGAAGAGCTGCTGCGCGGGCTCGAGAGCGTGGTTCCGCCGGACAAAACCGAAGAATTCTAGCGCTCGGCCCTCGAATCGACGCGAAAAGCCGGCCCATGGGCCGGCTTTTTCACGTTTTTCGGGCTATTTCGTCGATGTTTCGCTCATCGCGCGGCAACGATCGACTATATAATGGTTGGAACCAGGCCGAACTTGCGGGCCGGCTGGCGCTCCCCGGCCGAGACCGCCCAAACGTGACGATCGCGCCATGATGCGCCAATACGAGCTCGTCGAGCGGGTGAAGAGCTACAACCCCGCCGCCGACGAGGCCTTGCTCAATAAGGCTTACGTCTATGCCATGCACAAGCATGGCAGCCAGCGGCGCGCCAACGGCGACCCGTTCTTCTCCCACCCGCTCGAAGTGGCGGCCATCCTCACCGACCTCAAGCTCGACGACTCGACCATCGCGGTCGCGCTCCTCCACGACACGCTCGAGGACACCGACTCGACGCGCTCCGAGATCGACGGGATGTTCGGCGACGACATCGGCAATCTCGTCGAGGGGCTGACCAAGCTCTCCAAGCTCGACCTCGTCTCCAAGAAGGCGGCGCAGGCGGAGAACCTCCGGAAGCTCCTGCTCGCGATCTCGGAGGACGTCCGCGTCCTCCTCGTCAAGCTTGCCGACCGCCTCCACAACATGCGCACGCTCCAGTTCATGCCGGAGGCCAAGCGCAAGGCGACCGCGGAGGAGACGCTCGACATCTACGCCCCGCTCGCCGGCCGCATGGGCATGCAGGAGATGCGCGAGGAGCTCGAGGCGCTCGCCTTCAAGGTGGTCTATCCCGAGGCGCACCAGGCGATCACCCAGCGGCTCGCCGAGCTCAGCGACAAGAACAAGGCGCTGATCGGCGAGATCGAGAGCGACCTTCGCGAGAAGCTCGCCCGGCGCGGGATGATCGCGCGCGTGCTGGGCCGCGAGAAGCGGCCCTATTCGATCTTCCGCAAGATGGAGCGGAAGGCGGTCAGCTTCGAGCAGCTTTCCGACCTCGTCGGGTTCAGGGTCGTGGTCGACACGATCGAGGACTGCTACCGAGCGCTCGGCATCGTGCACTCGACCTGGCCGACCGTGCCGGGCCGGTTCAAGGACTACATCTCCACGCCCAAGCAGAACGGCTACCGCTCGATCCACACGACGGTGGTCGGGCCGGGCCGGCAGCGCGTCGAGCTGCAGATCCGCACCGAGACCATGCACGAGGTGGCCGAGTTCGGCATCGCGGCGCACGCGCTCTACAAGGACGGCGTCGCGCCGGGGAACGGCAATGGCGGGCTCAACGACGAGGTCGGCGCCTTCAGCTGGCTGCGCCGGACGGTGCGGCTCCTCGCCGAGGGCGACTCGCCGGAGGAGTTCCTCGAGCACACCAAGCTCGAGCTCTTCCAGGACCAGGTGTTCTGCTTCACGCCCAAGGGC
>JADYYB010000079.1 GCA_020853895.1 Bauldia sp.
CGCCAGGCTGCGCGTCGCCATCGCCACCGCCATCGAGACCGACCGCAGCGACGCCGTCGTGCTGGGCTGCGCGGGGATGGCACGCCTCGCGGCGATGCTCTCCGAGGAGCTCGGCCTGCCGGTGGTCGAGGGCGTCTCCGCTGCCGTCCGCTTCGCCGAGAGCCTCGTCGCCCTCGGCCTCCGGACCGGCAAGACCGGCGCCTACGCGACCCCGCTCGCCAAACCCTATGCCGGGGCGATGGCGCCCTTCGCGCCGCAGACCCTCGCACCGGCGTCATGAGCTATCCGCGCGACCTCGCCGGCTATCGCGGCCGGCGCTTCGATCCGCGCTGGCCGGGCGACGCCTATGTCGCGGTCCAGTTCGTCCTCAACTACGAGGAGGGCGGGGAGAGCAGCATCCTCCACGGCGACCCCGCCTCGGAGGCCTTCCTCTCCGACATTCTCGGCGCCCAGCCCTGGCCCGGCCAGCGCCACATGAACATGGAGTCGATGTACGAGTACGGCTCGCGGGCCGGCTTCTGGCGCCTCCGCGACCTCTTCGTCTCGCGCGGCCTGCCGCTCACCGTCTTCGCCGTCGCCACCGCGCTGGAGCGCAACCCCGACGCCGTCGCCGCCATCAAGGCGGCCGGCTGGGAGACCGCGAGCCACGGCCTCAAATGGCTCGACTACCGGAATTTCAGCGTCGCCGACGAGCGCGCGCACATGAAGGAGGCGATCCGCATCCACACGGAGCTCATGGGCGAGCGCCCGCTCGGCTGGTACACCGGCCGCACCTCGACCCAGACGCTCGACCTCACCATGGAGGAAGGCGGCTTCGTCTATTCGTCCGACTCCTACGCGGACGACCTCCCCTATTGGGTCGCCGGGCCGCGCGGCCCGCACCTCATCGTGCCCTACACGCTCGACGTGAACGACATGCGCTTCGTCGCCGCGCAGGGCTTCTCCACCGGCGACCAGTTCTTCGCCTATCTCCGCGACACCTTCGACCAGCTCCACGCCGAGGGCGAAGCCGGCGCGCCGAAGATGATGTCGGTCGGCCTCCACAACCGCGTTGTCGGCCGGCCCGGCCGCGCCCTCGCCCTCGCCCGCTTCCTCGACTACGTCAAGGAGAAGCCGCGCGCCTGGGTCGCCACCCGCCTCGCCATCGCCGAGCACTGGCACAAGCACCACCGGCCCTGAGCCGTCTCCGCGGAGCCCCTTGACGAATGGGCCTGCGGCCCAATACTTAACCCCATGCTTAACCAATCGGCGCCGATCGATCTCGTCTTCCAGGCCCTCGCCGACCCTACGCGCCGGCTGATGGTCGAACGGCTGAGCCGCGGCCAAGCCTCGGTCAGCGAGCTCGCCGAGCCCTTCGACATGTCCCTCCCGGCCATCGTCCAGCATCTCCGCGTCCTCGAGGCGAGCGGCCTCGTCCGCACCGAGAAGGCGGGCCGCGTCCGCACCTGCCGGATCGAGTCCGACGCCCTCTCGCTGGCCGAGCGCTGGATCAACGAGCGCCGCGCAAGCTGGGAGCGGCGGCTCGACCGCCTCGGCGCCTTCCTGGCGCTCGAGCCCGCCGAGCCGCCGCCCGCTAAGACCCACGCCACCGTCCCCACCAGGAAGAAGCGGCCGCGCCGCCCATCCTGACTACCCCGGCCGGATACCGGTCCGCGGCCCGATACTTAAGCGCAGCATTAAACGAAAGGAACCGCACCATGACCATGACCACCGACACCCTCGTCCGCTCCGTCACCCATGGCACTTTCACCGTCGAGCGCACCTATCCCGTGCCGCCCGCCCGCGTCTTCGCCGCGTGGGGCTCGAAGGAGGCCAAGGCCCGGTGGTTTCCGGCTGGCGGACAGAACCCGACCTTCGAGCTCGACTTCCGCGTCGGCGGCCGCGAGTACAGCACCGGCAGCGTGCCCGGGGGCGGGCCGCAGTTCATCTACGACGCCACCTACCAGGACATCGTGCCCGACAGCCGCATCATCTACAGTTACGCGATGTATATCGACGGCGTCCGTATGTCGGTCTCGGTGGCCACGGTCGAATTCAAGCCGGCCGGCAAGGGCACCAGGCTCGTCTTCACCGAGCAGGGCGCCTTCCTCGACGGCCACGATGACCCCAGCCAGCGCGCGGCCGGGACCGAGCAGCTCCTCGACGCCCTCGGCAAGGAGTTCAGCGTCTAGCCCACCCCGAGACGACGACGGGCGGCCATGAGCCGCCCGTCCAACGCCGGAGCCTTAGCCGGCTAACGAGACTTCGGCGCCCCGCCCTCGGGCGTGTCTGACTCGGCGAAGCGCGTCACCTTGAGATCGTAGGCGCCCATCTCCCCGGCATAGAGGGTCGTGACGAAGATCGTCCACTCGCCATCCGCGCCCGCGATCGGCCCGACCCGCGCGACCGTGATGCCCCGCGAATCGTCGTTCCGCCACATCTCGCCCGACGGGCTGCGCACCGCGAGATAGCCGTCGAACCCGAAGGAATTGAGCTCGACATAGTACTCAGCGCCCGAATCGAAGGCGACATTGTGCGTGTCGAAATACTCGCCCTTCATCGCGATCTCGTCGCGCGGGTCGAGCCGCCCTTCGGTGAGCGTCGATTCCCCGATCCGTCCGAGATCGACCTCCACGGTGTAGGCGCCGACGGTCCCCGGAGAATAGGAGGTCGCCGTCACCGTGTAGGTTCCGGCCCGCTCGGTGACCAGCGAGATCTGCGAAAGCCCCGGCCCGTAATCGTCGTTCTCCATCTTGGTGCCGTCCGGCCCCTCGAGGACGAGGTAGGTATCGAAGATGTCCGAGCGCATGGAGACGGTGATCTCCTGCTCGTTGGCGGCTTCGAAGGTATAGGTGTCGATATACTTGCCGGTTGCGTTGGTCGCGTCGCCCGAGGCGAGGCTTCCCGAGAACGTCTCGGCATGGGCCGCCCCGCTCATCGCGAGGAGTCCTCCGGCCAGAACCGGCATCAAGCGCATCGTTCGCATCTTCCGTTTCCCCTTCCCGATTGTCATCGCCGGCAGTGCGGCGAGCCTCATCCCGCGGGTAGGCGTTCAAGCTACCTCGACCTCGAATACTCGACCACCACGAAGACGAAAAATCCGATGACGGAGACCTAAAGCCTGACCCCGCGGGGAAAGACGCTGGCCCACTGTTCAATTCGGACATTTAGCCTTAACTTGTAGCCGGATTGCGGCACCTCACCCCTGTTTCGCGTGGGAGGGCTCCGCAATTGTTCGGCCGCAGAGACAGCCTGAACCGGCGTATCTATTACAGCCGCCTGAAGAGCATCCCGCCCCTCGACGCCCTCCTTTCCTTCCGCCGCAAGCCTCCCACCGATCTGAACATTCTCCGCGCCATGCGCGCGGCCATCGTCTGGCGCGGCAATTCCTGGCGCGAGAGTTTCGATCAGGCAGCCAAGTACGGGCTGTGGCTCACCTTTCCCTTCCGCGCCATCGACCCGATCCGCCGCTTCGGCGGCGCGGCCAAGGCCGAATACCAGCGTGGCTATGCGAGGCAGGTGCTCGACATCGCCCGCCTCGCGCTCGTCAACGGCCTCACCCCCAAGGACTACTACGAGGGTGGCCTCGCCGGCCGCCACGGGGCACGCGAACTCGCCCGCTTCATTCCCTTCGACCTCTACGCCTCGGTCGCGTTCGGGCTCTCCGCCTTCCGCGACCGCGGCTCGCTCGCCCTCGAGCTCGACAAGTTCGCCTTCGAGCGCGAGTGCCGGCGCCGCGGCCTCCCCTCGGTCGAGACCCTTGCGATCGTGGACCGCGAGGGGGCGAAGTCGCCCGACGGCGTACCCCTGCCCGAGCTGCCGCCTGAAGACCTGATCCTCAAGCCCTCGCGCGGCAGCCAGGGCCGCGGCGTCGCCCTGTGGCGCTGGGACGGCTCGGGCGCCTACACCGACCGGCGCGGCCGCTCGCTGTCCAGCGCCGCGCTCGTCGAGGAGGTGCAGGCGCGCGCCCGCCGCGCGAAATTCCCCTACCTCTTCCAGCGCCGCGCACTGAACAGCACCGAGCTCCGCGACCTCGTCGGCCCGGCCCTCTCCACCCTTCGCGTAGTCACCGTCATCGACGAGACCGGCCAGCCCGAGATCGTCGACGCCTTCTACCGGACCGCGGTCGCGCCGGACGCCGCCGCCGACAACTACCACTCGGGCGGAACCTGGTTCCCGGTCGACTTCCGCACCGGCATCCTCCAGGCGGGCTTCCACTACGGCTTCGAGCGCCATCCGGTCCGCGAGCGGTTTCATCCGATCACCGGGGCGCCGGTCGCCGGCCGGCTCCATCCCGGCGCCGCCGCTTCCTTCGACCTTGCGCGCCGGGCGCATCGCGCCTTCCCCGACCTCCTCGTCGTCGGCTGGGACATCGGCTACGGACCGGACGGCCCGGTCATCGTCGAGTTCAACGTCCCGCCCGGCACCGACGCGGGCACCCAGAACGTGTATGGCGGTTTCATCGGCTCCCGCTTCGGCGACCTCTTCGCTTTCCACGCCGCGCGCTGGCTGGAGGCAAATGTCCCCGCCGGCTCGCGCTGGTCCTTCGCGCGCCCGCCGGCGACCGCGGCGGCGCCGGCGAAACCCGCCATCCCGGCCGAGTCCGGGGCGGCCCTGCCGGTGAACCGCTTATGAACGGGGCATTCAGAGCCGGATCAGTGGAGGCGCGCTAGAACGGAGCCACAACGAGATTTGGAGGCTTCGATGATTCCCCGCGTTCTTTCCCTGATGATCCTGGTCGCGTTCGGCGCCGGCGCCGGGATCGCGACGCCCTTCCCGGCCAAGGCCGATCCGATCGCCGTCGGCGTCGAGCATTGCGTGGTCAATGTCCCGACCAGCGACGTGCTCAACATGCGCGAGCAGCCGAGTGCTTCCGCGCCGATCGTCGCGCAGAAGCCCTATGCCTCGTGTGGCATCCTCGTCACCGCCGAGTGCTACGGCAATTGGTGCCCGGCCGAGGACGGCCACGCCGCCGGCTGGATGCACCGCCGCTACCTCGCCTTCGTCTCTCCCGCGCTCTACTGCGTGACCGGCGTCGCGCCCTGGGACGTCCTCAACGTCCGCGCCTACCCCTCGACGCAGTCGCAGATTCGCGTCCAGCTCCCGCCCAACCAGTGCGACATCGCCTTCCTCCCCTACCGCGTCGGCAACTGGCAGAAGATCCGCGTCGCCGGCTGGGAAGGCTGGGCGAGCCTCACCTATCTCAGCGGGCAGTAGCCGCGCTATTTGCCCGGCGCGCTGAAGCGGAAGACGGCGGCGGCGATGGCGCAGGTCCACCTCCCGCCGCTGGCGCCTTCGGCGGCCGCCGTGCGCGACGTGCTGCCGATGATGAGATTGGTCGTCTGGTAGATCTTCTTCCGCTGGTTCCACGCCGCGTCCGGATCGAACTCGATGCCGAGCGTGGTCGCCAGCATCGTCGCGGCGAGATCCTCCGCGTAGTCCCCGCTCTCGATTTCCGTCATGCCGTGCCCGTGATGCTCGGAGATGTAGCCATACATCGCGGCGTCGGTCGGACGCGCGAGGCCGATGCTGGCATTGATCCGGCGGCCGGGCTCGTCCGCGTCCGACCGCGCCAGCACGCAGAAGGTGATCTCGCCCGGCCGCAGCGTGGCCACGCCGGCCGCCCGCTCGAGCTCGATGCAGCCCGGCGGCAGGATCGAGGACACCGTGACGAGGTTCTGCTGCTCGATGTCGGCGTCGCGGAGCGCCAGCTCGAAGGCGGTCAGCCGCTCGCGATGGACCCCGACCCCGCTGGTCAGGAAGAAATGGGTGGGAACGGGAAACACGGACCTTCGGCCTCCGGGTGACGCGGCCCGCCGAGCTTGGAGGGCCGCCGTGAATTCGGCGTGACGCTAGCGCAGCTGGAAGAGGTAGCAGAGCGCGCCGGGCCGCGGCAGCCGGCTGGCCGGGTCGGCGACCACATAGGCGAACGTGCCGATGCCGATATCGGTTGCCAGCCAGCGCCCGAAATGCGCGCCCGTCTCAACCGGCCGCATCTCCATCTCGCGGCTCGTGGTCTCGGGCGGCGTGCGGTAGGTGATGCGCGCGATCTCCGGCCGGTCGTAGCGCTCGTAGAGGATCTTGAGCGGCTCGGTGCTGGGGTCGGGCGGCGGGTCGAAATGCTCGACCAGGGTCACCGGCAGCGCGACGTCGGCGATCTCGATCAGCGCGGGGTCGACGCCGCCGGCGGTGATCCGGTCGAAGCCGAACTCGACATTGTCGCGCACCAGCAGGATGTTGATCTGGCAGTTGCGGATCGGCCCGATATAGTTGGTCCGGCCGACCACGAAGACCCCGTTCTGGCCGATGGTCTTGTAGAGCGTGACCTCGCGCATCGGGAACTGGGTCCGCACCGTGGCGCCGACCGCGAGCGTCTCGCTCTGATAGCCGTCCTTGGCGAACAGCACCTCGAGCTGCCCCGGTGCGTAGGGCAGCTTGTACGCGCCCGCCGCGTCGGTGGTGATGGTGTTCTCGGTGCCCGGGATGGAGACGGTGACGCCGGCGAGCGGCTGGCCGAAATTGTCACGCACGAGGCCGTTCAGCGCCGGCGGCTCGCCGCACCCGGCGAGCGCCGACAGCGCAAGCAGCATCGCCGCCACGGCGATGCCGCGCCAAGGTCCGATTCGCTTCAAGTCTGCCCCCTCCCTGCAGGTCCAGCCTCAAGCAGAACTCGCCGTCCACGGTATCGCTATTCTGCACCGGAGCCCATCGGGCTGGAACTGGCGGTCGACCTTTCCACCCAGTTCCTGCACAACGGTCGCCTCGACGAGCGCGCTGCCGAAGCCGGGCGTGGTGGGAACGGCGCCGGCGGT
This sequence comes from Bauldia sp., assembly GCA_020853895.1. GTDB lineage: Bacteria > Pseudomonadota > Alphaproteobacteria > Rhizobiales > Kaistiaceae > JADYYB01. The sequence continues at coordinate 6,792 of JADYYB010000079.1, forward strand.
GCTGCCCTTCTCGCTCCACTCGATCACGAGGTTCGCCGCGTCTCCCTCGCCAAGGATCGACCAGGTGACCTCGAGGAATCCGCCGGGCTCGGCGACCGAGCCGTGCTTCATCGCGTTGGTCGCGAGCTCGTGGAAGGTGAGGCCGAGCGCCAGCACCTGCTTGGGGTCGAGGACCACGCGCGGCCCCTCGAGGCGGAACGATGTCCCCTCCTCGCCGAGGACAGGGGTGAGCTCGGTCTTGAGGAGGTCGCGGAGCGGCGCCTCGTTGCGGCGCGAGCGGGTGAGGAGGTCCTGCGTGGCGCTCATCGCCTCGAGCCGGCCGTTGAAATTGCCGAGGAACTCGTCGATCGAGCTTGACCCCCGCGCCGTCTGCCGGCCGATCGCCTGGACCCGCGCGAGCGAGTTCTTGAGCCGGTGGTTCATCTCGTTGAGGAGGAGGTCCTTCTCCTTCTCCGAGCGCCTGGTCGCCTCGGCCTCACGCTCGAGGAACTGCCAGGCGCCGACCTGCTGCCAGACGATCCCCGCCGCCGCTCCGGCGAGGAGGAGGCCGAGCACCGCCACCGCCGCCACGAGGCCGGCCGAGGAGCTGCCCGCGAACTCGGGCATCGAGGCGAACTCGAGCGCCCAGCGCTTGCCGGCAAAACCGATCGAGCGCGAGGCCTGGAAGGGCGCTTCCCGCGGCTGCAGCGCCACGCGATCCGAAACGTAGAAGAGACGCGAGGGGCCGACCTCCTCGTCATAGATCGCGACCGCGACGTTGAAGAGCGGCGAGAGGCTGGTCGCCTCGGAGAAGAACTGCTCGGCCTGGAAGCTCGCGAAGATGAAGCCCTGGATCGCCGCCCGCCGCGCCGCCTCGCTGGCCGCGCCGGCATAGCCGCCGCCGTAATAGGGGAAGTAGATCTGGAAGCGCGCGCCGTCCCCTTGCAGCACCGACGGCGTCCGGCCGGTCGCCGCCATCAGCCCGGTGTCGCGCGCCCGCTCCATCGCCTCGCGCCGCCCCGCCTCGGAGAAGACGTCGAAGCCCATCGCGGAGGTGTTCCCCTCGTTGGTGGGCTGAAGCAGCACGATCGGATAGGCGGTGTCGGCGCCGGGCGGGGGCCGGATCGCAAAGGCGTCCCCCATCCGCGCCGCCGCCGCGGGAAGCGGGTCCCCGGGATCGACGCGCTCGGCGAACCCGATCGCCGCGAGCCCCGGGTAGCGGTGCGGCAGGTCGAGCCGCGCGACATACTCCTCGAATTGCTGCCGGCTCGGCACCGCGTCGAAGACGTGGAAGAGCGCCGCCGCGCCCTCGAGGAGCGCCAGATGCTGGTCGACCTGGCGCTGGATGCGCGCCGACACGTCCTCGACATAGGACTCGAAGCGGAGCGCGTCGGACTGGCGGGCGAAATAGTTGATGAGCCCCGTTGCCGCCGCCACGATCGCGAGGACGACGACGAAGGCAACCAGCGGCGCGAACCAGCGGCGTGAGAGCAGCCCGCGAGTCATCGTCGGCAAGCCCAGCCCGTTTGTTGCCAGCCCTGGTTCGGAAGCTAACACCATCGGGGTGCCATTGCCCCACGATTTGGTGCTGAAAATGGCAAGGGGCCCGGAACTTTTGTTCCGGTCCCCTCGTTGAAGCGCCCGGCCCTACTGCGGCAGGCGGTCGTCGACCCCCTGGACGTACCAGTTCATCGCCAAAAGATCAGCATCTGGAATGACTTGGCCCTCCGGAATGGCTAGGGTCCCGTCCTGCCGGTAGATCGGGCCGTGGAACGGATGGAGTTCGCCCGATTTGATCGCCTCGATCGTTTCCTCGGCCATCGCGACCACGTCGTCGGGAAGATTGGTGAACGGCGCCATCTGCACCATCCCCTCCTCGAGGCCGTACCAGATGTCGGTCGAGCTCCATGTCCCGTCGAGCATCGCCTGGGCGCGCTCGGTGTAGTACGAGCCCCAATGGTCGACGATGGCCGTGTACTGGGCGTTGGGCGCGAAGGCGATCATGTCGTGCGCCTGGCCGAACCCGTGCACGCCCCGCTCCTCGGCGATGCGGAGCGGCGCCGGGGAGTCGGTGTGCTGGGTGAGGATGTCGGCGCCCTGGTCGATGAGCGCCTTGGCGGCGTCCGCCTCGCGGCCCGGATCGTACCAGGTGTAGAGCCAGATCACCTTGAGGCTGAACTCGGGATTGACCGACTGCGCACCGAGGAGGAAGGCGTTGATGCCCATCACCACCTCCGGGATCGGGAAGGAGGCGATATAGCCGGCCACGCCCGTCGTCGACATCCGCGCCGCGATCTGGCCGATGACGTAGCGCCCCTCGTAGAAGCGGGCGTTGTAGATGGCGACATTGTCGGCGCGCTTGAAGCCGGTGGCGTGCTCGAAGCGCACGTTCGGGAACTGAGCGGCCACGCGGATCGTCGGGTCCATGAACTCGAACGAGGTGGTGAAGATCAGCTGGTTGCCGGCGCGCACCAGGCGCTCGATCTGCCGGTCGGCGTCCGCCCCGGTCGGCACGCTTTCGAGATAAGTTGTCTCGACCCGGTCGCCGAGCGCGGCTTCCATCTCCTGGCGGGCCTGGTCGTGCCCCTGCGTCCAGCCCCCGTCATTGGCCGGGCCGACATAGATGAAGCCGACCTTGAGCGGCGGCGGAACGGGTTGCGAGCCGGCAACCGTGGCGGTGATGATCACACCGATTGCCGCGGCAACGGTCACCAGTGATCTCGGCATTTCACTCTCCTGTTTGGTCGAGCCGGCCGGCCAGAGCCCACGCTAAGGCCAAGTCCACGCTCGAGAAAGGCCTCACCGCTCGGGCACGAAGGGTTGCCCGAGTGACGCAGGTGTATGCGAACGCAAAAGCACGCGGTTCCTTGATATCAGCACGAGGACGAGAATGGTCACAAGATACGGCATGGCGGTCAGGAGCTGCGACGGAACGCCCACCCCCAGCGCCTGGGCGTGCAGCTGCAGGATCGATGCCGCGCCGAAGAGGAGCGCGCCGACCGCGAGGCGGACGGGCAGCCAGGTCGCGAATACGACCAGCGCGAGCGCGATCCAGCCCCGCCCGCCGGTCATCGTCTCGTTGTAGATCGGCGTATAGACGAGCGCGAGATAGGCCCCCGCCAGCCCCGCGCAGGCCCCGCCGAAGAGCACCGCGGCGAGCCGGATGCGCAGCACCGGCAGGCCGAGCGCATAGGCCGAATGCGGGTTGTCGCCGACCGAGCGGAGGATCAGCCCCGGCCGCGTCCGGAACAGGAACCACGCCACGCCGGCCGTGAGCGCCACCGCGAGGTAGAAGAGCGGGTCCTGCGAGAAGAGGAGCGGCCCGACGAACGGGAGGTCGGAGAGGACCGGCACGTCGAGCGTCGGCAGCTTGACGCCCGGCCGGTCGACCCAGCCCTCGCCGATCGGCCCGGCCAGCCCGAGCCCGAGAAGGGTCAGGGCGAGCCCGGCGGCCACCTGGTTGGCGGCAAGGCCCAGCGCCACGCCGGCGAAGAGGAGCGCCATCGCCATCCCCGCAAGGACGGCCGCGAGCACCCCGAGGCCGCCATTGCCGGTGGCGAAGGCGATCCCGAACGCGGCCACCGCCCCCATCATCATCATCCCCTCGACGCCGAGATTGAGAACGCCCGAGCGCTCGGCCACCAGCTCGCCGAGCGCGGCGAGGAGGAGCGGCAGGGACGCCGTGATGATCGTGGCGACGACCGATTCAGCGATTCCCATTGCCGACCTCCACGGCGCTGCCCGCGGCCGGGGCCGACGCCGGCCGCGGCGAGCGGACGATGCGGATGCGGTTATGCACGAGCGTGTTGCACGCCAGCACGTAGAACAGCAGCACTCCCTGGAAGACGCGCGCCATCTTCTCCGAGAGGCGAAGCGAAATCTGTGCCGCTTCCCCGCCGAGATAGGACAGCGCGATGAGGATGCCGGCAAAGACGATGGCGACCGGGTTCAGCCGGCCCACGAAGGCGACGATGATCGCCGTGAACCCGTAGCCCGGCGAGAGCACCGGCTTCAGCTGCCCGAGCGGGCCGGCCGCTTCGAGAATGCCGGCGAGGCCTGCGAAAGCGCCCGAAGCCATGAAGGTGCCGACGATCACCTTGTTGCGGCTGAACCCGCCGAAGCGCGCGGCGCGCGGCGCCTGCCCGACGACGTCGACCGCGAAGCCGGCAAGGGTCCGCCGGAGCAGGAACCAGATCAGCGGCACGGCGACCAGCGCAATCACCAGCCCGATCCTGACGCGCGTGTCCGCGATGAGGATCGGCACCCGCGCCGCCTCCTGGAAGATGCGCGTCTCCCCGTAGTTGAAGCCGTTGGGGTTGCGGAACGGCCCGCGCAGCAGCCAGTCGAGGAAGTGCTGGGCGACATAGACCAGCATCAGGCTGGTGAGGATCTCGCTCGCGCCGAAGCGGACGCGCAGGAACGCCGGGATCGAGGCCCAGAAGAGCCCGCCGGCCGCCCCCATGACCAGCATCAGCGGGAGGACCATCCACGAGTTCCACTCGGGGAAGTAGACCGGGATGATCGCGCCGGTGATGGCGCCCAGCGTGAACTGCCCCTCCGCGCCGATATTCCAGGCATTTGCCCGGTAGCAGAGCGAAAGGCCGAGCGCGATGAGGATGAGCGGCACCGCCTTCACCGCCAGCTCCTCGATCGTCCAGAGCGCGGTCAGCGGCTCGACGTAGAAGACGTAGAGCCCGTAGAGCGGGTCCTTGCCGAGCGCGACGAAGATGACCGCACCGGTGATCAGCGTCAGCCCGATCGCGAGGAGCGGCGCCGCGACCGCCATCAGCGGCGAGTTCTGCGGGCGTTTCAGGATCTCAATGCGCATCGGCGGGGGCCGGCGACTCGGCCGCGTTCATGCCGGCCATCATCAGGCCGATCGCCTCGGGCGTCAGCTCCGCCGTCGGCTGCAGCGGGGTGAGGCGTCCGTCGGCCATCACCCCGACCCGGTCGGAGATCTCGAAGATCTCGTCGAGGTCCTGGCTGATCATGAGGACGGCCGACCCGGTGCGCGCGAGGTCGACGATCGCCTGTCGGACGACCACCGCGGCTCCGGCGTCGATCCCCCATGTCGGCTGGTTGATGACCAGCACCGCCGGGCGCCGGTCGATCTCGCGCCCGACCTGGAATTTCTGCACGTTGCCGCCCGAGAGCGCGCCCGCGACCGGGTCGTCCTCGCCGGCGCGGACGCCGAACCGGTAGACCACCCGCGCCGCCACCGCGCGGGCTTCGTCGACGTTGATCGTCACGCCGCGGCGGAGCTCGGGATCGGTCCGGTGCCGGGTCAGCACCACGTTCTGCGAGAGCCGCATGTCGGGAACGACGCCGTGCCCGAGCCGCTCCTCGGGCACGAAGGCGAGCCCGAGCCGCCGCCGCTCGGTGATCCCGAGCCCGGCGGCGTCCTTGCCGTCGACCTCGACCGTCCCCGGCGGCATCGAGCCGCGCTCGCCGGCGAGCGCCTGGAAAAGCTCGTTCTGCCCGTTGCCGGCGACCCCGGCGATGCCCACCACCTCGCCGGCCCGGACCTCGACGGAGATGTCCTCGAGGTCGACGCCGAAGGGGATGCCGCGCGCGAGGCTGAGGCCGCGCACCGCGAGCCGCACCGGCGCGCTCTCGCCCGGGGGCACGGGAGCGACCACGCTGGTGAGGTCGCTGCCGATCATCATCCGCGCCAGCGTCCGCGTCGTCTCCGTCCGCGGATCGCACGTGCCCACCACGCGCCCGCGCCGCATCACCGTCGCGCGCTGCGCGATGCGCCGGACCTCCTCCAGGCGATGGCTGATATAGAGGATCGCACGCCCCTCGCCGGCGAGCCGGCCGAGCACGCCGAAAAGCTCCTCGGCCTCCTGCGGGGTCAGCACCGAGGTCGGCTCGTCGAGGATGATCAGCTTGGGGTCCTGGAGGAGGCAGCGCACCACCTCGACCCGCTGCCGCTCCCCCACCGAGAGATCGGCGATCACCTTGTCCGGATCGACCGGGAGCCCGTATTGCCCGGAGAGCGCGGCGATCCGCTTGCCGAGCGCCTTCATCCGCTCGCCCCCGCCGAGCGAGAGGGCGATGTTCTCCCCGACCGTGAGCGCCTCGAAGAGCGAGAAGTGCTGGAACACCATGCCGATGCCGAGGCGACGCGCCGCGGCGGGGCTGGTCAGGCGGACCGGCTGGCCCTCCCATGAGATCGTCCCGGTGTCGGGCAGGAGCGCGCCGTAGAGGATCTTGACCAGCGTCGACTTGCCCGCGCCGTTCTCGCCGAGCAGCGCATGGATCTCGCCGGCGCGCAGCGTCAGGTCGACGGCCTCGTTGGCGACCACGCTGCCGAACCTCTTGCCGATCCCCTGTGCCGAGAGAAGCGCCTCGCTCATGGCCTCCGGCAGTGCTCCCTCCACCCGCCGGACGATCCGGACGCCTCTACGGCACCAGGATCGTCGAACCGACGGTGCGCCTGCTTTCGAGCGCGCGATGCGCTTCGGCCGCGTCCGCCAGCGCGAACTGCTGATTGATCTCGACCCGCAATTTGCCGGAGCTCACCATCTCGAAGAGCTCGGCCGCGCCCGCCTCGAGGTCGGCGCGCTTGGCGGTGTAGGCGTGCAGCATCGGCCGGGTCGCGAAGAGCGAGCCCTTCTGGAGCCGCGCCATGTCGACCGCCGGCGGCTTGCCGGAGGAGTAGCCGAACAGCACCCACATCCCGAACGTCGCGAGGCTGTCGAGCGACCCCGGATAGGTGTCGGCGCCGACCGAGTCGTAGACCACCTGCACCCCCGTCCCGCCGGTGATCTCGCGCACCCGGGAGACGAAATCCTCCTTGCGGTACTGGATCACGTGCCTGGCGCCGTGCGCCTCGGCGATCGCCGCCTTCTCCGGCGAGCCGACCGTGCCGATCACCTCGGCCCCGAGGCTCGCGGCCCACTGGATGAGGAAGAGCCCGACCCCGCCCACCGCGGCGTGGACGAGCACCTTGTCGCCCGGCTGCACCTTGTAGGTGCGGCGGAGGAGGTACTGCGCGGTGAGGCCCTTGAGCATGATCGCCGCCGCCATGCGGTCGTCGATCGAGGCCGGCAGCTTGACGAGCCGGTCAGCCGCGATGAGCCGCTCCTGCGCATACGCCCCGTCGATCGGCGCGTAGGCGACCCGGTCGCCGGGCGCCACCGTGGTGACGCCCTGCCCCACCGCGTCGACCACGCCGGCGCCTTCGCTGCCGGGGATGAACGGGAGGTCGCGTTTGTAGAGCCCGCTCCGCTGATAGACGTCGATGAAGTTGAGGCCGATCGCGGTCTGGCGGATGCGCGCCTCGCCCGGGCCCGGCCGCCCGGCCTGCGCGTCCTCGACGCGCAGGACCTCCGGCGGCCCCGTTTCACGGACGCGGACGACCTTTGTCATTCCCTACTCCCCCGGCCTCGTTTCGACGCGGGCGACCGAGCGCTTCTCCCGGTTCCGCCCCGCCAGCACGTTGAGGACCTCCACGAGCGCCGAGAAGGCCATCGCCGCATAGAGGTAGCCGCGCGGGATGTGCATCCCGAACCCGTCGGCGATCAGCGCGAGGCCGATCATCAGGAGGAAGGCGAGCGCCAGCATCTTGGTGGTGGGGTGCCGGTGCACGAAGTCCGAGATCGGACCCGAGGCCCAGTACATCACGCCGACCGCGATGACCACCGCGGCGATCATCACCTGGACGTGGTCGGCCATGCCGATGGCGGTGATGATCGAGTCGACCGAGAACACCATGTCGATGAGGATGATCTGCAGGATGATCACCATGAAGCTCGCCTGGACCAGCGCGGGGCCGCCATCCTCGTCCTCGCCCTCGACGCCCTTGTGAATCTCCTGCGTCGCCTTGACGAGCAGGAAGAGGCCGCCGCCGAGAAGGATCAGGTCACGCCACGAGAAGGCGTTGCCGAAGGCGGTGAAGAGCGGCTCCTCGAGATGGATGATCACCCACAGGAGCGAGAGCAGGAGGATGCGGAAGAGGAGCGCGAGCCCGAGGCCGATCTGCCGCGCCCGAACGGCCATATGCGCCGGCAGGCGGCTGATGATGACCGAGATGAAGACGATGTTGTCGATACCGAGGACGATCTCCATCGCGGTCAGCGAAATGAGGCTGGCCCAGATGGCGGGATCGGAAATCCAGGCGAAATTCATCGTCGACGCTCTGAGCTCCTTTTTTTGACCGAGTGACGAATTGGGCAAGCGCTCGCCGATCCGCAAGCGAAATCGGACTTGGACGAACAGAAACCGGACCGACAAGGCAAAGACGTGCCTCGTCCGGAGGGTTGAAGGCGTGCAAGCTTTGCACCAAGTTCTTGACCCTCAAGGGATTTCGCATGGAACATTTCGCTCCCCTCTCCGCGGCGGCCGGCGGCGTGCTGATCGGCCTCTCGGTCGGTCTCCTGTGGCTCGCCAGCGGCCGGATCGCGGGCATTTCGGGCATTCTCGGCGGCCTCGTTCCCGCTCCGCTCAAGGATGCCGGCTGGCGTCTCGCCTTCCTCGTCGGCCTGCCGGTGGGCGGCCTCACCGGTTACTGGCTGGCGACGAGCCTCTTCGGCGCGCCCTCGCTCGGCCTCCCCTCGATCGAGGGCGGACTCGGCGTCGCGCTGGCCGGCGGCCTCCTGGTCGGGGTCGGCACCCGGCTCGCCGGCGGCTGCACCTCCGGTCACGGCATCTGCGGCCTCGCGCGCCTATCGCCGCGTTCCGCCGTGGCGGTGGGAACCTTCATGGCCACCGCCGCTTCCGTCGTCTTCCTCACGAGGCACGTGCTGTGAACGCTCGCCGCAGCCTTGTGCTCCCGATCCTCGCCGCGCTCGGCGCCGGCATCGTCTTCGGCCTCGGCCTCGGCATCTCGCAGATGACCCATCCCGAGAAGATCAAGGACTTCCTCGACCTCGCCTCGATCCCGAGCGGCGGCTGGGACCCGAGCCTCCTCTTCGTCATGGGCGGCGCGCTGCTGGTGGCGATGGTCTTTTACCGGATCGGCCGCCCGCCGCGCCGGCCCTGGCTGTCCGGCACCTTCGCGCACGACTGGCGCCGCGAGATCGATGGCCGGCTCGTCGGCGGCTCGGTCCTCTTCGGCCTCGGCTGGGGCCTCGTCGGCCTCTGCCCGGGCCCCGCGATCGCCGACCTCTCGCTCATCCCGGCCGAGGTCATCGTCTTCGTGGCGGCGATGGCGGCGGGCTCGTGGGCCGTCGGCCTTGTCCGCGCCGCGCGGGCCAATGCGCGCGTCAGCGCCGTCCCCGCCGAGTAGCGCGCCTTGCCCGCCCCGCTCGATGCCATCGTCGTCGGCGCTGGCCCGGCCGGCCTGAGCGCCGCGCTGACCGTCGCCGGCCTCGGCCGGAGCATCGCGCTCCTCGCCCCCGACCGCCCGGCCGACGAGCGCACCACCGCGCTCCTCGCGGGCTCGGAGGCGCTCTTCCGGCGCCTCGGCGTCTGGCAGGACATCCTGGCGGCCTCGGCGCCGCTCAGGCAGATCCGCATCGTCGACGCCTCGACCGGTCTCATCCGCGCGCCCGAGGCGCTCTTCCGCGCCGAGGAGATCGGCCTCGACGCCTTCGGCTACAACCTCCCCAACCGGCAGCTTGGCGCGATCCTCGACCGCGCCGTCGCCGCCACCGCCATCCGCCGCCTCGACGACAAGGCCACCGGCTTCACCGCCGGCGAGACCGGGGCCAAGGTCGAGACCGCCGCGAGCGGCGCCCTCGTCGCGCCCCTCATCGTCGCCGCCGACGGGCGCTTCTCGCCGGCCCGCGCCGCCGCCGGGATCGAGACCCGCGAGTGGCGCTACGACCAGTCGGCGCTGGTGGTGAACTTCCGCCACACCCGCGACCACGAGGATACGTCGAACGAGTTCCACACCCGGCACGGCCCGTTCACCACGGTCCCGCTCGGCGAGCGTCGGTCGAGCCTCGTCTGGGTGACGCGCCCGCGCGAGGCCGACCGCCTCAGGAAGCTCCCCGACGCCGTCCTCGCGGACGAGATGGAACGCATGTCCGACGGCATCCTCGGCGCCATCGAGCTCGCCGGCGCGCGCCAGGTCTTCCCGCTGAGCGGCATGACCGCCACGCCGCTGGCCGCGCGCCGAACCGTGCTGGTCGGCGAGTCCGGGCACGTCCTGCCGCCGATCGGCGCGCAGGGCCTCAATCTCGGCCTCCGCGACGTCGCCGCCCTCCCCGAGATCTTCGACGGGGACGATCCCGGCGCGCCGGCGATGATGGAACGCTACGACCGGCTCCGCCGCGCCGACGTCCAGAACCGCACGACCTTCGTCGACGCCCTCAACGGCTCGCTGCTCGGCGGCTCCCTCGTCGGGCAGATCGCGCGCGCGGGCGGGCTCGCCCTCGTCGAGCGGGTCGGCTTCCTTCGCCGCGCGCTGATGCGCGAGGGCCTCGCCGCCGTCTGACCTAGGGGAAGAGATCGACCGGCAGGATGCCGGCGGCGATGAGGTAGAGGAGCCCGGTGACGGTCGCGACCGAGACCACCGTCGTGATGAGCACGATCGCCGAGGCCCGCTGCACCCAGGTCTGGTACTGCTGCGCCAGCACGAAGACGTTGGTCGCCGTCGGCAGCGAGGCCATCAGCACCGCCGAGTACATCCACACCGGGTCGAAATCGCCGAACCAGCTGAGCAGCACATAGGCGATGACCGGGTGGGCGATCAGCTTGATCGCGGCGATGATCGGCAGCTCCGCCGTGAACCGCCTGACCGGCCGCGTGGCGATGGTCACGCCCATGGCGAAGAGCGCGCAGGGCGCGGCCGCGCCGCGGAGCAGCGTCAGCATCTGGTCGATCGGCCCCGGCGGCACGAAGTGGACCGCGGCCGCGACGACGCCGGCGATCGTGGCGATGATGAAGGGATGCAGGAACACTCGCCGCGCGATGCCGAGTGCGAGCTGGGCCGGGCTTCCCGGCTGCCCGCCGGCGATCGCCATCATCAGCGGCGCGAGGGTGAAGAAGAGCGTGTTGTCGAAGCAGAACACCAGCGCCGTCGGCACCGTCGCGGCCGCGCCGAACACGGCCATCGTCAGGCCCGGCGCCATGTAGCCGATATTGCCGTAGGCGCCGGCCAGCCCCTGGATCGTCGCCTCGGCGATATTGCCCCGGTTGAGGAGCATCCCGACGCCGAAAGCCAAGCTGAAGGCTGCGAGGCTTCCGAGCGTGGTCGCGAGCACGAAGCGCCAGTTGGCGAGCTCCTCGATCGGGGTCTGCGAGATGAGCTGAAAGAAGAGCGCCGGCAACGCCAGGTAGAGGACGAAGAAATTGAGCCCCGCCATGCCGTCTTCCGGGATGGCGACCAGCTTGCCGATCGCAAATCCAAGAAAAATCAGCCCGAAGAAGGGCATGGCGAGGAGAACGACGTCACTCATGCGAAGGGCGGCCGCATCATCTGGAGGTTGCGCTCAACAGTCCTTAACGGAAATGGAGCGAGACTGGTCGTCGGGTCTGCAGCACCTTGTCGCCCTAAGGCCATGAATAGATTCATTGACTTGGCGATGCGGCAGTCCGAGTTTCGTGGCCGAGGTGGGCAGTCGGAGGGTCAACAACAATGAAAAGGAGCCGCGACGCCAAGTTCCAGATCGGTCAAGTGGTGAGGCATCGCTACTTTTCCTTCCGCGGAGTGGTCTTCGACGTCGACGCAGTGTTCAGCAACACCGAGGAGTGGTGGCAAGCCATCCCCGAGGAAATCCGCCCTGCGAAAGACCAGCCCTACTATCATCTGTTCGCCGAGAACGACGACAACGAGTACATCGCCTATGTCTCGGAGCAGAACCTCGTGCCCGATGCGTCCGGCGAGCCGCTCCGCCACCCGCGCATCAAGGAGATCTTCACCGAGCAGCGCGGCGGCGTGTTCCGCCCGCGCGACCGCGGTCTCCACTAGCCGGAAACGAATTCGTGAAGGAAATGGCCGGCGCGACGCCGGCCATTTTCGTTACGGCGCGGCCGGCGCGGGGGCCGGGGCGACCGTGTTCTGCTGATCGATGAGGCGCTGGCGGGCCGCCTCGGCGCTCCGCTGCAGGGCAGCGTTCAGCTCTTCCATCTGCGTCTGCGCCTGCGCGGCGTTGATCCCCTGCCCGTCGAACACCCGCGTGAAGCCGGCCAGGCTGACGCGGATGGGCATCTCGGTGCCCTGCGGATTGGTCGCCACGAACGCGACCTCTCCGCCGCGCTTCAACTGGTCGATGAAGGTGGTCGGGACCTCGATCTCGGCCACGCACACCGCCGGGTTCGGGATGCAGATCGAGAACGGCGCGGTCGTCGCGTTCACGTTGTCGATGCGGATGCCCATGCCGGGCGGCAGCCGCACGCCGAGCGGCAGGAAGGCCACGAGGCGGTAGCGGTCGGCGTTGTCGACCTTGGTCAGCGTCACCTGGACGATCAGCATGCCGGTGTCGTTGCGCACCTCGGACCGCACCATGCAGAGCGGCTGATTGGTCTGCGGGTTGACGTCGCAGACCTTGGTCCAGGGAGAATCGGACGGCGCCGCCGCCGGAGGGGCCGGCGTCTGCGCCTGGACCGCGGCGATGGCGAACAGCGAGGCCGCCACCACGCCGAACGCCACCTTGCGCTTGGCAGCCGAACTCCCCGCAAAGCTGCGCGCGAATTTCCTCAAACTCATTGGCTCACTGCCTCCGTCGCGAGTATGCGCCCCCGTCTGAGCATCAGCTCCACGGTTTCCGCGAAGCCCTGACCCTGCCATGCCGGTGTACTCCTAACTTTTGCGGCGCGTGAATTCCAGCCGCATGTGCCCAAACTCATTGGTCTTTTGCCTGGAAAGCCTACGCCTAAGGTGCGGGCACGGGCGTCGCCGGCGGCTGCCCTTGCGGCACCACCGTGCCCGGCCCGTCGAAGGTGCGCGTGAAGCCGCGCAGCGACAGCGGCAGCGGGATGGGACGCTGCGGCGAGGCGACCGTGAAGGTCATCTGCCCGCCACGCTTCATCTGGTCGATCAGCGTCGTCGGCGCATCGGCCTGGGCGATGCAGATCGTCGGATTGGGCACGCAGACCTCGAAGGCCAGCGACAACGTCCGCGAGCCGTCGATGGCTACGACCACGCCCGGTTGAATGAGCACCCCGAGCGGGGCAAACACGAGCAGCCCGTAGCGGTCGGCGTCCGGCGCGCGCTGCAGGGCGACCCGGACGATGACCGTCCCGTTGTCGTCGCGGATGTCGGCGCGCAGCGAGCAGATCTGCTGGTTGGTCTGCGGATTGTCCTCGCAGATCTTCTGCCACGGCATGTCGGCGGTGGGCGCCGCGCCGGCCTGCGGCGCCGCCGCCGGGGGGGCCGCAGGCGCCGGAGTCGTCAGGCCCGGGAACGGGTTCTGGGCGAGGGCCGCACCGGTCGAGAACGCGAAAACCGCGAAGCCGGCGGCGGAAATCCGCCGCATGCGTCTCACGAGGCCAATAAACCTGGTCATTCGAGCTCCCGTCATACTCTTCGTGTCGTTCAACGATCTCGGTCGTTCTCGTCCGGCGACTGCGTTACCCTGAAACTCGTCGAATCGCCATAAGCGCCGGGGGTTAAATGCAGGGACCCGCCGTCCCGGGACTCAATGCCGCTCTCGGCGGCCAGATGACCCTGGACGGGCTTGTCCGCAGAGACGCCGAGCGCCACCCCGACCGTCCGGCGCTGGCCGACGATCGCCTGCGCGCCGCCGGCGGCGCGATTTCGTATGCCGACGCCGACCGCTGGATCGATGCCGTTGCCGCCTCCCTCGTCGCGAATGGGCTGAGTCCCGGGAACGTGGTGGCAGCCTCATTGCCCAATTGCGTCGAGAGCGTGGTCGCCCTCCTCGCGGCCTGGCGCGTCGGGCTCGTCGTCGCGCCGATCCCGGCCGTCTGGCAAAGCCGCGACTGCGTCACCAGCCTGCCGCGCCTCTCGCCGGTCGCGCTGCTGGCGACTGACCAGGGCGCCGCGGCGACGCTGCGTACATATGCCGACCGGCTCGGCTCGGTGCGCCACGTCCTTTCCTTCGGCGCCGGGCTGCCGGCCCGCGTGGGCGCCCTTCCCGGCCTGCCGGCTCCCGGCGAGGACGTGCCGCCGGTCTCACGGCCGGTCGCCGCCGACGGCCCGCTGACCATCACCATGACCTCGACCGGCCGCAGAGGCGCCCCGGTCTATCACGTCCGCAAGCAATCGCACTGGATCGCCGCCGGCCTATCGCTCTTCCTCGAGGCCGACCTCGAGGACGGCGCGGCGATCCTCTCGACCTACTACCCGAGCGGCCTCGTCGGCATCGGCGCCGGCGTGATCCCCTGGCTCCTCACCAGCGGCACGCTCCATCTCCACGAGTTCGCGTCGGTCGACAGGCTGGCCGCCGTCGCGGCGTCGGTACGCCCCCACTGCATCGTCGTGCCGGCCGAGGTCGCAACGTCCCTGCGGCTCGCCGAGAGCACCGACGGCCCGGCGGTGGTCGCCGTCTGGAAGGACAGCCACGACCTCCCCTTCGCCGCCGCGCCCCTGCCGGCGCTGGGCATCGACCTCACCTCGATTGCCGAGCTCGGCTTCGTCGCCATCACGCGGACCGGCGCGCACCCGGCCTCGATCCCGCTCGGCAATATCAGCGCACCGTCCGACGACCGGGAGGGCGCTGTCCTCCTCGAGACCCGCGTCGATGCCTCGCCGCCCGTGCGGCCCGGCGCGCCGGCCTCGGTGCTCCTGTCGGTGAGCGGCCCTATGGTGCCCGACGCGGTGCGCCTCCCCGGCAATGGGGCCAGCCTCACCACCGGCCTCATCGTCTCCGCCGACCACTATCTCCGCACCGACATCGCCTGCCGCCTCACCGGCGAGACGCCCGCCCGCGCCACGCCCCTCGGCCGCTCCGGCGACACGATCACGGTCGCCGGCCTCTCCTGCGAGGCGACCGCGCTCGACGAGGTCTACGGCGCCGTGCCCGGCATCGAGGCGGCCGCGGCGCTCCTTGTCGACTTCGGCTCGGGACCGGAGCTGGTCGCCGCCGTGGTTCCGCGCGCGCCCTCGTCCTTCGTGCCGAACGAATACTTGGCCGCCGTCGGCGAGTCAGGAATCGCCGCCCATTTCCGCCCGCGCCGCGCGGTCACCGTCACGTCGATCCCGCGCGGCAATCACGGCGGCATCCTCCGCGATCGCCTCGCGGCTGAGATCAAGGCCGCGCAGCCGGAAGCCGAAGCCCGCGTCGCCCGCGCCTCCTGACGGATGAAGCGTGATGAACTGAGGTAACCTCCCCCTCGAGGGCAGGGCTATCGCATATGGCCGAAGTGCGAGCCGGCTGCTGTATTTTCCCCCTCCCCCTTGTGGGGAGGGTCGGGGTGGGGGCCGAGCGGCAAGCGAGGCATGGTCAAGAAATCCACGCTGTCGGTCATCGCTACCGTGGGATTTTTGTGCCTCGCTGGCCGCTCGGCCCCCTCCCGGCCTCCCCCACAAGGGGGGAGGGGAAAGCGCTCCCGGCCATATGCGATAGCCCTGTCCTCGAGGGGAGGTCAAAGGGTGCGACCCTCCGGTTCAACCGGGGGGAGCAGCTTCGGGAGGGGGAACGACGGTCCCGCCTGCCCCAGACAAACTTGAGGGGTCGATGCCCTCTCCCGAGACCGCTGCGCGGTTTCGACCTCCCCTCGATGGGGAGGTTAGAATCCGTTTCCATCCTTAGGCGGCTTCCTTCTCGCCGGCTTCGGCGAGGCGGGCGAACTGGGTCATGATCACGGCCACGCCCTTGAGGCGCTGCTCGGCCTTCTCCCAGTCGCGGATGACCACGACCTTCTGGTCGGGCCGGATCTTGGCGAGCGAGCCCTGCTCGGCGATCCAGCGCACCAGCCCGCCCGGATTGGCGAATCTGTTCTCGCGGAACGAGACCACCACGCCCTTCGGCCCGGCGTCGAGCTTCTCGACATTGGCGCGCCGGCACAGCGCCTTCACCAGCACGATCTTGAGCAGCGACTCGACCTCCTCGGGCAGCTTCCCGAAACGGTCGATCATCTCGGCGCCGAACCCGTCGATGTCCTCGACGCTGGTCAGCTCGGCAAGGCGCCGGTAGAGGCTCATGCGGAGCTGCAGGTCGGGCACGTAGGATTCGGGGATCATCACCGGCATGCCGATCGTGATCTGCGGCGACCACTGGTCGCCCGCCACCGGCTGGCTGCCGTCCTTGAGCGCGGCGACCGCCTCCTCAAGCATCTGCTGGTAGAGCTCGTAGCCGACCTCCTTGATGTGCCCCGACTGCTCCTCGCCGAGGAGATTGCCGGCCCCGCGGATGTCGAGATCGTGGCTCGCCAGCTGGAACCCGGCGCCGAGAGAATCCAATGATTGCAGCACCTTCAGCCGCCGCTCGGCGTTCGGCGTCAGCATCCGGTCGGGGGGCGTGGTGAGGAGCGCGTAGGCGCGCGTCTTCGACCGGCCGACGCGGCCGCGCAGCTGGTAGAGCTGGGCGAGGCCGAACATGTCGGAGCGCTGCACGATCAGCGTATTGGCGCTCGGCACGTCGAGGCCGGACTCCACGATCGTGGTCGAGAGCAGCACGTCGTAGGCGCCCTCGTAGAAGGCGTTCATGATGTCGTCGAGCTCGCCCGGCGGCAGCTGGCCGTGCGCCACCGCGACCTTGACCTCCGGCACCTCGCGCTCGAGGAACTCGCGCGCCTCCGGCAGGTCGCCGATGCGGGGGCAGACGAAGAACGCCTGGCCGCCACGATAGCGCTCGCGGAGCAGCGCCTCGCGCACGACGAGGGAATCGAACGGCGAGACGAAGGTGCGCACGGCAAGCCGGTCCACCGGCGGGGTGGTGATCAGAGACATCTCGCGGACGCCGGTCAGCGCCAGCTGCAGCGTGCGCGGGATGGGCGTGGCGGTCATCGTCAGCACGTGTACGTCGGCGCGGAGCTCCTTCAGGCGCTCCTTGTGCTTGACGCCGAAATGCTGCTCCTCGTCGACGATCAGCAGCCCGAGGTCCTTGAACGTGACGCCCTTGCCGAGGATGGCGTGCGTGCCGACCACGATGTCGACCTTGCCCTCGGCGAGCGCCTTCTTTGTCTCCGCGCTCTCCCTCGCCGAGACGAGGCGCGACAGCTGCGCGACGCGCACCGGGAAGCCGGCGAAGCGCGAGATGAAGGTGCGGCTGTGCTGGCGGGCCAGCAGCGTCGTTGGCACCACCACCGCGACCTGCTTGCCGTTCATCGCCGCCACGAACGCGGCCCGCAGCGCCACCTCGGTCTTGCCGAAGCCGACGTCGCCGCACACCAGCCGGTCCATCGGCTTGCCGGAGGCGAGATCGTCGAGGACGGCGTCGATCGCGGCGTCCTGGTCCTCGGTTTCCTCGTAGGGGAAGCGCGCCGCGAACTCGTCGTACATTCCTTCTGGCGGGGTCAGCACCACGCCCTCGCGGAGGGCGCGGGCTGCGGCGATCTGGATCAGCTGCTCGGCCATCTCCAGGATGCGCCGCTTCATCCGCGCCTTGCGCGCCTGCCAGCCGCTTCCGCCGAGCTTGTCGAGCGCCGCCTCGGTCTCGTCCGAGCCGTAGCGCGACAGGAGCTCGATGTTCTCGACCGGCAGGTAGAGCCGGTCGCCGCCCGCATAGGTCAGCTCGAGGCAGTCATGCGGCGCGCCCGCCGCCGTGATCGTAGTCAGCCCGACGAACCGCCCGATGCCGTGATCGACATGGACGACGAGATCGCCCGCGGCGAGGCTGGTGACCTCGGAGAGGAAGTCGGCCGCCCGGCGCGAGCGCCGCCTGGTCCGCACCAGCCGGTCGCCGAGGATGTCCTGCTCGCCGACGACGGCGAGGTCGTCGGTCTCGAAACCCGCCTCGATGGCGAGGACGCCAACCGCGGCGACGCCCGCCGGCAGCGCCTCGGCCTCCGGCCAGTTCGCCACCAGCTGCGACTGCCGCAAATCGTGGTCGGCGAGGAGCTGGACGAGGCGGTCGCGCGTCCCCTCGCTCCAGCACGCCACGACCACGCGCTTGCCGTTGGCCCGGAGCGCGTCGATATGCGCGATCACCGCGTCGAAGAGATTGGCCCCCTCGACCTGCCGCTCGGCGGCGAAGGTCCGCCCCTGCCGCCCCTCGATCTGGATCACGCCGGCCGCGTCCGGCACCTGGAAGGGCGAGAGCCGCACCACCGGATGCCCGGTCAGCCGGCTCGTCCACTCCTCGACCTCGAGATAGAGAGACGCCGGCGGCACCGGCTTGTATTGCGCCGCGCCCGGCTCGCCCGCGGCAAGCGCATCGCGCCGCGCCTCGTAGTGGTCGACGATCTCGGCATGGCGCTCGGCGATCGCCTCGTCGGTGAGGTGGTCGAGCGCGATCGCCGAGTTGCCGAGATAGTCGAAGATCGTGTCGAGCCGCTCGGCGAAGAGCGGCATCCAGTTCTCGTAGCCGGGATGGCGCCGCCCCTCGCTGATCGCCGCGTAGAGATGGTCGTCCCGCCCCGGCGCGCCGAACATCGCGACATAGCGCTCGCGGAACCGGCTGATCGTCTCCGGCGTGATCGTCACCTCGCTGGTCGGCACGAGATCGATGCGCGACCGCTGGCCGACGGTGCGCTGCGTCTCGAGGTCGAAGGTGCGGATCGATTCCAGCGTGTCGCCGAAGAAGTCGAGCCGCACCGGCTCCCCGCCGGCCGCGTAGAGGTCGATGATGCCGCCGCGCACCGCGTATTCGCCGGCCTCGCGGACCGTCGCGCTGCGGAGGAAACCGTTGTCCTCGAGCCAGCGGATGATCTCTTCCATG
This sequence comes from Bauldia sp., assembly GCA_020853895.1. Lineage (GTDB taxonomy): Bacteria > Pseudomonadota > Alphaproteobacteria > Rhizobiales > Kaistiaceae > JADYYB01. The sequence continues at coordinate 25,445 of JADYYB010000079.1, forward strand.
CGGATGCGGTTGCCGGCCGCCATCGAGCGCGCCTGGCGCTTTAGCTGCTCGCGCGGCGGCACGCGCTGGATCACCGCGTTCGCCGTCGTCAGCACCACGCGGGGCGCCCCGCCCTTCTGCTCGCCCGCCAGCGCCGACAGCGTCGCCATGCGCCGCGAGACCACCGCCGGATGCGGCGAGGCGCGGTCATAGGGCAGGCTGTCCCAGGCCGGGTAGAGGAGGATCTCGACGGCCGGGGCGAAGAAGCGGATCGCCTGCTCGATCTCGGCGAGGCGCTGGCCGTCGCGCGCGACGAAGAGGAGCGGCTCCTGCCCTTCCTGGGCGGAGAGCGCGGTCAGCTCGCCCACGAGCTTGCCGTCGAGGCCCGTGGGAACTCCCGACAGCGTCGTCAGCGGACGCGAGAAAATCGACTTCAGCTCGTTCTTGGCGCGGTTCAGCAAGATGCGGTCAGTCCGGGAGTTGCTCGCCCACCGGATGGTGGAAGGCGACGATGCGTCGAAGGATCGGCGTGTCCGCCTCGGGCGGCATTTCGGCCTGACCCATGATCCAGGCGAAGAGATCGGGGTCCGGCCAGTCGAACAGGATTTCCAGCGCGCCGAGCTCGGCCTCGTCGAGCCCGGCGATGCAGCTGTCGACGAAACGGCCCAGGATGAGGTCCATCTCGCGCGTCCCCCGGTGCCAAGCCTGGAAACGCAGCCGCTTCCGCCGGGTTTCGAGGTTTTCGGCCAGGAGGTTCATCCTCGTCGGACCCGCGTGAGGGGATGCCGATATAGTCTTCCCCGGCCGCTCTGTCAGCCCCGGAGAACCGTGCGCGGCGATCCGCGGCATCCAGCCGGGCGGCCGCTGCCCCGCCCCCTCAGAGCTCGACGACCTTGCCCCCTTCGAGCGTGATCCGCCGGTCCATGAGGTTGGCGAGGTCGTAATTGTGGGTCACCACCAGCGCGGCGAGGCCGGAGGCGCGCACCACGCGGGTGAGCGCATCGAACACGTAGCCGGCGGTGGTCGGGTCGAGATTGCCGGTCGGCTCGTCGGCAAGAAGGATGCGCGGGCCGTTGGCGACCGCGCGCGCCACCGCCACGCGCTGCTGCTCGCCGCCCGACAGCTCCGAGGGCCGGTGGCTGGCGCGCTGGTCGACCCGCATATAGCCGAGGAGCTCCATCGCCCGCGAGGCGGCATCCTTGTGCGCGAGGCCGCGGATGAGCTGCGGGATCATCACGTTCTCGAGGGCCGTCAGCTCCGGCAGGAGGTGGTGGAACTGATAGACGACGCCGATCTCGTTGCGGCGGATGGCCGTCCGGTCGGCGTCCGAGAGCGAGCCCGCCTCGCGGCCGAGCACCAGAACCTGGCCGGCATTGGGCCGCTCGAGGAGCCCGGCGATGTGGAGGAGCGTCGACTTGCCTGTGCCGGACGGGGCGACCAGGGCCACCAGCTCGCCCGGGAAGAGGTCGAGGTCGGCGCCGGTCAGCACGTCGAGCCGGTTCTGCCCCTCCTTGAAATGCCGCTCGATGCCGATCAGCCGGAGAATCGGCTCGACGCCGGCCGAGCGGGAGAGGCCGACGCTCATTCGTAGCGAAGCGCCTCGACCGGATCGAGGCGCGCCGCCCGCCAGGCCGGGTAGAGCGTGGCGAGATAGCTGAGCACCAGCGCCATGATCACCACCGAGAGCGTCTCGCCCGGGTCGATATCGGCCGGCAGCTCGCTGAGGAAATAGAACTCGGCCGAGAACACGTCGGTCCGCGTGATCCACGAGATGAACTGGCGGATCGGCTCGACGTTCATCGCGACCACCGTGCCGAGGATGAGGCCTGCGAAGGTCCCCAGCGTGCCGA
>JADYYB010000080.1 GCA_020853895.1 Bauldia sp.
GCATCGTCGACGTCGTGGCCGAGAATGTCCCCCGCCGCGCCGTCGCCTGCATAGTAATAGAGCGGCCAGCCGCCATAGGTGATCTGGGTCGCCCCGTCGGCCCGAGTCACCGTGCCGACAAGGCTCGCATCGAGGCCCGGACCGACCGCCGGCGAGCCCGGCGCGACGATATAGGGCGGCCACACCGCGAGGCACCCGCCCTCGCATTCGCCCGGCCGGTCGTCGTCGGCCCGGCCGCCGCGATTGTCGCGGCTGCCGCTCCGGTCGCGGAGCAGATAGAGCGAGAACCCCGCCGGATCGGCGACGTACGCGCCGTAGGTGGAATGCGTGCCGAGCGTCAGGGCGGGCGTCGGCTGAGCGGAGCCCGTGCCGGCGAGCGCCGCCAGCGCCACGGCGAGGACCGCCCCGCGTCCGAGCCAGATCGGTGCCGGGCGCGGCCGCATTACGTCCCCTTGCCTTTCGACTGCGGGTCGCGCGTGTGGTGCACGTCCGGCTCCCCGCCGCCGCCCGAGACCCCGCTGTGATGCGGGTGCTTGGTCGCGCTCGGATGCGGCCCGCGCGGCCGCGACTTCTCGGGCTCCTTGGCGTTCTCGTGGCTGGCGCCCGGACCGCCCACCCGCGCCGTGTTGGGATGCTTCTCCATCTCGCTCACCGATCCTGCTGATGGCCCTGATGGTGGGTGTTCTGGAAGGTGTTGCCGGCCTGGCCCTCCTCCTCGAGGTTCTCGGGCACCGGCTGCCGGGCTTCCTTGCCCCGGACCCGCTTGTCCTTGAGGTTCTGCGGCCCTTTCGGGCTGCGACTGGCCGGCGGCACCTTGGGCAGCGGGCTCATCGTTCGGTCCTCCATTCTCGTTGCGTATAATAACCTGCCGGGCCCGCCTCGCGTTCCCGGGCTCCAAACGCGTTCCGAGGCCCTGGCCCCCAACACGTGTCATCCTCCGGCTTGACCGGAGGACCGCGCCCAACCCTCGCCACGCTGCACCAGCTGAGCCCGGTCCTCCGGTCGAGCCGGAGGATGACAATAGCAAGGGGAGGGGCGGGACGTCATCGGATTGCCGCGGAACCGGCGCTGGGATAGGACCGATCCCGCCGCCCGGAGGGCGCGCGAAACGGGGGAAACCATGGCTCGCACTCGTCTTGTCCGCCGGGCGCTCGTCGGCATCGCCCTGTCCACCCTCGCGGCCCTCCCGGCCGCGGCCGACGAGGCCGCCCGCGCCCTTGCCGCCGAGCACCTCGCCGCCGGCACGCTCGCCGAGGGCGACGCGGCGCTGAGCGCGATCCTCGCCGCCGACGCGGCTAACGACGACGCCCGCTTCGGTCTCGGCGTGATCCGCTTCGTCGACGCCATCGAGAACCTCTCCCAGGGCCTCTACCGTTACGGCCTCAAGGCCCCGGACGCCGTCGTCCTGCCGGTCGTCCGCCTGCCGGTGCCGCCCAATCCCGACCCCGAGCCGGTCACCTACGCCGCCTTCCGCGAGCTCCTCCTCGGCTTCGTCGCCGATCTCGGCCGCGCCGAGGAGACCCTGGCCGGCATCGCCTCGGACGAGGCGCGCCTGCCGCTCGACCTCCTCGAGATCCGCTACGACGTGAATGGCGACGGCACGGTCGGCGAGGACGAGCGCTTCGCCGAAATCATCGCCGTCGTCACCGGCCTCGACGTCGGCGATCTCGCCGAGGCCGCCGGAGAGATCGCGGGCGACCCGCCGGTCGGCCCGCTTGGCAAGGACAAGCCGACCCTCCCCGCGCCGCCCGTCGCCGCCCCCGCTTCCGACGCCTCGGCCACGACGCTCGGCTTCGACCGCGCCGACGCTCTCTGGCTGCGCGGCTACACCCATGTGCTGATGGCCTTCGGCGAGTTCCTGCTCGCCCATGACTGGCAGGAGACCTTCGACACCACCTTCCACCTCTTCTTCCCGGACTCGTCCTTCGCCTTCGCCGACGCCCTCGACCGGCGCCGGGTCGACCCGACCGGCTTCCTCGGCGACGCCGGCCCGATCGCCGACTTCGTCTCCTTCGTCCATCTCATCCGCTGGGAGCCGGCCGAGCCCGAGCGCATGTCGGCCGCGCTGGCGCATCTGAAATCGGTGATCGCCCTCAGCCGCGAGACCTGGGAGGCGGTCGGCCGCGAGACCGACGACGACCGCGAATGGCTGCCCGGCCCGCACCAGACCAGCCCCTTCGCCGAGCTGCCGGTCGACGCCGAGCGCCTCGCCGCCTGGCACGAGGTCCTCGACGAGGCCGACGCCATCCTCGACGGCGAGCGCCTCATCCCGCACTGGCGCTTTCGCGAGGGCGTCAACTTCCGCCGCATCTTCGAGGAGCCGGGCACCTTCGACCTCGTCCTCTGGATCACCGGCCCGGCCGCGCTCCCCTATCTCGAGGAGGGCGTCGAGACGAGCGGGGAGGACTGGGCGCGGATCGACGACATCCTCCGCGGCGGCCTCGCCGCCTACGCCGCCTGGTTCAACTGACCCGCGCAGCGGGTCATCCCGGCGAAAGCCGGAATCCGCATCCTGCTCACTACCCCTGAACCTCCCCCTTGAGGGGAGGTCCAAACCGCGAGAGCGGTTTGGGTGGGGGTGACGCGACCTCGACCAACGCGCTCACCAATGTCGTCTGCGAACCTGGGACCTCCGTAGCACCCCCCACCCGAAGCCGCTCGGGCAGAGCCCTCGCGCCTTCGACCTCCCTCAAGGGGGAGGTTCAACGCCCTCGTGCTACCTCAGAAACCCAAAGAATCCCTGGCTTTCCAGCCCCCCAGGGAACATCAGCGTCGCCGTGGCGGTTGAACTCGACCGTCCCAGCGAGGCCGTTTTTTGTGCTCGACCGCGTAACCCCCGAAAAGCCAGCGATGTCAGAGACCATCCAGGCCGCCGCAGCGCCGATCGCCGTGAGCCCGAGCGCTGAGGCCTACTACGCCGAGGCGCTGGCCGAGCTGAACCGCCTCGGCCTGCCGTTCCTGCTGGCCGGCACCTATGCGGTGAGCGCCTATACCGGCATCAGCCGCCCGACCAAGGACCTCGACGTCTTCTGCAAGGCCGGCGACTTCCCGCGCATCCTCGGTCACTTCCAGGACCTCGGCTACGCGATCGAGGTCGAGGACGAGCGCTGGCTCGGCAAGGTCCACAAGGGCGACCTCTTCTTCGACATCATCTTCGCCTCCTCCAACGGCACCATGCCGGTCAACGACCAGTGGTTCACCGACACCCGCCAGATCGAGGTCTTCGGCTCGACCGTCTCGATCGTCGGCCCGACCGAGCTGATCTGGTCCAAGGCCTTCATCCAGCTCCGCCACCGCTACGACGGCGCCGATGTCGTCCACGTCCTCCTCAAGCAGCACGAGCGGATCGATTGGCCGCGCCTCATGGCCTACATGGAGGTCCACTGGGAGGTGCTCTTGATGCATCTCCTCAATTTCCGCTGGATCTACCCGAGCGAGCGCGACCACGTCCCGCGCTGGGTGATGGACGAGCTGATGGCGCGCCTCAACCGGCAGCTCGACCTGCCGCCCTCGCACATGAAGGTCTGCCGCGGCCGGATGTTCTCGCGCATCGACTACCAGATCGCGGTCGACGAATGGGGCTTCGCCGATGTCGGCGGCGAGGGCGAATGGCGGAATGAGTGAGACGACCGCAGCCTCCGAGACGGCCCCGGCGCTGGCGAACGGCAAGCTCCGCGTGGCCGCCATCGGCGACCTCCATGTCGGCGCCGACCGCACCGGCGACTATCGCGCCCTCTTCACCGACATCTCGCGCGAGGCCGACGTCCTGGTGCTGACCGGCGACCTCACCAATCTCGGCAAGCCGCGCGAGGCCGAGCTCCTCGCCGAGGACCTTCGCGCCGCCTCCGTCCCGGTCGTCGGCGTGCTCGGCAACCACGACTACGAGTCCGACGAGGTCGAGGCGGTGTCCGCGATCCTCAAGGGCGCGGGGATGCATCTCCTCAACGGCACGTCGGTCGAGATCGGCGGCGTCGGCTTCGTCGGCGTGAAAGGCTTCACCGGCGGCTTCGGCCGGCGGATGCTCGGCTCCTTCGGCGAGCCGGCCGTGAAGGCCTTCGTCGCCGAGTCGGTGAGCGAGGCGCTTCTCCTCGAGAACGCCATGCGGAACGTGAAGGCCGGGCGGGCGGTCGTCGTCCTCCATTACGCGCCGACCGTCGGCACGGTGCTCGGCGAGCCCGAGGAGATCTATCCGTTCCTCGGCTCCTCGCGCCTCGCCGAGATCATCGACCGCTTCAAGGTCGATCTCGTCGTGCACGGCCACGCCCATCGCGGCTCCTACTCGGCCACCACGCCCGGCGGCATCCCGGTCTTCAACGTCGCCCAGGGCCTGGAGAAACCGACCGGCCAGCCCTACGCGCTCTTCGAGGTGTGAGAGGCTAGACGCCCGCTACGGGATGAACCCGCGCGTCCGCTCGCCGATCAGGCAGGAGATGCGCGGCGCGACCGCCTGCACCGGCACGATGCCGCCCGCCGGCGCCTCCGGCACGAGCCCGGCGATCTCCAGCACCAGCTTCCGGCGGATCGCCTCGGCGAAATTCTCCGGCCCGTCGACCGCCACGATGAACGCGCCCGGCCCGCCGATCACGCAGTCCTCGTAATAGACGTCGAGCCCGTAGCCGGTGCCGCCGAGCTCCTCGCCCTCGCGCATGATCGGCAGCCCGTTGATCACGACGTCGCGCGCCAGGACGATCTCGCGCGCGTACTGGATCGGCATGCCCTGGTTGTTGGCCCCGTCGCCCGACACGTCGATGACGTTGCGGAAGCCCGCGAAGCCGTTGTCGCGGAAGAGCGAGGAGGCGAAGAGGATGCTGTCCGAGATCGAGGTCCCGCGCAGCTCGAAGAGCGGGGAGGAGCGCAGCACGCCGGTGATCGAGCGCGCGCCTTCCTCGTCCTCGACCAGCGTCCACGGGACGACGATATGGTGCAGCCCGACCCCGGCCCATTGCACCACCGTGATGGCGATCTTGCCGGTCAGCCCGCCTCGTATCGCGGCCATCACCTCGGGATGCTCGAGCGCATCGATATAGCCCATGCGCTGCAGCACCTGCTCCTGGTAGCTCATCGACCCGGAGATATCGACCGCCAGCACCAGCTCGAGGTCGACCTCCATCTCGGCGGGCGGCGGCGTGGGGATGAAGGACTGGATGCCGTTCGGCCCGAGCTGGGCGAGGCCTTCCGCCTGCCAGGCGAGGGCAGCCGCCGCAGCCGCAGCAATGAGAGCAGAAGCGCGCATGGCACCCTCCACGGGGAGGATCGTATGCTCACGCCCGCGCCGCACAAGCCCGCCCGCGAACAAAACCTCGTTGGCCATGCCCGGGCCGCCGGGCCGGCCGCTCTAGGCCACGTCAATGTTCGTGGCCGTGCTCGGCCAGGACCTCGATCACGCGGCACTCGGCGATCGGCCCCGTGCAGGCGCATTCGGCCATCCGCGCCACCTCGGCGCGGAGCGAGACGAGGCTCGCGATCTTGCGGTCGATCGCGTCGAGATGGGTGCGCGCGATCTCATCGGCGTCGTGACAGGGCGCTTCCGGGCTGTCCGCGAGGCGCAGCAGGCCGCGGATGCTCTCGATCTCGAACCCCAGCTCGCGCGCGTGGCGGATGAAGTGCAGGCGGTCGGCGGTCGCCTCGTCGTAGAGCCGGCGGTTGCCCTCGCTCCGCGGCGGCGCCGGCAGGAGGCCGATATTCTCGTAGAAGCGGATGGTCGGGATCTTCACGCCGGTGGCCTTGGCGACGGTGCCGATGGGACGGCCTGTCATTTCGCTTGCTCCTCTAGCGACTAGAGGATGTAGCGTGCTTACGACCCATCGGGAAGGAGCCTGCCCGCGATGACCGACGACTGCCACGACGAAGCTTGCGGCTGCCACGGCAATCCGAGGTTCGACGGCATGGACGAGCGCTACAAGCGCGTTCTCTGGCTCGTCATCGGCATCAACGCGGCCATGTTCGTCACCGAGCTGACCGCGGGCAAGCTCGCCGGATCGCAGGCCCTCCAGGCGGACGCTCTCGACTTCCTCGGCGACACGCTGACCTACGGCCTCAGCCTGGCGGTGATCGGTGCCGCGCTCCGCGTCCGCGCCGGCGCCGCGCTGGCGAAGGGCGTGAGCCTTTTCCTGATGGGCTGCTGGGTCCTCGGTTCCACGGCCTATCAGGTGCTGGTCCTCGGCGTCCCGGCCGCCGAATGGATGGGCGTCGTCGGCCTTCTCGCTCTCGCGGCGAACGTGGCGAGCGTCGTCCTGCTGATGCGCTACAAGGACGGCGACGCCAACGTCCGCTCGGTGTGGCTCTGCTCGCGCAACGACGCGGTCGGGAACGTGGCCGTCATCGCGGCCGCCGGAGCGGTCTGGCTGACCGCCTCGCCGTGGCCGGACCTCCTCGTGGCCGCCATCATGGCCACGCTCTTCCTCAGCTCCGCGTTCCAGATCCTCCGCCAGTCGTGGGGCGAGTTCAGGAGCGGGACCCCGGAGCTCACGACGCTGTCGATCGAGCATTCCCACCATCATTGACCGGGCGAATGGTGGCCGCCTCCCCCTGCGGCCGGATTGCGGCGGGGTGGCGGTGCTTTCGTGATCCGGCTCCCGGAAACTTAAACACCCCTTAAATCGCCGCATTTAGCTTCGAGCCAAGAGGAGGGTAATCCATTGGTTCAGGGGAAATGGGGCGCGAGCGAAACACCGAGGAACGGATCGAGCCGGTGCTCGAGCCGACTCCCGACGACACCGACGAGTTCGGCTTGCGCGTGACCGACGCAGACCGGGCCTCGCCCTCGCGCGCCCAGCGGTCGCGCAAGGCGGCCTCCTCGCGCGGCTCGTCCAAGGGCCGCGGCAAGGCCGCGCGCGGCAAGTCCGGCCGTGGCCGGTCCAGGAAGCCCGTCACCTTCGGCGCCTATCTCCGCAGGATCGCCTATTGGGGCGCCATCGCCTGCATCTGGGGCTTTGTCGCCCTCGGCGGCATCGTCGCCTATTTCGGCGCCGAGCTGCCGCGCATCACCTCCTGGACCGTCCCCGACCGGCCGCCCAACGTGCGCATCGTCTCGGCCGACGGCGAGCTCATCGCCAATCGCGGCGACACCGGCGGCGAGGCGGTGCGCCTCGCCGACCTTCCCAACTACCTGCCGCAGGCCATCGTCGCGGCCGAGGATCGGCGCTTCTACTCCCATTTCGGCCTCGACCCGATCGGCATGACGCGCGCGCTCATCGCCGTCGCCCGCGCGGGCGCGGCGGTCCAGGGCGCCTCGACCATCACCCAGCAGCTCGCCCGCCATCTCTTCCTCACCCAGGAGAAGACGGTCGAGCGCAAGATCCAGGAGGCGATCCTCGCCGTCTGGCTCGAGGCCCGCTACTCCAAGGACGAGATCCTGGAGATGTATCTCAACCGGGTCTATTTCGGCGCCGGCGCCTATGGCGTGGACGCCGCTGCCCGGCGCTATTTCGGCAAGCCCGCCGCGAGCGTGACCCTGACCGAGGCGGCGATGCTCGCCGGCCTCCTCCCCGCCCCCTCGCGCTACGCCCCGACCGTCAACCGCGAGGTCGCCGAGGAGCGCGCCCAGCTCGTCGTCTCCCTGATGCTGCGCGACGGCTACATCACCGAGCGCGAGGCTTCGCTCGCGATGTCGGTCGAGGTCACCCCGCGCCGCGAGATGGCCGGCGGCAGCGGCCGCTACGTCGCCGACTGGGTGATGGACCTCCTCCCCGGCTTCGTCGGCCGCTACGGCGAGGACATCATCGTCGACACCACCATCGACCTCGGCATCCAGGCCGAAGCGGCGGCAGCGGTCGAGGCCGGCCTCGCCCAGCACGGCGCCGAATACGACGTCAGCCAGGCCGCGCTCGTGGCGATGGACCCCAACGGCGCGGTCAAGGCGCTGGTCGGCGGCCGCGACTACAGCGAGAGCCAGTTCAACCGCGCCGTCACCGCGGAGCGCCAGCCCGGCTCCGCCTTCAAGCCCTTCGTCTATCTGGCGGCGCTGGAAGCCGGCCTCACGCCGGAGACCGTGCGCGTCGACGCGCCGGTGACGATCGGCAACTGGTCGCCCGAGAACTACACCGAGCAGTATCGCGGGCCGGTCACGCTGATGACCGCGCTCTCCAACTCGCTCAACACCGTCGCCGCGCAGCTCGCCCACGAGGTCGGCCCGGCGCGCGTCGTGGAGGTCGCCCACCGCCTCGGCATCGCCTCCGACCTTGCCCCCAACCCCTCGATCGCGCTCGGCACCTCGGAAGTGAACCTCCTCGAGCTGACCGGCGCCTTCGCGCCCTTCGCCAATGGCGGCAACGGCGTCATCCCGCACGTCATAAGGCGCATCCGCACCGTCGACGGGGACGTCCTCTACGAGCGCCGCGGCTCCGGCTCGGGGCAGGTGATCTGGCCCGAGCAGCTCGGCATGATGAACTACATGCTGCGCCAGACGCTCGAATCCGGCACCGCGCAGCGCGCGACGATCGAGGGCTGGCAGGCGGGCGGCAAGACCGGCACCAGCCAGAACTGGCGCGACGCCTGGTTCGTCGGCTTCACGGCGCACCTCGTGGCCGGCATCTGGTTCGGCAACGACGACGGCAGCCCGACCGAGCGCGCCACCGGCGGCGCCCTCTCGGCCTCGGTCTGGCACGATTTCATGGCCAAGGCGCACGAGGGCGTGACGCCGGAGGATCTGCCCGGCAACTACATCTACCAGGACCCCAACGCCTTCTCGCCCTACGCCCAGCCGCCGCAGATGGTGCAGGGCTACCCGCCCGGCTACGAGGGCCAGCAGGGCTATCCGCCGGGCGGCTACCCCCAAGGTTACCCGCAGGGCGCATACCCGCCGCAGGGCTACCCCCAGGGTTACCCGCAAGGCTATCCGGCCGAGAACGGCCAGCCCGTTCCGCCGATGGTCGTCGGCGCGGGCGGCCCGCTGCCGCCCGGCGCCGTCGGCTATCCACCGCCGCAGCCCCAGCCGCAGCGCCCGGGCTTCTTCCGCCGCCTCTTCGGCCTCGACTAGCCGTGATGAAGACGGGTCGAGTCGGGAATAACCTCCCCCTTGAGGGGAGGTCGAAACCGCGCAGCGGTTTCGGGAGGGGGGCATCGACCTTTGCACTTGCTCTGAGCGGGTGGGACCGTCTCTCCCCCCTCCCGAAGCTGCTCGGCCGTGGGCCTCGCACCTTCGACCTCCCCTCGAGGGGGAGGTTACCTCGATTCATCGCGCTCTAGCGCCCGGCCCGGGGGAGCAGCCTTGGCCGAGGCGCGCGACGGACCGGCTCGGCCTCAGGACGGGACGCGGCGTTGGCCCCAGCGTGACCGCGTCGCGGTCGCCAAGCTCACCGGCGGTCTCGGCAACCAGCTGTTTCAATATGCCGCCGCGCGCGCCCTTTGCCTGCGCGAGGGCCGGCGGCTCCTCCTCGCCTGGCTCGGGCCAACCGACGGCTCACGCCGCTACCTCCTCGACCAGTTCCGGCGGCCCGGCCCGCCGGAAGTCTCCCTCGCCGGCGCCGACGACCTCCGCCGGCTCTGGGCGGCCCGGCCGCGCTGGCAGAGGCGGCTCATCCGGCGCGGCCTCTGGCCGGGGCATCAGCATCTCCGCGACAGCCGGACCGGCTTCCGGCCGCTCGCCGGATCGGCGCGCAGCCTCTTCCTCGACGGATATTTCCAGTCCTGGCGCTATTTCGACGATTGCGCCGACCGTATCCGCTCCGAGTTCGCGATCCTCGCCGAGCCGGACGCCCGCAATGCCGAGCTGCTCGGCCGCATCGCCGCCGGCAACGCCGTGTGCATCCACATCCGCCGCGGCGACTATCTCGCGCTGCCCCGTCACGGCGTCCTCCCGCTCGACTATTACCGCGCCGCGCTCGACCGCCTCGCGCCCGTTCTCGACGGCGCGCGCTTCTATGTCTTCTCGGACGATCCGGCCTGGGTGCGCGCCCATTTCGACCTCGGCCGGCCGTTCGAGCCGGTCGACTGCAACGGCCCCGACGCCCCGGTGGCCGACCTCGCGCTGATGGCCGCCTGCCGGCACTTCGTCATCGCCAACAGCACGCTGAGCTGGTGGGGCGCCTGGCTCGCCGCCCATCCCGGCAAGCGCGTGATCGCCCCGCGCCGCTGGTTCGCCGCTCACGACGCCGACACCACCGACCTCTGCCCGCCCGACTGGCAGCGCCTCTAGGCGTGATGAATTGACGCCTTCGCTCCAACTTAACCTCCCCCTTGCGGGGAGGTCGAAATCGCGCAGCGATTTCGGGAGGGGGTGAGCCGAGAAAGCTCTGCCGGAGGAGGGACGCGGGCTTTGCCCGCTACCCCCTCCCGAAGCCGTTCGGCCGAAGGCCTCACGCCTTCGACCTCCCCGCAAGGGGGAGGTTAATTCTTTTGAACGGCATTCAAATTCGTTGAGCTCTAGAAGCTTAGACGACCAGCACTGCGTGGAGCGCGGGGCCGTGCCGCTTCAGCCACTGGTCCGAGCGCTCCCAGTCCGGGTCGAGCTCTTCGACCAGGCGCCAGAAGCGCGGCCCGTGGTTCATCTCGCGGATATGGGCGACCTCGTGCGCGGCGAGCGAGGAGAGGATCTCCGGTGGCGCCATGATGAGCCGCCACGAGAACGACAGCGACCGCCGGCTCGAGCACGAGCCCCAGCGGCTCCGCGTGTCGCGGAGCGTGATCGCCGCCGCCCGCACGCCGAGCCTGCCGGCGTGGAGCGCCACCGCCGCCTCGAGGTCGCGCCGCGCCTCGCGCCGGAGTAAATCGCCGACCCGCCGCGCCAGATGCCCGGCCTCCCCGCCGACCACCAGCACCGCCTCGCCGTCTTCGAGCCCGGTGCGCGTCGCCACGCGCGGCCCCGGCCGATGCACCACGCGATGCGGCACCCCGCGGATCGGCACGATCGCGCCCGGCCCGACGCTGGTCACCGCCGGCCGCGCCTTGAGCCGCCGCTCGAGCCATCCGCGATGCCGGTTGAGGAAGGCCTCCGCCTCGCGCAGCGACCCGCGCGCCGGCAGCGTCAGCACCGGCCCGCCGCTCTGCGGCAGCCGCAACGTGTAGCGCCGCGCGCGCGGATTGCGCGTGACCTTGACCTCGACGCGCCCCGCCAGGAGCTCGACGGTCATCGCGCTCGGATCGGGCTTGCGGAGGAGGGCGCGGAATCTCATCTCGGGCGAATCGCTGCTGCGCGCAGTTTACTCTCGGTCGCGCGTTTGGTGGTCGGTCTGACAGGAGCGGAAGGCTTCACCTTCCACCCTCCCCTTGAGAGGGGAAGGGTCGGCGCCGAAGGCGACGGGGTGGGGTGGACGGCGGTAGCGTCAAGTCGCAGCGCCCACCGGCAACCGTCGCTCACCCCATCCCGGAGGCCGGCAGAGCCGTCCTCCGACCTTCCCCCTCAAGCGAAGGTGGGTAAGCGCATTGCGCTGCGAGTCTTGCCTCCGCCTCGCCGACCGGCGAGAGATCGGCGCATGAACGCCCTCTTCCTCGCCCTCCTCGTCGGCGTGGCTCTCTACCTCGTCTGGCAGTGGGACCGCGACAGCCGCCGTCGCCGTGCCGCGAGGGCCGGCCAGCCGCGCCCGGCGTCGCGGTCGTCAGCCGCGGCCGCGCCGAAGGTGACACTCTCCACCTGGCTCGCCCGCCTCGCCGTCGGCGCGATCGCCGCCTGGCTGGTCTTCCTGTTCATCACCCTCTTCCGCAGCGCCACCTAGCTAGCGCTCCAAAAAACAAAGGGCGCGGTTCGCACCGCGCCCTTGCCCTTGGAGGGCGGACCCTTGCGGGACCCGCCTGGGAGGGAACTCGTTCAGACGTCGATCGGGCCTTCGCTGCCCGGGCCGGTCGTGCCGCGGGCGCGGCGCTCGGCCATGAAGCGGTCGAACTCTTCCTTGTCGCGCGCCATGCGGAGATTGCGCATGAAGCTCTCGAACTCCTGCCGCTCTTCCTCGAGCCGGCGGCGCTCTTCCTGGAGGCGCTTCAGCTCGCGCGTGCGGTATTCGTCGAAGGCCGCGTTCCCGCTCGACCCGCCGTAGCCGCCATGGGAGCGCGACTGATGCGCGCCCGGACCGCAGTCCCAGGCGAAGCCGCGCTTGAACTCGCCCGCCTGGCGGCGGAACTCAGGCCAGCGGTCGCCCCACAGGATGTAGGCGAGCATCGCGAGGCCGAGCGGCCAGAATGCGATAAAGCCCAGGACCATCAGGAAGATGGTGAGGGGCGTCCATGCCGGACGCAGCGCTGGTGTGTGAGTCATTTCCGTCCCCTGCTCATGGCGTTACAGAAGAGGACGTGGGAAAGGCCGGCCCCGCTTTCAAGAAGTCACGGCCCGCTGGCGTCCGATTCTTTTCACCGAGCATTGCGGCCAGGTTTTCTCAGGCAGGCAGCGAGCGCATGGATCCGATCTTCTTCCGCACGCCGCAGGAGCTTCGCGCCTGGTACGAAGCCAACCACGACCAGCGTTTCGAGCTCCTGATCGGCTTCTGGAAGAAGGCCACCGGCAAGGAGAGCCTCACCTACCAGGAAGCGCTCGACGAGGCCCTCGCCCATGGCTGGATCGACGGCATCCGCCGCTCGCTCGGCGAGGAGGCCTACACGATCCGCTACACGCCGCGGAAGAAGACCTCCATCTGGAGCCAGGTGAACATCCGCCGCCTCGCCGAGCTCGACGCCGCCGGCCGCATGCACCCGGCGGGCCACCGGGCATTCGCGGCGCGCGATCCAGAGCGGCAGAAGAAGTACTCCTTCGAGAACCGCGACAAGGGACTTGCGAAGGAATACGAAGCCGAGCTCCGCGCCCACGCCAGGGCCTGGGCGTTCTTCGAGAAGCAGCCGCCGTCCTACCGTCACACGGCCGGCTTCTGGGTGATGTCCGCCCAGCAGGAAGCGACCCGCCGCCGTCGCCTCCGCACGCTGATCGCGGACTCGGCCGCCGGCATGCGCATCAAGCCGCTCACCCGCCCCGCCGACCGCGCCCGGCACCGCACCCCGAACGCCGACGAGGCCGAATGACCCATCGCCTCCCCTCACCTCCTGCTCGCTTCCACGACATCCTCGAGCGGCTTCATTTGCTCCCATTCACCTCTCCCCGGCGGGGAGAGGTCGGCATCCCGGCTCGCCGTCAGGCGAGGCGGGATCCGGGTGAGGGGGCTCCACCTCTCGGGCTGGCTGTCTATGGCGCCCGCTTCTTCACCTCTCCCCGGCGGGGAGAGGTCCGACCGAAGGGAGGGGTGAGGGGGCTCCCAGCCATCCGGACAAATATCCCATTCCAGCTTCCTCTCCGGATGGCGCGGAGCCCCCTCACCCCAACCCTCTCCCCACCGGGGAGAGGGGGCAGGCGTCTCGCCCGCCTAGTCGCTGCCGCCGCCGCGTCTATAGCGTCCTGCTTCGCGCTCGCGTCCTGCGTGACCGCCCAGCCGATGGCCTGCGTTGCCCCCGCCTCCATCGCCGACGCCGACATCGCCGCCAACGCCGCGGCCCTCGCCGCCCCCAATCTCTGCCTGAGCGAGCAGCGCTTCGAGGAGAACGGCGTGAACTGGCATCTCGTCACGATCCGCAACACGACGCGCAGCGGCCCGCTCTGGGTCGTCCCGCATGACGACGAGGACGCCGCCTTCGCCGCCTCGCTCCACGCGGTCACCGCCCATGGCGGCGCTATCGTCGCTGTCGAGGCCGGCGAGGACCGCTTCGTCGGCGCGGTCGACCCCAACCGCACCTTCCGCCCCGCCGGCGCCGCGCCCGCCGCCTGCCCGTCCGCGCCGGGCGGCTTCCCGCGCTACGCCCGCGCGGTCCTCGCCCCGTGGAACAGATCCTTCCCGGTGATCGGCATGCACAGCAACGCCGATGGCTTCGGCGAGGGTCGCGGCGCCGGCACGATCTCGATCCGCCGGGCCGACGCCCGCTCGCAGCCTTTCGCGGCGAACGGCTCGGGCCGCCTCGGCGACGAGGACACCCTCGTGATGATCGCCTCGATGGCCCCGCCCGAGGACAACCCGCCCGGCATGGCCGAGATCGGCTGGTTCAACGCCCGCGGCGTCAACGTCCTCTACAACCGCGTCGCCGCCGAGATCGTGGAGTGCACGCTCGCCGACTATCTCACCCTCGACGGCATCGGCCCCTATCTCGGCATCGAGGTCGAGGACGGCGACACGGCAACCGCGCGCCTGCTCGCCGACCTTCTAATGGAGTTCATCGACTCGAGCGCCTACGCGGGGATGCTGTAGGACTCAACCCATATCCGCTCATCCCCGCGAAGGCGGGGACCCACGCACCGGTGGCCGTTGGGAATTGAGGAGCGGGGACCGTCTCACCGTTTCCGTTTCGCGGCCCCTGGGTCCCCGCCTACGCGGGGATGAGCGGTTGGGGTGGCGCCTCCTTCAGCCCCCTCAACCGATTCCCCGGCGAAGGCCGGGGCCTATGCGACGGGCCGGGGCCGCGCCAAAGCCGGCAGGTCGAGCGGTCGGTTGGACCCCGGCCTTCGCCGGGGAAGCGGGCAAGGGAAACCCTCGCGCTTAAGGCGTCGGGGTCATCGCCGGCGGCGGCGGCGGTGGGGGCGGCTCCGGCTCGTTCCGCGGCATGACGATCGGCTGCTGGTCCATGAATTCCTGGATCTTGTTGCCGACATCGGCCCAGGTCGGCTCGCGCCCGCCGCGGAGATCGGCCCAGCGGCTCTTCACCGCGTCGATATTGTTGACCGCGAACCAGCCGATCGCGCCCGCCGTGGCGAGGAACAGGAACGCCCAGCCGGTGCGGACCAGCCCCCTCGTGCGCGAGCGCTCGTCTTCTTCGTCGAGCACGGCGCGCCCCTACATGCCCGGGCTCATCCGCAGCTCGAGCTGGCGGTTGACCTGGTCCATGATCGTGGTGACCTCCTGCCAGGAGGTGATGAGGTCGGACTGGATCTCGTCGAGCCGGCCGATCACGTCGCGCATCGTCTCGAGGTCGGAGAGCGCGACCGTGATCTCGCCGGCGACGCCGAGCGTGTCGGAGACCGACTCGTAGAGCCGCGCGTTCTCGCGGAGGAAGTGGAAGAACACGTCGAGCTTCTCGGTCTGGCTGTCGAGCGATGCGACCAGGTCGCCGTGGACGTCGGCGAAGGTGTTCCACCAGCGCACCGAGGTCTCGAGATTCTGCACGATCGAGGCGTTCACCGTGCGCGTGAATTCGAGCTTCTCGAGCTCGAGCGGCGGCAGGTTCGGCGAGGCGACCTGGCGGGCGATCTCCTCGTTCGCCCGCGTCAGGCTCTCGATCTCGGCTAGCACCCGCGCGATGTTGAAGCCGATCCGGTCGCCGATCGTCTTGATGTCGCGGAGCTCGTCCTGCCGGCGCGTGAAGACCTCCGGCGCGAGGTCGGCGATGGTGCGGAAGGACTGCGCGATCGTGGCGAAGCGCTCGCGGATCTCCTGCACCTGCGGGACGCCGATCGGCCCCTCGGCCGACAGCGCCTCGACCATCTGGCGGATCTGCCCGATCGCCGAGATGTTGAGGTCGAGCGCCTCCAGAATCTCGGGGATCGCCGGATCGGCCTGCGTGGCCGCGACGCTCTCGTTGAGCTGCCCGCCGAGCGGAGCGACCGGCTCCTCCTGCGCGCGCGGCAGCGGGATCGGCACCTGCGGCGAAAGCTGCGCCTTGGCCGGCGAGCCGAGGCCGAAGCCCAGGGAAACGGCGAGAATCGTCGAAGCGAGAAGACTGCGCTGACCCATTTTGCCACCTGCCACTGACCGGACCCCCGATCCAAGCAATAGCCGAATTATGTCCCGACCGGGGCGTCTTTCGTGTCTTCACCTCTCCCCGGCGGGGAGAGGTCGCGATCCCGGCTCGCCGAGGATGCGGGTGAGGGGGCGCCGCCCCATCCGGAGAGCGCAGAATCCCCTCACCCCGACCCTCTCCCCACCGGGGAGAGGGGGAAGCGCGAAAAGCCTCAGCCGCGGCGCTAGGCGCTCGGCACCCCGGGTGCTAAGGAGCGCGCGCCATGACGACCGGCCCGCAGAGCCTCATCCGCAACTTCGCGATCATCGCCCATATCGACCACGGGAAATCGACCCTGGCCGACCGCCTCATCCAGATGACCGGCGGGCTCTCCGAGCGCGAGATGAAGGACCAGGTGCTCGACTCGATGGACATCGAGCGCGAGCGCGGCATCACCATCAAGGCGCAGACCGTCCGCCTGACCTACAAGGCCAAGGACGGAGAGACCTACACCCTCAACCTCATCGACACCCCCGGCCATGTCGACTTCGCCTACGAGGTCAACCGCTCGCTCGCCGCCTGCGAGGGCTCGCTCCTCGTGGTCGACGCCAGCCAGGGCGTGGAGGCGCAGACCCTCGCCAACGTCTACCAGGCGATCGCCAACGATCATGAGATCGTGCCGGTGCTCAACAAGGTCGACCTGCCGGCCGCCGAGCCCGACCGCGTCAAGGAGCAGATCGAGGAGGTCATCGGCATCGACGCCACCGACGCCCTCGAGATCTCCGCCAAGACCGGCCTCGGCATCCCCGACGTGCTCGAGGCGATCGTCACCCGCCTGCCGCCGCCCAAAGGGGACCCCGCCGCGCCGCTGAAGGCGCTCCTCGTCGACTCCTGGTACGACCAGTATCTCGGCGTGGTCGTGCTCGTGCGCATCATCGACGGCGTGCTCAGGAAGGGCATCCGCATCCGCATGATGCGCACCGGCGCGACCTACGACGTGGAGAAGGTCGGCATCTTCACGCCAAAACTGCTCGACTGGCCGCAGCTCGGCCCGGGCGAGCTCGGCATGTTCACCGCCTCGATCAAGGAAGTAGCCGACACCGCCGTCGGTGACACCATCACCGACGACCGCCGCCCGACGTCGACCCCGCTGCCCGGCTTCCGCCCGGCGGTGCCGGTCGTCTTCTGCGGCCTCTTCCCGGTCGACGCCGCCGATTTCGACGACCTTAGAACCGCGATCGGCAAGCTCCGTCTCAACGACGCGGCCTTCTCGTATGAAATGGAAAGCTCGGCCGCGCTCGGCTTCGGCTTCCGCTGCGGCTTCCTCGGCCTTCTGCATCTGGAGATCGTGCAGGAGCGCCTCAGCCGCGAGTTCGACCTCGATCTCATCGCCACCGCGCCGTCGGTCGTCTATCGCCTGACGCTGACCAGCGGGCAGACCATGGAGATGCACAACCCGGCCGACATGCCCGACCCGGTGCGCATCGCGGAGATCGCCGAGCCGTGGCTGAAGGCGACGATCCTGACGCCGGACGAGTATCTCGGCTCGATCCTGAAGCTCTGCCAGGACCGCCGCGGCACGCAGGTCGACCTCACCTATGTCGGCGCGCGCGCGATGCTGGTCTACGAGCTGCCGCTGAACGAGGTGGTGTTCGACTTCTACGACCGGCTGAAGTCGATCTCGAAGGGCTACGCCTCCTTCGACTACACCCTCACCGACTACCGCGAGGGCGACCTCGTGAAGCTTTCGATCCTCGTCAACGGCGAGCCGGTCGACGCCCTCTCGATGCTGGTCCACCGCACCCAGGCCGAGAAGCGCGGCCGGGCGATGGTCGAGAAGCTCAAGGACCTCATCCCGCAGCACATGTTCCAGATCCCGATCCAGGCGGCGATCGGCGGCAAGGTCATCGCCCGCGAAACGGTCAAGGCCCTCCGCAAGGACGTTCTCGCCAAATGCTACGGCGGCGACGTCACCCGCAAGCGCAAGCTCCTCGAGAAGCAGAAAGAGGGCAAGAAGCGCATGCGCCAGTTCGGCAAGGTCGAGATCCCCCAGGAAGCCTTCATCGAAGCCCTGAAGATGGAGGACTAGCCCGCTTGGGCGAGGAAGCGAGGCTCATCGAGGACATGCGTCTGCCGTTCGCGGACGACAGACCGAGCGTTCTTGGCCTCATTCGCGAAGCAGCGGGCAAACGTATCGCCACGTCGGACCGCCTCGAGGTTCAGCTTCCGGAAGCCGGGGATGAAGAGGATGGGCAACCGCGCCTCCGGTTCGTCGCGGGCGGTCTGGACGCTCTGTTCGCAAGTCCCGATCGGTCGCCGAAGCAGACCACCGCCCGGTCCATCGTGGCGGCGATCGGCAGGCTGCTGCGCCATCCTTCGGCCGGCGCCTTCGATGCCCTGTATTCTCAGCTCCGCCGCATCCAGACGAGCTCCATCGTCGACGAGACGCTCGATCGTGTCTCGGCGGACCTGGGCGATCGGCGCGAGGCGCTTGCGGCACTGGCGCGCCGGCTGGTCTGCGAGTCTCCCGATGTCGAGCCGGTGAAAATGGGCGTTGCTCTTCTCGGCGTCTCGGGCGCCGCCGGCGACGAGGCCGTGGTCCTGGAAATCGGCCAGTCGGAGGAATTCACGCTCTACGCCGCGGTCGCGCTCAGGAACCTCCTGGCCGAGCCGGAGGATGCCCTCTGGCGGCTCGCCAAGAGCGTCCATGGCTGGGGGCGCATCGCGACGGTCGAACGCCTCGCCGGGACGGAGGACCCTCGGATCAGGGCGTGGCTGCTCCGGGACGGGTTCCGCAACGACATCATGAACGAATACCTCGCCTATCTCGCCGCAACGCGTGGCGAGATGCTCGACGCGTTGTCAGCGCCTCGGATCGACGAGGAACTTCTCCTGGCCGCGGCGGACATCCTCTTGGCCCTCGTTGCCGGAGGGCCGGCTGAGTCCATCGAGGACTACCGTGACGCGGCCCCCGCCTGTGTCGCCTTCCTGAGGCACGCCTTGGAGAGGGATGCCCCTGCGTTGAACGTCGTTTCCGCGGTCTCGGCGCTCCGGGAACTCATCGACGGATCTCGCGCCGAGCGCCTCCGGACGCTTCCGGGCTGGTCTTCGCAGGCCTTCCTCGACATCCGCACCGCGACCGGCAGCGTGCTGCAGAAGCCCGGCGCCCGCAGCGCGGTCGAAGCCGGCCTCGCAAGCGACGAGCCCTGGGGCGACCATTTCGTGGCCGCGCAGCTGGCGCCCGAATTCGGGATCGATCCCTGGCCGAGGCATCTCGACCGCCAGCGCCGAAGGATCGGAAGGAACTGGTGGCACCTGATGCAGACCACGGACGCGGCCCGTGTCGACGAGGTTCTCGCGCTCGCCCGCGAGCAGCTCGATCTCGGCCGCGTCGGATCGGGGCCGACGCGCTCCCTGGGGCTCGGGCAGGACTACGAGGACGATTCGGCCGTCGACTTCATCGTCCAGGACTTGCGCCGGTTCCCGGGTCACGGAGCGGACTTCATCGCGGTCGGCCTGCGAGGCAGGTCCGTCCGGCTGAGGAATTTGACGATCAAGGCGCTGAGTGACTGGGGCCGCGAAAGCTGGCCCGCGGGAACCGAGGCCCGGCTCCGGATCGCCATTGAACAAGAGCCCGTGGACGACGTCAGGGAGAGATTGGGTTCGCTGCTCGCCGGCCGCCCTATTGAATGACCGGCTCGAGCGGCGCGCTCGTCGAACTAGGGATATCTGACCACTCGCTAGACGCGGCGGCCAAGCGTACGCTACTCGGCCGCATCCGCCGGCTGGAGGAGCCCCTCGGCGCGCATCTCGGCATGGAGCGCGATCGGATCCCAGTCGTAGCCATTGGGCCAAGTCAGCACGCCGGACCCCACGAAAGCGCGAGCGAAATATTTCGGGTCTTTCAGCGGCTCGACCATCGGCCCCGCCTCGCCTTTCAGGAACGAAAAATCCCTGTCCCCGGCCGTGTCGTCGGAGAATTCCAGGTGAAGACGGTGAGCGCCGAGGTGCTTGAGGCTACGAAGCTTGATCATCGTCCGGTCCTGGTATGCGCTCGAGCGGCTGATGTGCCCTCGCGCGCTGCCAATTGGCCATCAACTCCGCCCGTCGCACTGTCATCCACCGTCTGACTACCAGCGCGACCGTTGGCGGCAGACGTCCCTCCAGGATGCGCGCGTCTTCAATTGCCACAATCGCCTCGTAGCCTTGGTAGATCACGTGAACATGCGGCGGATTGTGGTCGCGATAGCGACGGCGATCCCAAGAAAGTACGCGATCGTCGGCACGGCCGAGCCATAGCACGCCGCGGGCGATCCCGCGCCGGTAACCCTTTATTTGCCATATCGGCGCCACGATATGGGTTGGTGTTGAGCGGTCTCTGCCGCCCGGCGGTGCGTTTCTCGGGTTTTGCGGAATGGTCGGGCGTGAGGGCCTGCGGTTTCTAGTCGTTGCACTTGCCGCCTCGGCGTTCGGCTCGTCCGCCCTCGCCCAGACGCGCGCGCCCGACTCCGACCTCGCCGGCCTCGTCTTCCCCACCCAGCCGCGCGACTGGGGCAGCGACCCCGGGGGCTTCAAGGCCGCCAGCCTCGACCTCGCCGCGGCGCTGACCGGCAAGGCCTGCGGGGCCGAGGAGTTCCACGCCTGGACGATCCGCGATTTCGCGGCCGGCGTGACCTTGAGCGAGGCGGTCGACGA
>JADYYB010000081.1 GCA_020853895.1 Bauldia sp.
CGCACGCCTGGCGCACCATCTGGCGATCGAAGACGACGTTGTAGACGACGATGCGCCGGCCCTGCAGCACGTGCAGGACCTCGGTGTAGAGATCGCTCCACCGTGGGGCCGAGCGGACGTCGGCATCGCTGATGCCGTGGATGGCGGTGACCTCGCGCGGGATGCGCCGCTCCGGCTGCACGAGCGAATCGAGCAGGACCTCGCCCGCGCCGTCGACAACGGCGATGTCGACGATCTCGGCGCGCGGGCCGAAGCCGGTGGTCTCGGTGTCGAGGTAGACCGTGCGCGGGTCGGCGACGACCTCGACCGCCCAGGTGATCGCCTTGGCTCGGGCCTCGGCCCAGCGGCGCTGCCCCTCGTCGTCGGCCGCGGGCTCGGCGGAGCGCGGCGGCTCCCAGCGCCACTCCTGCGCCCGACGCAAGCTTCTTCGGTTCCGGCTCAACGGAGATGCCTTTCCAGCCGCCGGTCAGCGGGAGCCCCGGCGAGTTCGTCCCTTCCTCAGATGCTAGCATGGTCGATCTGATTACCGGCCCCTTCATTCCGGAGCAGACGCATGTCGCTCGATTCCACCGTGCTCGATCCCCGGCTCGATGCCTTCATCCGCCGCATGCCGAAGGTGGAGATCCACGTCCACCTCGAAGGCTCGGTCCGCCCGGAGACATTGTTGAAACTCGCGGAGCGCAACGGCATTGCGCCGCCCGCGCCGGACGAGGCGGGGCTGCGCGATTTCTTCCGCTTTCGCGACTTCCCCCACTTCATCGAGGCCTACATCGCGGTCTGCACCTGCCTGCGCACGCCGGAGGATTTCGCCACGATCGTGCGCGAAGTCGGGGAGGACGCGGCGGCGCAGAACATTCGCTACCTCGAACTGCACTTCAACCCGGAGACGAACGTCCGCAAGCGGGGGCTCGATTTCCACGAGATGCTGGCGGGGATGAACCGGGGCCGCGCCGAGGCGTGCGAGCGTTGGGGCGTCGAGATGCGCTGGATCGCCGACGGCGTCCGCGACAGCGAGACGAGCCCCTTCTCCGTGACGCGAACGGTCGACTGGATCACGGCCCTGTCGCCCGAGGATGGTGTGGTGGCGCTCGGCCTCGGCGGGAACGAGGTCGACTACCCGCCGGCCCCGTTCGCCGCCGACTTCGCCCGAGCGCGCGCGGCCGGGCTGCGCACGGTCGCGCACGCGGGCGAGACGACCGGGCATGCGACGGTCTGCGACTCGCTCGATCTCCTCGGCGCGGAGCGGATCGGGCACGGGGTGCGCGCGGTCGAGAACCCGGCCCTGGTCGAGCGGCTGGTGCGAGAGCGCGTGCCGCTGGAGATCTGCCCGACGAGCAATCTTTGCACCGGGGTGGTGCGGAGTCTGGAAGAGCACCCGTTCCGGGCGCTCGACGAGGCTGGCGTCCTGGTGACAGTCAACTCGGACGACCCGCCCCTCTTCGGCACGACCCTCACGGATGAGTATCGGGTGCTGGCGCGGCAGTGGGGCTACGACGCCGTCGACCTGCAGCGGATCGCGCTCAACGCCCTCGACGTCGCGTTCCTGCCGGAGGCCGAGCGCGCGCGCATGCGCGCGGAGTTCCTCGCCGAGTACGCCGCGCTGCGGGACGAATTGAGGCTGTCGTCGGTTCCAGCATAAGCATCGCCTGCCCCCTCTTGCCGTCGCTCCTGGGCGCGCCTTCGTAGGGGCGACACAGGTGTCGCCCGGGTTGCCCAAGGCGGCGGGAACCGGCCGCCAGCGGCGTTGCCAACCGCGTGTCGGTCCGTTGGGGACGCGGGCGACACAGGTGTCGCCCCGACGGAAGCGGGCGTCAGCTTCCGCCGCTCCTGGCGACTGTCAAGAACGGGGCGCAGCCGCCTCCAGCAGCGCCAGGTAGGCCTCGACCGTC
The DNA here is from genome assembly GCA_020853895.1 of Bauldia sp. GTDB lineage: Bacteria > Pseudomonadota > Alphaproteobacteria > Rhizobiales > Kaistiaceae > JADYYB01. The sequence continues at coordinate 1,890 of JADYYB010000081.1, forward strand.
TCGTCGCCGGTGATAGCGCGCACCACCGTCTCGTCAAGCAGGGCGGTGAAGGGCTCGAGGCCCGCCTGGATCTCCGCAGAAGTGTCGCCGACCACCCCGGTCTCCTCGGCGGGCGTGCCCATCCGCGCGAAGTTCGCGGCGTAGGCCGGGAAACTGGCGTAGCGCGCGGCCTCGCGGGCGAAGACCTCCTGCGCACCAGGGCCGAAGACCGTCCGCACGTAGCCCATGATCAGGGGGCGCGGTCGCCCCGCCTCCCGCGCCGCGTCGTCGGTCAGCGCGGCGGAGGGGGCAACGTACGCGGGCGTCAGCCAGTTGAGCAGAACACCATCGGCCAGCTCTCCGGCGAGCGCGCACATGCGCGGTCCGAGCGCGCCGACGACGACGACCACCGCGAGGCGGTCCCCCAGGGTCGTCGCGCCCTCGCGCGTTCGAGCAAGGCCTCCCTTGTGGTGGCCCGAGCCGATGCCAACGGTCAACCGCTCCTGCGGCAGCGCCAACTCCTCGACCCGCCGCGCGATGACCTCCGCCGGCTGCCGGTCGAGCGGGATCACCCCCACGCCGAGGCGAATGCCGCTCGTGACGGCGGCGGCCTCCGCCAGCGCGGCGAGGCCGTCGCCATTCGGCGTGTCATTGACCCAGAAGGTGTGATAGCCGGCGTCCTCCGAGGCAGCAGCGAGGGCGCGGATCATCTCGCGCGGCAACGCCCCCGCCACCCCGAATCCCCGCCAGCCGGCGCGCTGCCTCCCCTCCATCGCCATGGCGATTCCCCCTCTCTTCGGTCGTCACGCCGGCGAGGGAGCGGCTCACATCGGCGTTCGTGCCGGCCACGCCCCCTCACCCCCAGCCCCTCTCCCAGTGCGCTGGGAGAGGGGAGCTTGTAGCCAGATTTCGCGACATCCTCAGAAAGCATTCGTGCCAGAAGCGCAATTGCAGGATGACCCGTGTCATGATTGTCGTGCAATATCGGCTTCAGCACACCCTCACCCTGCGCACAGGGCCGGGTACCCTCTGGGTGGCGCCGGGGTGAGGGCCGGCGTGGCCGGCACGAACGCCGATGTGAGCCGTTCCCTCCCCCACTCCTCGGCCAGCCTCGCGCCACGCTCGCTACTCTGACATATCACGAGCGCCTTCGTGCGCGGCCCGTACGGCCGTGAATCGACGAGCCCATCGCCGCGGGGAGCCGAGAGCCATCGCTTCGCCTGGACGAAACGCCTACCGTATCGCCGCGTTTGACGCTCATCGATCCATGCGACGTTGACACGCCGCGCTAATCGCGGCCGAGGAGGTGGTCGATGGAGAACTTGCCGGGGCCGGTGAGCGCGAGGGAGGCGGCGACCAGGCCGAGCAGCGCGCTGAACTCGTAGCCGCCCTGGCCGTAGAACCCCTGCGACCAGTGGACCTTTTTCGAGGCGACCGCCATGTTGGCGGCGGCGAGCATGCCGGCTTGCTTGGTGAGCAGCCCGAGCGCAAGGGCCAACCCGCCGCCGAACTCCGCGATGCCCGACATGACCGCGGCGACCTCCGGCTGCGGGATGCCGAGCTGACCCAGCGTCTGTGCGAATGCCGCGGGGCCGCCCTGCTCGACCGCTGTTTTGAAATTCGGGCCGAGCAGTTTCGCGATCTCCGGCGGCGCCTCCTTGCCCGGGCCCCCGAAAAGCTTCGGATAGCCATGGGCCATGAGAGTAACTCCCGCGCCGGCTCGCAACAGCAGCAATCCGAGATTCTTCTTGCTCATCTCCGCCCTTTCGTCCTGTACCGTCTCGCCCGGTCAGCCCGCGATCGTCGCGCTCCGTCGTGGCGGCAGTCGCGCGGAAACCTCACGCTGGCGCTCAGCATGCAACTCGCGGACCACTGCCCGACCCTGGGTCAGAGCGCGATCGGCGCGGCCGGCTCCGCCGGCGACCAGCCGGACGGCAGGTCGAAGACGCGCGCCATCTCGGAGACCATCCGCCAACGGTCGGCCGGCTCCGGCAGGAAGGTGGTCACCATCACCTCGTCCGCCCGCGTCTGCTCGGCCAGATCGCTGACCTGGCGGTGGACCTCCTCGGCGTCGCCGACGAAGGAGCGCATCGGCATGGCGGCGATCATCTGCCGCTCCGCCTCGCTGAACCGGTACTGCTTCGCCTCTTCCAGGGTCGGATACGTGCCGAGCTGGCCGGTGCGCAGGCGCAGCAGCAGGAGCTGGTTGACCAGCGAGAGCTCCTGCGCATGCTCGGGCGTCTCGCCGACCGTCACTGAGACGGTCAGAATGGCGTACGGGTGTGGATATCGTTCGGAGAGGACGAACGACTGGCGGTAGTCGAGCATCGCCGGGACGGCGCCCCGGAGGTTGATATGGGCGGCGTAGGCGTAGCCGAGCCCCGCCTGCGCCGCGAGCTTCGCGCTGAAGTCGCTCGAGCCGAGGAGCCAGAGCGGCGGCAGCTTCGTGTCGACCGGGACGGGGC
>JADYYB010000082.1 GCA_020853895.1 Bauldia sp.
GGCGGGTTCGATTCTGCCTCGCTCTCGGCGACCGGCCACTCTGGCGGGACATAGGACGGGTTCCAGTCCGCCTCGTCCTCGTCGAATTCGGGGTGCTGGCTCAAAGCCGGGATTCCGACGCCCCCTTGGGCGCCGGTAACCGGTGGGGGTTGGTAGGACGAGTTCCAGAAGGCCTCGTCGGCGTAGAATTCGCTCAGAACCTGGGGTGAGACCTGCCCTTCGCCTGCGATAGGCCGCGGCGCTTCGCCAGGTTTCGGGGGCAGGTCGTCGAATGCCGACCCCTTGGTCAGCCGCCTGGCGTCCCTGCCGGCAGCCTCGCCCGGCGGAAGAAGCGTGGCGCGCGGCGAGAGACCTCTGCGGGCGACCCGGTTGTAAACCTCGGCAAGATCGGCGGTCAGCGCCGCTTCGCGACGCGCCGAGGAAAGCCGGCTCGCTGCAGTCGGGTCGCCCGCATACTCATGCAGCCCGCGTTGCTGGTCCGGACCGATCGCGGGCGGACGGTCGTACGCCCTTTCATAGAGGTTGTCGGTGCCCGACCAGGACGAGTTCCGTGTCGACCGCGACGACAGCTGCGGAGCGCGCTGCTGCGAGCGGGCGGCAAATGGCCCAGAGTTCGCGGTCGAGCGGTGTGGCATCGGGCGGCGGACCGAACGCTCCGACCCCGACCGCTTGCGAGAGCTGACGGTCGAGCGACTGGTCGGCACGCCGTTGGGCCGCGCGGCGCCGGGTGGCGGGGTCCTCGCTGGTCTCCTCCCAGACGTACTCGTCCGGCTCGGGAGAGGCCGGGGCGGGCGACGAAGAGCGACCGTACCGCTCCTCTGGCTCATGCGACGAACGGGAGGAGGCGCTTCGGCTCGAGGTGCTCGACGGCGCCTCATAGGTGTTGCGCACCGACGAGCGCGAGGAGGCATCCGTCTCCTTCGGCGCCTTTGACGAGCTCCGTGGAGCCGGGATGAGGTCCGCGAAATAGTCCGGCTCCAGCTTCGTCTTCTTCGGCGTGGCAGCCATCATCGACCTCGACGGGAAGGTGCCCTCGGAACGGCCGAGCCTCTCCGTCCGCCGCGGACGGCCGGACGCAGCAGAAGACGGCGGTGAGGGAGCGAAGGAGAAAGATGCGGGGTCCGAGCCCGAAGGCTCAGGACCCCGCGCCCGAACCGGAAGCCGGCCGCAAGCGGCGCCGTGGCAGCTCGAGGCTGCACGAGCGCCCGCAAAGCGCGGCCTGGCCGTCCGGCCAGGTCAGTCCCCGGCGGGGACTAGGCAGATCAGCGAGCTAGTCGTTGGCCGTGATGTCGTCGTTGTATGGGCGGTGGATCTCGCACTCGGCCTGCCCCGCCGACGGCGTGCCGTCGGCCGAGGCGAACTTCGCCAGATGCACCATGTCGCCGTCGACCACCGCGTCGTCGACCTGGCCCGGCGTGGCGGTCGCGTAGACGTTGGCGTTGTCTGCCACCGTCCCCGCCTCCACCACCGCCTTGCCGCTGATCTGGTACCAGCCGTACTGGCTCGCCACCTTCGCCGACATGGCGACCGCGGCAGGCCCTTGGCGTTGCCGACCAGAAGCGCGGTCGAGATCGTCGGCGTCTTGTCGCTATCGGAAGATGAGTCCTGTCGGCGTCCTCTCATCCACATCGATTATTTGGGAGGCGCTGGCTTTCCAGATGTCGTCAGGAATACTCACTGCGAACTCAGCATCGGCTGCCCTGTGCAATGCTTCGGTTGGTACCGATTCGCGGGTGGTTCCTCCAAGACTCAAGCAGGGTCCTAGGTCGGGTCCGCCACTGATAGACATTCCATCCATCCAGAAGAACAGCACCACAAATCCTTCCAGAGAAGCCTCCCTTGCTCCCGCCGCGGCAGAGGAGGCGCGCACCACGGCCGCCGGAGTAACCCATACTTGTCCAGGTAACCGCCACCTGCTGCTTCCTTCATCCATCGGTCAATCCTCTCACGACTGTGTTGAGCTCGATCATCTTCGGCGGGGATCGTCAATCCATAGCGGCGCGGGCTGACCAGGGAGGGCGCGAACGAAGCCATCCACGATTGCGCCATCAGATAGACATCTGAACTTACCCGCGAACCGTCTATCTCCTAGCGGGCCAAAGTACTCTTCGTATGGGCCGACGCTAATGCATGGCCAGATGACGTTTTCCGCTACCTCAATCGCCTGGGGAGTCGTCGACTCCGCAGCGCGTACACCGTTTCGAGCGCCCGGTTGATCGACTCGACTGAGAATCCAGTGTGGCTGTGGTGACCTCAGGCCGCGGAGGTCGGTTCGTTCTCCAGTCGACGCATGATTCAGCGGCACTCCCTGATGAAGCTCGCTTTGCTCGACCAATCCTCGCCGGGCCTCCGCTCCTGAATAGAGCTGCTCATGTATCGGAGCGGCGTGGACGAATTCTCATAGGCATGCAAACCAGCCACCTGTTGTAGCGGCGAAAGCCTTGGCTGACGTTCGACTGGTCGAGCAGAAAGAAGTTCTTCCCGCAAAGTGGCAGCAAGAGGTTGCTGGTCGAGTGCGTATTCGCCAGTGAGCGAGTAGAGAGTGCGGTCGGGCGCTCTCCGCTCGCTATGGGAGTCCCTGACTCCCGGTATCGGAAGCATCATATGAGAGTTGCGCCGGGGGCTGGGTCTGACGGGCAATGGCCCGGTTGTAGGCGAGCCGATATTGGGCATCGGGGTCAGCGGGCGCCGATGTGTGCGGTAGACTGGTCATTCTACGAGCCGAAGTGATCGACCCCGACGACCGTTGGTGAGCGCGCTGTTCGCGGCGGGTGGCGATAGCCCAGAGCTCGCGGTCGAGCGGCGTGGCATCCGAGGGCGGACCGACGGGTGAAGAAAATCGTGAGAGCTGCCGATCGAGCGACTCCTCGGCACGCCGTTGGGCCGCGCGGAGGCGCGCGGCCGGGTCCTCGCTGGTCTCCTCCCAGACATACTCGTCCGGCTCAGGAGAGGCCGAGACGCGAGACGGTGAACGGGAGGAGGCGCTCCGGCTCGAGCTGTTCGACGGAGCCTCGTAGGGGTTGCGCGTCGAGGAGCGTGGCGGCTCGCCGCGTAGCTCGATCGAGTGGGACGACGAGCTCCGCGAGAAGGAGGACGAGCTCGACCCGGTATTGGTGTTCCGCGAAGCGCTGCGCGGTTGCGCGGCGGCCGGCTCCTTGGGCGCCTTGGACGAAGTGGTCCGCGGGGCCGGGATGAGATCTGCGAAGTAGTCCGGCTCTGGCTTCGTGTTCTTCGATGGGATGGGCATCAATCGAACCTCGAGGATCGTGTCTCCGGACAGCCGAGTCCCTCCCTCCGCCGGCAAGGGCCGGAGGCGGAAGTCGGTGTCGAGGAGCGAGGAGAAAGGAGAAAGGAGAGAAGATGCGGGGTCCGAGCCCGAAGGCCCAGGACTCCGCGCCCGAACCGGCGGCCGGCCGCAAGCGGCACTGCGGCAGCGCAGGGCTGCGCATGGGCGTCCGCGAAGCGCGGCGCGGCCGTCCAGCCGGGTCAGTCCCCGGAGGGACTACTCGTCGACCTTAGTCGTTGGTCGTGATGTCGTCCGTGTAGGGACGGTGGATCTCGAACTCGGCAAGGCCGGTCGAGGGCCGACCGCCTGGACAATCGTGCCGAGCGGATGGCGCTGCACGATATCGGTCCCGGCAATCGGCCGCTGTTTTTTAGACCTACGGATCCCCGCCAAACCGCTGGTAGAGGTGAGCTAGGCGCCAATCATCGTCAAAGGATGCAAGAATGCCCTTGATGAAGAATCGGGCTCTGGCGCTCTTCTCATTTTCAAGGAGAACTGCAAAGGCATCTCTTACTTCCGTCCACTTCAGTTCGTGCATGCAGAACATCACCATGTTCGACGACCCGTGCTCGGAATCGAAGGCCAGAGCAACAAATTCCTTCGCCAATTCCGGCCTCAGCTCTGGGTGCTCCCAGCAATAGTCCAAGACAGCCGCATATTTGTGGCTCGACGTACTCAAAAAGAGAAGAGTCCACCCGATTCGCCTCGGCAGCAAGCGCGTGGAACTCAGTCAAATCTGTCATGGCCCGAACTCAAGCTCCTGATAGACGTCCGCCACATCGAACCCGATGCGTTGGAACGCAATAATTACGGCTTCGCGGGCATCCACTCCCGAAGGCTTGTAGTGGCCTGACTCGTTTGGTGCGTGGCATCGGGCCGTAGCCGCGGGCACGGTGCCCCGCTACCTCGAATGGCCGGCTGGCTTTGGGATGTCTCTGGTCCCATAGTCTTCCCAAAGCCACTCCCGGAACTCCTCCTCCGATATAACGCGCCCTTTCCAACCGATATCAGCCTCATTGCGCTCCACCCACTGGCGCGGACCTCTCAGGTAAAGATAGCCCTTGTCGCCAATGATGACAGCGGGCACGCCTTCATATGTCAGATAAACTACGTCCATATCTCTATTCCCGATCCATATGTGTCCCAGACGCAATTTGAGATGCAAGATAGTAGAAAAAATCGCCTTAGTGTCCTCATGGTGGTTGCCTCGTTCGGATTACGTCGTGGGCTTGGTAATGTGCCACATCACCTCGAGCCACCGAACACAGCGTCCCATGCGGGATCGTATGTGGTGGCTTCCTGCTGTGCCCGGTCGTGCAGAGCGCGGGCTTGAGCTTCTAGTTCCAGTCGTCCGGGATCATTCTTTGGCAGGTTGCGGAATTCCTCGTAGAGTTCATGGCTTTGTTCAGCGACGCGGCTGTAAGCTCGGGGCATTATTAAGACCTCGCCGACGGTTCCATCAGCAAACGTAACATACACTTTTCGATCAGCGAACCCCTGCCGATTGCGAGACCAACCACCATCAGAGACAGGATAGTACGCGCCCAGCAGCTCCACCGCGGCATCCCCATCTGTAGGACGGTCAACGATGATCGTGATACGTACTGCATCTCTAATATCCGCCACGCTTCCGACGCGTTCGAACTTTTCTAGAATACTTTCCTCGCTTTTGGCTCCGGTAGAGTAGTATGTGACGCCGCGATCAGAGAGGCTATTCGCGATTTGCTGTCCGATCGACTCAAGTTCGGGCTGCCAGACAGGCTGAATGGCTTGAAGAGACTCCAACGTGTGAGGTTGAGCCGGATGGGACGCACGCTTCCTTGGCTTCGGCGGGTCGGGTACCGAAGTCGTACCATCTGGCGGGATCGTTCCGCCCCCACCACCTCTACCACCTGCCGTGGCAGGTGAGGACACGCCTGGAGTCGTAGCGCTCCCGCCCGAGACTATTTTTCCAGGATGCAGTTCGTCGCTCTCAGCTCCGCGAACGACAACCCATTTGCCCTTCGGGTCGAACCGGACGACACTTCCATCGGGCCTTCGCCACGTGTTGTCCTCGAGCGACTCGAGCCGCCACCCCTCGACTGGCGGAAGCGGGCCGAATGCCCCGCCACCCGGACTATGGATGACGATTCCTGTCTGGGGATCTACTTCAAAGGTTGGGACTCCGATCTGGCGGATCGGAGGCAGCGCCAGTGGGGGCGTCGCAGGTGCCCGATCGGCCTCACGCAGGCGCCAAATCAAGTCTTGGTTCAGGAGTGCGAGATCTTGCCCGGCAAATGCGTTGAGGTCCCTCCAATACTCGGCCTCGGATGGGCCATCGGTTGCGGATACCTGCGATGTGACGTCATTGGCGATGGGCGGGGCGAAGCCGGGCCCGTATCCGCCCACCGAACCCAGACTATCAACGAGCTTGCCGCGGCGGCGTTGATCAGGCTGCTGCCGCCCGATATCCGCGACCTGGTCATAGACTTGGCGTAGGGCCTGCTGCAGCGGATCGACCGGGGCGGGGAACATCGCCGGGCCGCGGCGGTGCTGTCCTCTCATGGCGATGGACAGAAGCTGCTGATCGAGGTCGCGTTCGGCAGCGGCCGGGCTGTTGCGCGGCGACGGACGCTCGGCTGGCGAACGTAGGTGACGCCTCTGGGTATCAGGAGCGTCATAGGAAAGCTGGACCGGCGGCTCGGTCTGACGGGCGATGGCTCGGTTGTAGGCATGCCGGTATTCAGCATCCGGGTCGGCCGGTGCTGACGTGTGCTGGAGGCCGGTCGTTCCGCGTGGCGAACCGATCGCCCCGGACGAAAGCTGCGGAGCGCGCTGCTGCGAGCGCGTGGCGATGGCCCAGAGTTCGCGGTCGAGAGGCGATGCATCGCTGGGCGGACCGCGATCGTGTGCCGTCGCAAGTTCGTAAGATCGCGAGAGCTGGCGGTCGAGCGAGTCGTTGGCCCGGCGCTGGGCGGCACGCAGACGTGTGGCCGGGTCTTCGCTGCTCTCCTCCCACACATATTCGTCTGGTTCGGGCGAGGCCGGAGCGCGCGACGAAGAGCGGACGTACCGCTCCTCTGGCTCATGCGACGAACGGGAGGAGCGGCTCGGCGGAGCTTCGTAGGTGTTGCGCACCGACGAGCGCGAGGAGGTGTTCGTCTCCTTCGGCGCCTTTGACGAGCTCCGCGCAGCCGGGATGAGGTCCGCGAAGTAGTCCGGCTCGGGCTCCGGCTTCATCTTCTTCGGTGTGACAGCCATCATCGACCTCGATGGGATCGCGCCTCGAACGGCCGAGCCTTTCCATCCGCCGGCGAGGCCGGACGCGAGAGAGGGCAGCGTCAGGAGTGCGGAAAGAGAAGGAGAGAGGAGAGAAGATGCGGGGTCCGAGCCCGAAGGCTCAGGACCCCGCGCCCGAACCGGCGGCCGGCCGCAAGCGGCCCGCGGCAGCGCAGGGCTGCGCACGAGCGTCCGCGAAGCGCGGCAC
>JADYYB010000083.1 GCA_020853895.1 Bauldia sp.
CCCGATCGGGAAACCGGGCCCGAACGAGCGCAGCGCGAGAACGCCGACGAGGTGGCGCAGCACCGAGCCGACCGCGCCGCCGAGGGCTATGGCGAGGATGTTCAGCATGCGCGGGGCTATTGCACAGCGGCGCGGCCGGCGCAACGGAGCGCAGCGCCGCTAGCGCTGTCCGCGCTCCGCGCGGAGCTTGGCCCAGTAGTCGAGGCGCTTCCGGATTTCGCGCTCGAAGCCGCGGTCGGGCGGGTCGTAGAATTGCTGCCGGCCGAGTTCCTCGGGGAAATAGTCCTGGCCGGAAAAGGCCTCGGGCGCGTCGTGGTCGTACTCGTAGCCCCTGCCGTAGCTCTCGTCCTTCATGAGGCGCGTGGGGGCGTTGAGGATGTGCTTGGGCGGGAGGAGCGAGCCGGCGTTCTTGGCGGTCTGACGGGCGGCGCCGAAGGCGGTGTAGACCGCGTTCGATTTGGGCGCGGTGGCGAGATAGAGGCAGGCCTCGGCGAAGGCCAGCTCGCCCTCGGGCGAGCCGAGGAAGTCGTAGGCGTCCTTGGCGGCGATGGCGATCGTGAGGGCCTGCGGGTCGGCGAGGCCGATATCCTCGACCGCCATGCGCACCAGCCGACGGCCGACATAGAGCGGGTTCTCGCCGGCGTCGAGCATGCGCGCGAGATAATAGAGCGCGGCGTCGGGGTCGGAGCCGCGCACCGATTTGTGCAGGGCGGAGATGAGATTGTAGTGCCCGTCCTGGGCCTTGTCGTAGATCGCGGCCCGGCGCTGCACGACCTTCAGGAGATCCTCGGGGCCGAAGGTCTCGCCCTCCCCCGCCGCGCGCCAGACCTCCTCGGCCAGCGTGAGCGCGGCGCGGCCATCGCGGTCGGCGAGGTTGACGAGCATGATCCGGGCGTCGGGCGTGAGAGGCAGCGGCTTGCCCTCGAGCGCCTCGGCGCGGACGAGGAGCTGCTCGAGCGCGGTCTCGTCGAGCGGCCTGAAGACCAGCACCCGGGCGCGCGAGAGGAGCGCCGAGTTGAGCTCGAAGGACGGGTTCTCGGTGGTGGCGCCGATCAGCGTGACCGTGCCGTCCTCGACCACCGGCAGGAAGCTGTCCTGCTGGGCGCGGTTGAAGCGGTGGATCTCGTCGACGAAGAGGAGCGTCCCCTGCCCCGCCTGGCGGCGGAGGCGCGCGGCCTCGAAGGCCTTCTTGAGATCGGCGACGCCAGAGAAGACGGCCGAGAGCTGCTCGAAATGGAGCGCGGTCTCGGCGGCGAGAAGGCGCGCGACGGTCGTCTTGCCGGTGCCGGGCGGGCCCCAGAGGATGAGCGAGCCGAGCGAGCCGGAACGGAGCATCCGGGTGATCGCGCCGTCCGGACCGAGGAGATGATCCTGGCCGACCACGTCGGCGAGGCGCTGCGGACGCAGCCGGTCGGCGAGCGGACGGGCGACGCGCTGATCGAGGCCGGCTGACTCGAAGAGGCTGGCCAATGCCTATCCGCCGAGCGTGGTCTGGAGGATACGGCCGCCGCGGTCGAGCGAGATGCGCCAGACCGGCGTGCCGGTGCGGCGCGCGAGGTCGCCGAGCTCGGCGGTGTCGTCGATCGTCTCGCCGTTGACGGTGAGGATGACATCGCCGGGCTGAAAGCCGACGCGCGCGGCCGGGGAGCCGGGCGCGATCCCGGCAACGATCACTCCCGACGGCTTGCCCGGATATCGGAGCTCTTCGGCGACGGCGGGCGAGAGATTGAGGACGGTGGCGCCGGCGAAGGGCGAGCGGCCGCCGATCTGCAGCTCGTCGCGGGGCGGGCTCTCCGGCGCGACCGCGAGGGTGACCGAGAAGTCGAGGTCGCGCCGGTCGCGCCAGACCGAGAAGGTCGCGTCGGCGCCGACGCCCTTGGTGGCGAGCCGGTAGTTGATCGAGGTCGGGTCGTCGATCGGGATGCCGTCGACCTCGGTGACGATGTCGCCGGGGCGGAGGCCCATCGTCTCGGCCGGGCCATTGGCGAAGATGCTGGCGACGAGTGCGCCGCGCGGCCGGTCGAGGCCGACCGCGCTCGCGATCTCGCCGGTCACCGGCTGGAAATCGGCGCCGAGCCAGGGGCGGCGGACCGGCTCGCCGGTGGCGGCGGTGGCCGCGATCACGCGCACCATGTTGGCGGGGATGGCGAAGCCGATGCCGATCGAGCCGCCGGTGCGGGAGAAGATCGCCGTGTTGATGCCGACCAGCCGCCCGTCGACATCGACCAGGGCGCCGCCCGAATTGCCAGGATTGATGGCCGCGTCCGTCTGGATGAAGAACTGGTAGTCGGAGATGCCGATATTGGTCCGCGCGACGGCCGAGACAATGCCGCTGGTGACGGTCTGGCCGACGCCGAACGGGTTGCCGATGGCGAGCACCATATCGCCGACCTCGAGAAGGTCGGAGTCGGCGAGCGTGAGGAAGGGCAGCGGCCCGACCGGGTTCCGGATCTTGAGGACGGCGAGGTCGGTCTGCTCGTCCTTGAGGAGGATGTCGGCCTCGTATTCGCGGCGGTCCGAGAGGGTGACGTGGACCTCGTCGGCTTCCTCGATGACGTGGAAGTTGGTGATGACGATGCCGCTCGGGTCGATGATGACGCCCGAGCCGAGCGCCTGCTGGACGCGCTCCCGGCCCGGCTGGTTGGGCGCGCCGAAGAAGCGGCGGAAGAAGGGATCGTCGAAGAAGGGCGACATCGGACGCTGGGCGACGAGCCGGTCGGCGTAGACGTTGACGACGGCGGGCGCGGCAAGGCGGACGATCGGAGCGAACGTCTGCCGCACGGCCTCGCGGCTCTGCGGCACGGCCTCGGCGACCGGCGCCTGTGCAAGGGCGCCCGCCGGGCCGGCAGCGAGGGCGAAGGCAATGACAAGGGCACGCGGAAGAAGGCGGCGCAGCATCGGCGGTCTCGTGGTCCCAGGCTCGATCAGGGAACCGCCAGTATATAGGGAATGAGCCATCGGGGGCCAAAGGGGAACGGCCCACGGGGAAGCAAAAAGGCCGGCTTTTGCCGGCCTTTCAGCACGAGTTCGCGAGGATGGCCCGGCTCAGATGCCGGTGCCGAGGAGGCGGAGGATGCGCCCTTCCCGCTCCACGACATATTGCCAGGAGCGCTTGACCGGGGTGGTGGCATCGATGAGCGCCTTGGTGACGTCGATCGCGGCGCCGTCCACGGTCATGATGAGGTCCCCGACCCGGAGGCCCGCGCGCGCGGCCGGCGAGCCGGTGATGACCCCGACCACGATCACGCCCTGGTTCGACTCGCCGTGATAGGCGACCTCGACGGCGACCGCGGGCGAAAGGTTGGCGACCGTGACGCCGGCGAAGGGCGAGCGGCCGGCGATCTGCACCTCGTCGCGCGGAACGGTCTCAGGCGCGCGGATGAGGTCGAGGTCGAACGCCAGCATCGTCTCGCCGCGCAGGACGCCGACCGAGACGGTCTCCCCGATGCCCTTGACCATCGTGTAGTAGTCGAACGCGCCGGGGTCGCTGACGCCGACCCCGTCGACCTCGAGGATCAGGTCGCCCGGCAGGATGCCGGCGGTCGCGACCGGTCCGCCCTCGGTCACTGCGTTGACCAGCACGCCGCGCGGGCGGTCGAAGCCGAGCTCGGTGGCCATGTCGCGCGGCACCGAGTCGATGGCGGCGGCGAGCCAGGGACGCGGCACCCGCTCCCCGCTCATCGCCGACTGGACGAAGGTCCGCACGAGGTTGGAGGGAATGGCGAAGGCGATGCCGATCGACCCACCGGTGCGCGAGTAGATGGCCGAGTTGATCCCGACCACGCGCCCCTCCATGTCGATGAGCGCGCCGCCCGAGTTGCCGGGGTTCACGGCCGCGTCGGTCTGCAGGAACATCTGCCGCTCGGCCGCGCCGACCTGCGTCCTCGGCATGGCCGAGATGATGCCGCTGGTGACCGTCTGGCCGAGGCCGAAGGGGTTGCCGATGGCGAGCACCAGGTCGCCGACATGGACCTCGTCGGAATTGCCGAGCTCGAGGGGCTGCACCTCCGTGGTGAGCTCCGCCAGCCTGATCACGGCAAGGTCGGTCGAGCGGTCCAGAAGGAGGAGGTCTGCGTCCACCTCATGCCCGTCGGGGAGCATGACCTCGATCTTCACCGCGTCGTCGACGAGGTGGTAGTTGGTGACGACCACCCCCGAAGCGTCGACCACGACGCCAGAACCCACCGTGCGGGTGTCGCGCCCGCCGGGGCCCATGTTGCCGGAGAACTGGCTGGGACGGTTCGGCTGGGTCGGGTAGGTCGCGTAGATCGTCACGACCGACGGGGCGGTCCTTGAGATCACAGGCGAGAAAGATAGTCTAATCTGTTCGGAAGACTGAGGAACTTCAACTTGGGCCCAGGCTTGCGTCAATGCGCTGCCGGCCACCGCTCCACTCAGTGCGACAATCCTTAGAATGAGTCTCATCGTCCCAGCTCCAGCCGTGTTTTCTTCCTCCCTTCGGCAACGTTGGCCAAGCAAGCTTCGTACCTGCTGATTCGTGCAGCAAGCTTTGACTGATCAAAAAGGTAGCACGGCAAAATTAAAGCGGCCAGAGGCCGCTGGTTCCGCTTCTGTGCGCGGAACGAAGAAAAAGGGGCGCCGTTGCGCCCCTGCTACGCTGCCGCTTCGGCCGGAGCGTCGGCCTCTTCGGCCGCCCGGCGGGCCCGGTCGGCGGCGCCTTTGGCCTCGAGATCGCGGTCCACGAACTCGATCACGCCCACCGCGCCGTTGTCGCCATAGCGGAAACCGGCCTTCAGCACGCGGGTGTAGCCGCCGGCGCGGTCGGCATAACGGGGGCCGATCACAGTAAAGAGCTTCTGAACGGCCTCGATGTTGCGGATCTCGGCGATCGCCTGGCGGCGCGAGTGGAGGCCGCCCCGCTTGGCGAGCGTGACCAGCCGCTCGACGATCGGACGAAGGTCCTTGGCCTTCGGCAAGGTGGTCACGATCTGCTCGTGAACGATCAACGAGGCCGCGAGATTGGCGAAAAGCGCCTTCCGGTGGCTCGAATGACGGCCAAACTTAC
>JADYYB010000084.1 GCA_020853895.1 Bauldia sp.
AGGACGGCCTCACCATCGTCATCTCGCAGTCCGGCGAGACGGCCGACACGCTCGCCTCGCTCCGCTACGCGAAGTCTCAGGGCCAGAAGATCGCCGCGGTCGTCAACGTCCGCGAGTCGACCATCGCCCGCGAGTCCGACTGCCAGCTGCCGACCCTTGCCGGGCCGGAGATCGGTGTCGCCTCCACCAAGGCCTTCACCTGCCAGCTGGCGGTGCTCGCCTGCGTCGCGGTCGCCGCCGGCAGGGCGCGCGGCGTGCTCAGCGACGAGGACGAGCAGAAGCTGGTCCGCGCGCTCAGCGAGGTGCCGCGCCTGATGAGCCAGGCGCTCCATCTCGAGGCCCAGGTCGAGGCGCTCGCCCGCCAGCTCGATAACGCGCGCGACGTCCTCTATCTCGGCCGCGGCACCTCCTATCCGCTCGCCATGGAAGGCGCGCTGAAGCTGAAGGAGATCTCCTACATCCACGCCGAGGGCTACGCCGCCGGCGAGCTCAAGCACGGCCCGATCGCGCTCATCGACGAGACCATGCCGGTGGTGGTGATCGCCCCCTACGACCGCGCCTTCGAGAAGACCGCCTCCAACATGCAGGAGGTCGCCGCGCGCGGCGGCAAGATCATCTTCCTCACCGACGCCAAGGGCGAAGCCGCCTCGAGCCTCGAGACCATGGAGACCCTGATCCTCCCCGAGGTCCCCTCGACCGTCGCCCCGCTCGTCTACGCGATCCCGGTGCAGCTCCTCGCCTACCACGCCGCGGTCTTCCGCGGCACCGACGTCGACCAGCCCCGCAACCTCGCAAAGTCGGTCACGGTGGAGTAGGGGCCGGTTCCGACACGGGGTCAGTGATCACTCGGGGGCGAGAAGACGGAGCATCGCCGTCGAGCGGTTTCACGCGGGAGACGAGCCGATGAACGCCCTCACCGAAGGCGAACTTCGAACGCGATTGCTGCTCTCTATGCAGCGAGCCTTGTTGGGTGCCGTAACGCCCAACCTTCGTTGTGTGTACGTGCGCCTGGCCGACAAGAAGATCTACTCTGTTTTCGTCTACGAGAAGGAGCCCTCGGTGGTCGAACGGGATGCTGCATCTCTCGCGGGTACAGAGGTGATCGCCGATTTCGAGAATGACTACGGCATAAGTGAACAGGTCGTCGTAAGTGAAGCGCCTCGCAGGCGCCTCGACGAAGTGTATTCATGGCCCAACTATTGGTTGGCGTACCTTCGAATGGAGCCGTAGCCAGAGGTGTGGTGATGACAGGTCGCGCCAGGTTCTTCCCGCGTTTAGCGCTCTTTGGACCGCTATGGGCCGGCCTCTGTGCCAGTGCCCTTGCGCAGCTGGCGCCGTCACCGGCGCCGACGTACCAGAATCTCCTTACGCCCGTCTTGACCGCCACTGAAACGATCCTCGGCCAGCCGATCGCCTATCCGGCCGGCACCCCCCTGATCAGCTCGGCGATCGTCACCATCCCGCCGGGCGGCGAGACCGGCTGGCACGAACATTCGATCCCGCTCTACGCGTACATCCTCGAAGGCGAGCTGACGGTCGACTACGGCGCCGAGGGCACCCGCGTTTACCGGGCCGGGGAGGGTGTCATGGAAGCCATCGACTGGCCGCACAACGGCACGAGCACCGGCACGATCCCCGTCCGCATCCTCGCGGTCTATATCGGCGCCGAATCCATCCCGACCGCCGAGGCCGTTCCCGCCCCAGCGCGCTGACCGGCCCCCTCTCCCCGGCGGGGAGAGGGTTGGGGTGAGGGGGCTCCACCTATCCGGAGAGGGCAGGGACCCTCACCCGCATCCCGCCTCGCCTTCGGCGAGCCGGTGATCGCGACCTCTCCCCGCCGGGGAGAGGTGAACATGACCTGCATCTCGTGAAACGACGCTGACTACCCCGACCGCACCAGCCGCACGGCGGCGTCCCGATCGAAGAGGTAGAGGAGCGCGCGGAGCGCTTCGCTGCGCTCGCCGGTCAGCCCCGGGTCCTGGGCCACCACCAGCCGCGCGGCGTCGCGGGCGAGCGGCAGGAGCGCCGCGTGCACGTCCGCCGAGGCGATCTTGAACTTCGGCAGGCCCGACTGCCGCGTGCCCAGCACCTCGCCTTCGCCGCGGAGGCGAAGATCCTCCTCGGCGATGCGGAAGCCGTTGTCGGTCTCGCGCATCGCCTTGAGCCGCTCGCGCGCCACCGCCCCGATCTGCGGGCTGAAGAGGAGGACGCAGCTCGACGGAAGGTCGCTCCGCCCGACGCGGCCGCGCAGTTGGTGGAGCTGCGCGAGTCCGAACCGCTCGGCCTCCTCGATCACCATGATCGTCGCGTCGGGCACGTCCACGCCCACCTCGACCACGGTCGTCGCGACCAGGATGCGCGTTTCGCCCGAGCGGAAGCGCGCCATCGCGGCGTCCTTCTCGGCCGTCTTCATCCGCCCGTGCATCAGCCCGACGGTCGGGCCGAGGACGCGCTGGAGGTGCTTCGCCCGCTCGGTCGCCGCGATCGCGTCGGCCTCCTCGGATTCCTCGACCAGCGGGCAGATCCAGTAGGCCTTCTGCCCCGCCTTCACTGCGACGCCGATCCGACCAACCACCTCGTCGAGGCGTTCCAGCGACACGGTCGTCGTGGTGATCGGCCGGCGGCCCATCGGCTTCTCGGTGAGCTGCGAGACGTCCATGTCGCCGAAATAGGTGAGCACGAGGGTGCGCGGGATCGGCGTCGCGGTCATGACGAGAATGTCGGTCGCCGTGCCCTTGCCGGTCAGCGCGATGCGCTGGTGGACGCCGAACCGGTGCTGCTCGTCCACCACCGCGAGCGCGAGATCGCGGAACGCGACATCCTCCTGGAAGAGGGCGTGCGTGCCGACCAGGACGTCGATCTCGCCCTCTGCGAGATCGGCGAGGAGCTTCATCCGCGCCGCGCCCTTGTCCTGCCCGGTGAGGAGCGCGATGCGGAGGCCCGACCCTTCGGCCAGCTTCTCGATCGTCGCGAAGTGCTGGCGGGCGAGGAGCTCGGTCGGCGCCATCAGCGCGGCTTGCGCGCCCGACTCCACCACCTCCGCCATGGCAAGGAGCGCCACCATCGTCTTGCCGGAGCCGACGTCGCCCTGGAGGAGCCGCAGCATCCGCTCCGGCTTGCGGATATCGGCGGAGATGTCGGCCAGCGCCTTCTCCTGGCTCCCGGTCAGCTGGAAGGGCAGGGCGTCGCGGATCGCCTTCCTGATCTTGCCGTTGCCCTTCCGCGCCTTGCCGGGACTGCGCCGCCGCTGCGAGCGGATCAGCGCGAGCGCCAGCTGGCTGGCGAACAGCTCGTCGAAGGCGAGGCGCGAGATGTGCGGGCTGGCCGGGTCGAGATCGGCCTCCCCGTCCGGCCGATGGACGCGGCGGAGCGCGGTCGCGAAATCCGGCCAGCCGTGCTCGCGCCGGAGCGACATCTCCTGCCACTCGGGCAGCCGCGGCAGGTCGGTGAGCGCGCTCGCGATCGAGCGGAGGAGCACCCGCCGCGTCAGCCCGGCCGTCATCGGATAGATCGGCTCGACCAGCGGCATGGTCTCGAAGTCCGCCTCGTCGACCACGTGGTCGGGATGGACGATCTGCGGCCGCCCGTTGAACCACTCCATCCGCCCGCTGACATAGCGGGTCTCGCCGACCGGCAGCATCTTCTCGAGCCACTGCTTCTGGGCGTGAAAGTAGGTCAGGGCGACCTCGCCCGTATCGTCATGGGCGAAGACGCGGTAGGGCGCCCGTGAGCCGCGCGGCACGGGCTGGTGCCGGTCGATCCGCACCTTGAGCGTGACGATGGTGCCGTTGGGCGACTTGGCGATGCCGGGCTGGCGGCGGCGGTCGACCACGGCGAAGGGCAGGTGGAAGAGGAGGTCGATGACCCGCGCCGGTCCGTCTCCCGGCGGATCGAGGAGGTGGGTCATCACCTCGCCGATCTTCGGCCCCACGCCCTTGAGGCTCTCGATCGGACGAAAGAGGGGATTGAGGACCGCCGGCCGCACAAGGCTTTGCGTGCGGCCAAAGCCCGAGTCTGTCAACTCCCGGGCCGCTTAGCCGGCGCTTGCCCACCCGCCCCTGGAGGCGGAGAGTCGGCGCGCGAAGCGCGACGGGGTGGGGTGGACGGCGGTGCCCTCACCTGATGGACGTTTCACCTCTCCCCGGCGGGGAGAGGTCGCGATCACCGCCTCGCCGCAGGCGAGACGGGATGCGGGTGAGGGGGCTCCGCCTATCCGGATGGGGCAGAGCCCCCTCACCCCAACCCTCTCCCCGCCGGGGAGAGGGGGCTGGTGGCACTTGATCGAACCCGCCCCGGTGCTAGACCAAAACCGACCATGACCGAGTCCCTCGCCGCCGCCGTCGGCTTCGTGCATCTCCGCGTGCACACCGCCTATTCGCTTCTCGAGGGCGCGCTGCCGATCAAGAAGCTCGCCAAGCTCGCCGCGGCCGACAAGCAACCGGCGCTGGCGATGACCGACACGCGCAATCTCTTCGGCGCGATGGAGTTCTCCGAGGCGATGGCCGAGGCCGGCATCCAGCCGATCATCGGCTGCCAGCTGACGGTCGACTTCGCCGACGGCTTCGAGCCGGGCGGGAAGGGCAGCGAGAAGGGCGCGCTCGCCGACCTCGTCCTCCTCGCGGCCACGGAGGAGGGCTATTGGAACCTCGTCCGCCTCGTCTCGCGCTCGTACACCGAGACCGAGCCGGGCCTCACGCCGCGTGTGCAGGCCGACCTTCTGCAGGCGTCCGCCGAGGGGCTGATCTGCCTCACCGGCAGCTGGGGCGGCCCGCTCGACCAGGCGCTCCGCCAGGGCCAGGCGGCCACCGCCGAGCTCCGCCTGCAGCGCCTGCTGGCGACCTTCGGCGACCGGCTCTATGTCGAGATCCAGCGCCACGGCCTTCCCGACGAGCAGCGCGTCGAGCCCAAGCTCCTGGAGCTCGCCTACAAGCACGACGTCCCGATCGTCGCCACCAACGAGGCCTTCTTCCCCACGGCCGACGACTTCGAGGCGCACGAGGTCCTGACCGCCATCGCCGAAGGCCGGACGATCAGCGAGCCGGGCGCCCGGCGCCTCTCCGCCGATCACCATTTCCGCACCCGGAAGGAGATGGTCGAGCTCTTCGCCGACCTGCCCGAGGCGGTGACCAACACGGTCGAGATCGCGCTCCGCTGCGGCTACCGCCCGCCGAAGCGCAACCCGATCCTGCCGCGCTTCACCGAGGTCGGCCCGGACGGCGTGCCGCTGAGCGAACCCGAGCTTCTCCGCCGCAAGGCGCACGAAGGCCTCGACGCCCGCCTCGCCAAGCAGGGCCTCGCCCCCGGGATGAGCGTCGAGGACTACCGGACGCGCCTCGACTACGAGCTCGGCGTCATCGAGAAGATGAAGTATCCCGGCTATTTCCTGATCGTCGCCGACTTCATCCAATGGGCCAAGGCGCGCGGCATCCCGGTTGGGCCGGGCCGCGGCTCGGGCGCCGGCTCGGTGGTCGCCTGGGCGCTGACCATCACCGACCTCGACCCGCTGAATTTCGGGCTGATCTTCGAGCGCTTCCTCAATCCCGAGCGCGTGTCGATGCCCGACTTCGACATCGACTTCTGCCAGAACCGGCGCGACGAGGTGATCGTCTATGTCGCCCAGCACTACGGCGCTGAGAACGTCGCCCAGATCATCACCTTCGGGACGCTGCAGGCACGCGCCGTGCTGCGCGACGTCGGCCGCGTCCTTCAGATGCCCTACAGCCAGGTCGACCGGCTGACCAAGCTCGTCCCGCAGAACCCGGCGAACCCGGTGACGCTCGCGCAGGCGGTCGAGGGCGAGCCGCGCCTCCAGCAGGCGCAGGAGGAAGACAGGAACGTCGCCCGCCTGATCGAGATCGCCCTCAAGCTCGAGGGCCTCTACCGCCACGCCTCGACCCACGCCGCGGGCGTGGTGATCGGCGACCGCCCGCTCGAGCAGTTGGCGCCGCTCTACCGCGATCCGCGCTCGCCGATGCTGGTCACCCAGTTCAGCATGAAATGGGTGGAGAACGCCGGCCTCGTGAAGTTCGACTTCCTCGGCCTGACGACGCTCACCGTCCTCCAGAAGGCCGTCGAGCTGATCGAGCGGCGCGGGATCAAGATCGACCTCTCTTCCATCCCGCTCGACGACAAGAAGACCTTCGAGATGCTGGCGCGCGGCGAGACGGTCGGCGTGTTCCAGGTGGAATCGGCGGGCATGAAGCGGGCGCTGGTCGACATGCACCCCGACCGCTTCGAGGACCTCATCGCGCTGGTCGCGCTTTATCGGCCCGGCCCGATGGCCAACATCCCGACCTACTGCTCGCGGAAGCTCGGCAAGGAGGAGGTGACCTATCTCCACCCCAGCCTCGCCCCGATCCTCGAGCCGACCTACGGCGTCATCACCTACCAGGAGCAGGTGATGAAGATCGCGCAGGACCTCGCCGGCTACAGCCTCGGCGAGGCCGACCTTCTCCGCCGCGCGATGGGCAAGAAGATCCGCTCGGAGATGGAGAAGCAGCGCGTCCGCTTCATGCAGGGCGCCATCGACCGCGGCATCAAAGAGGACGACGCCGACGCGATCTTCGAGGCCTGCGCCAAGTTCGCCGACTACGGGTTCAACAAGTCCCACTCGGCGCCCTATGCGCTGATCACCTACCAGACGGCCTATCTCAAGGCGAACTACCCGGTCGAGTTCCTGGCGGCGTCGATGTCGCTCTCCGCGGGGAACACCGACAAGGTCAACGACTTCCGCCACGAGGCGCAGCGTCTCGGCATCGTCGTCGAGCCGCCCTCGGTGGTCTCATCGTCCGTCGACTTCGAGATCGAGAATGGCCGCATCCTCTACGCGCTCTCGGCGCTGAAGGGCATGGGCCAGCAGGCCGCCGAGCACATCGTCGAGTTGCGGAGGGCCGGCAAGTTCAAGGACCTCTCCGACTTCGCCTCGCGCATCAACCCGCGCATCCTCAACAAGCGCGCGCTGGAGGCCCTGGTCTCGGCCGGCGCGCTCGACAAGCTCGAGCCCGACCGTGCGCGGGTCTTCGCCGGCATCGACCGGATGCTGGCGCTGGCGAACCGGTCCTTCACCAGCGTCAATGACGGGCAGGACGAGCTCTTCGGCCTCACCGCCGGCCGCGAGCCGATCCTTTCGCCGGTCGCGGCGACTTGGACCACGACCGAGAAGCTGCAGAAGGAGCACGCGGCGGTCGGCTTCTATCTGAGCGCCCATCCGCTCGACGAGTTCGCGGCGCTCCTCGGCAAGCTCCGCGTCCAGACCTGGCTGCAGTTCGAGAAGGCGGTGAGGGCAGGGGCCACCGCCGGCCGGCTCGCCGGCACCGTGACCGCCCGGCAGGAGAAGAAGACCCGCACCGGCAGCCGCATCGGCATCGTCAACCTCTCCGACCCGAGCGGCCAATACGAGGCGATCATCTTCTCGGAGGGGCTGCAGCAGTACCGCAACCTCCTCGAGCCCGGGAACTCGGTGGTGATCCTGGTCTCCGCCGAGGAGCGCCCGGAGCAGATCAGCGTCCGCATCCAGTCGGTCGAGCCGCTCGACCAGGCGATGCGCGGCCTGAAGCAGCTCCGCGTCTTCCTCGACCGCGCCGACTCTGTGGCGAAGCTGCGCCCGCATCTCTCCAAGCGCGGCGACACCAATGTCAGCCTCATCCTCATGCTTCCCGAGAAGAAGGGCGAGGTAGAGGTGAAGCTGCCGGAGAAGTTCGCCTTCTCCCCGCAGGTCACCAGCAACATCCGGGTCGTTCCCGGCGTCCTCGACGTCGAGCTGGTCTGACCGGCCGGCGCGGACGTTTCTTGACATTCCGCCGCAGGGCTCCGATATGAGCCTCATGCAGAAGCGACTTTGTCAGCGGGCGTTTGCCCGACGGGAATACCTGATCGCGGGCTTCTAGCCCCGCCTCGGTCGCCTCGCGCCCCGAGCTGCGGGGCTCTGCTCGATAATTTCCCTTTTCAACCAACCGGCCAGGCCGAGCGCGAAATGCTCGCCGGCCACCACGCCGTTCCGCCAGCGCAAAATGCGCCCGCGGCCGGCCCACGAGAACTACTATGGAAAACATCACCACCAGCCGGCCGATGCCGGCGATCATCGTCAGCGACATCGACCAGGAGCGCCTCAGTGGCCTTGCTCTGGCGGCGATGGACCGCGCGCCCGACGTGGCGAGCGTCCTCATGGCCGAGATGGACCGCGCGACGGTCCTCGACGCTGCCTCCGTCCCCGCTAACGTCGTGCGGATGGGCTCGACCGTCCGCTACCGCTCCGACGACGGCAAGGAGCGCCGCGTGACGCTCGTCTTCCCGGTCGACGCCGACATCGCGGCGGGACGGATCTCCGTCCTCACCCCGATCGGCGCGGCGCTGATCGGCGTCAGCGAGGGCCAGTCGATCGACTGGATCACCCGCGACGGCCGCGAGCAGCGACTGACCGTCCTCGACGTCGCCCACTGACCCATCCACGGGGAGGCTGGCCGCAAGGCCAGCCTCCGGAGCCCAATAGCCTCGAACGAGGCCAAATCCGGCGCTTCCGGCTTGTCTTTGACGCTAGCAATCCCTATACAGCGCCCATTCCACACGCGGGGCTAAGGTTTCGCTCGGTCTAGGCCGTGTCGACACCTGCCGGTGCTCGTAAGAGCGGCAGCTTCGGCTGCACCCCGCGGAGGCAGAACCGGTAAAGGAGCAAGGTAGTCATGGCACTGCCCGATTTCAGCATGCGTCAGCTCTTGGAAGCTGGCGTCCATTTCGGCCACCAGAAGCATCGCTGGAACCCGAAGATGGCGCCGTACATCTACGGCGTCCGCAACAACATCCACATCGTCGATCTCGCCCAGACCGTGCCGATGCTCTATCGCGCGCTACAGGCGGTGAGCGACACCGTCGCAGGCGGCGGGCGCATCCTCTTCGTCGGCACCAAGCGCCAGGCCGCCGACGCCATCGCCGACGCCGCCAAGCGCGCCGCGCAGTATTACGTCAACGCCCGCTGGCTCGGCGGCATGCTGACCAACTGGAAGACGATCTCGCATTCGATCTCGCGCCTGAAGACGCTGGACTCCCAGCTCCAGGGCGACATCCAGGGCCTGACCAAGAAGGAGATCCTGACCCTGACCCGCGAGCGCGACAAGCTCGAGAGCGCGCTGGGCGGCATCAAGGACATGGGCGGCCTCCCGGACCTCGTCTTCATCATCGACACCAACAAGGAGGCCATCGCCATCCAGGAGGCCCGCCGCCTCGGCGTGCCGGTGGTGGCGATCGTCGACACCAATTGCGATCCGGACGGGGTCACCTTCCCGATCCCGGGCAACGATGACGCCGGCCGCGCGATCACGCTCTACTGCGACCTGATCGCCCGCGCCGCCATCGACGGCATCTCGCGCGCCCATGGCGACGCCGGCGTCGATGTCGGCGCCGCCGAGGATGTCAGCGAGGCCGTCCTCGCCGATGCCGCCGGCGCCGAAGCCGAAACCCGCGCCAGCGCCTAGCCGCCCCGCGCGGGGCGGACCGATCGGCAATCCGAGCGAGCGGGCCGGCGCCGAGCCGGCCCGCCCCCGTATCCAAGACACGCCAAAGAGGCTGAAGATGAACATTACCGCCGCCATGGTGAAGGAGCTCCGCGAGAAGACCGGCGCGGGCATGATGGACTGCAAGACGGCGCTGACCGAGACCGGCGGCGACATGGAAGCGGCCGTCGACTGGCTGCGCACCAAGGGCCTCGCCAAGGCCGCCAAGAAGGCCGGCCGCGTGGCCGCCGAGGGGCTCATCGCGGTCGCCGGCGACGGCAAGGCGGCGGCCATCGTCGAGGTCAACTCGGAGACCGACTTCGTCGCCCGCAACCAGCAGTTCCAGGATCTGGTGAGCGGCGTCGCCAAGGTCGCCGCCGCGACCCCGGGCGGCCGCGACGCCGTCGGCGCCGCGACGTTTCCGGGCACCGCCAAGACCGTGGACGACGAGATCAAGGAAGCGGTCGCCACCATCGGCGAGCACATCAATCTCCGCCGCGCCGACCGCCTCGAGGTCGAGGACGGCGTGGTCGCGAGCTACATCCACGGCGCCGTCGCGCCGGGTCTCGGCCGCATCGGCGTGCTGGTCGGCCTCCGCTCGACCGGCGACAAGGCCAAGCTGATGGCGATCGGCAGGCAGGTGGCGATGCACATCGCCGCCGCGAGCCCGCTCGCCGTCCGTCCCGAGGAGATCGACCCCGCTCTCCTCGAGCGCGAGCGCGCGGTCTATCGCGAGCAGGCCAAGGAGTCCGGCAAGCCCGAGGCGATCGTCGAGAAGATGGTCGAGGGCCGCGTCCGCAAATACTACGAGGAGGTCGTCCTCCTCTCGCAGGGCTTCGTGGTCAATCCCGAGCTCAAGGTCGGCGACGCCCTGACGGCCGCCGGCAAGGACGCCGGCGGCGACATCACGGTCACCCGGTTCATCGTGTACCGCCTTGGCGAGGGCGTGGAGAAGGTCGAGACCGACTTCGCCGCCGAGGTCGCGGCCTACGCCAAGAAGTGACCTTTCCTCCCTCTGCAAGGGGGAGGTGGCGCGAAGCGCCGGCGGGGGTACGTCGGTGACGCACTGACCCCCACGACCGCTACGCGGTCCGCTCCCCTCGCAAGGGGGAGCGGGAAAAGCGAGCCAAAGGGCGCCGGTGACAAGCCGGCGCCCTTCGTGTATCGGGACCCTCGCCCTCGAACGCGCCTCAGGAAATCGGATGGCCGACGCACCGCTCTACCGGAAGGTCCTCCTCAAGATCTCCGGCGAGGCGCTGCTCGGCGACCAGCCATTCGGCATCGACGACAAGATGGTCGGCCGGCTCACCGGCGAGATCCGCGAGGCGGTGCGGCTCGGCGTCAAGGTCGCCGTGGTGATGGGCGGGGGCAACATCTTCCGCGGCATGCAGATCGCCAAGCAGGGCGGCAACCGCGTCGCCGGCGACCAGATGGGCATGCTGGCGACGGTGATGAACGCCATCGCCCTCCACGAGGGCCTCGAGCGCGCGCAGGTGCCGGCGCGCATCTTCTCCGCCTTCCCGATGCCGACCATCTGCGAGATGTTCAGCCAGCAGCGCGCCGAGAAGGCCTTCACCAAGGGGAGGGTGCTGCTGCTCGCCGGCGGCACCGGTAACCCTTTCTTCACCACGGATTCCGGGGCCGCGCTGCGCGCCGCCGAGATGGGCTGCGAGGCGATCTTCAAGGCCACCCAGGTCGACGGGGTCTACTCCGCCGATCCGAAGAAGGACCAGAACGCGGTCCGCTACGAGCGCCTGACCCATGACGAGATGCTCGCCAAGGGCCTCGAGGTCATGGACGCGGCGGCCGTCGCGCTTGCGCGCGATAACCGTATTCCGGTAATCGTTTTCTCGATTCACCAGCCAGGCGCCTTTGTCGATATCCTGAAGGGAATCGGGCGGGGAACGGTCGTATCCGACCGTTGACGGGGTGCCGCCCGAGAGCGGCATCGGACGGGCTGATCTTTCGATAGGGACGACGATGAACCTCGAAGACCTCAAGCGCCGGATGCACGGCGCGGTGACCGCGCTCAAGAACGAGCTGAACGGGCTTCGCACCGGCCGCGCCTCGGCGAGCCTCCTCGAGCCGATCGTCGTCCAGGCCTATGGCAGCGCGGTCCCCCTCAACCAGGTCGCCACGATCAGCGTGCCGGAGCCGCGCATGCTCTCGGTCCAGGTCTGGGATCGCGCCATGACCGGCGCGGTCGACCGCGCCATCCGCGAGTCCAATCTCGGGCTGAACCCGATCGTCGAGGGCCAACTCCTCCGCATTCCGATCCCCGACCTCAACGCCGAGCGCCGCAACGAGCTCGTCAAGGTCGCCCACAAATACGCCGAGGCCGCGCGCGTCGCCGCCCGCCACGTCCGGAGAGACGGCATGGACCTCCTCAAGAAGGAGGAGAAGGATGGCGGCGTGAGCCAGGACGAGAGCCGCGCCATGTCCGACAAGATTCAGAAGCTGACCGACGATACGATCGGCGAAATCGACTCGCTCCTTTCGCAGAAGGAGAGCGAGATCAGGCAGGTCTAGCTCTACCCCGGGGCGCCCACATGGTCGTCGAGGCCGATTCCAAGGAGCTCGCCCGACGCGCAACAGGCCTCGGCGTCGCCCCGCCGCGCCATGTCGGCATCATCATGGACGGCAACGGCCGCTGGGCCGCCGCGCGCGGCCTGCCGCGCAGCGAGGGCCATCGCCGCGGGGTCGAGGCGGTCCGCGCCACCGTCCGCTCGGCGAGCGATCTCGGCATCGAGGTGCTGACGCTCTTCTGCTTCTCCTCGGAGAACTGGTCGCGGCCCGCGCCCGAGGTCGAGTTCCTGCTCGGCCTCCTCCGCTTCTTCATCCGCAAGGACCTCGCCCAGCTCAACGAGGCCGGCGTCCGGGTCCTCGTGATCGGCGAGCGGAACGGCCTCCCGGGCGATCTCGAGCGCCTCCTCACCGAGGCCGAGGACCTGACCCGGGCCAACGACGCCCTCCGCCTCGTCATCGCCTTCAACTATGGCGGCCGCGACGAGATCGTCCGCGCCGTGCGCCATCTGGCGAGCGACGCCGTCGACGGCCTCATCGACCCGGCCAGGATCACCGCCAAGGACATCGCGGACCGGCTCGACACCGCGGGCCTTCCGGACCCCGACCTCATCATCCGCACCAGCGGGGAGCTCCGCCTCAGCAACTTCCTCCTCTGGCAGTCGGCCTATGCCGAGCTGATCTTCCTGCCGATCTTCTGGCCCGACTTCGACCGGGCCGCCTTCGAGGGGGCGATCCGCGAATACGGCGAGCGCGACCGGCGCTTCGGCGGGGTCGCCCGCAGCGCCTGATGTCGACCGTTCCGACCACCCCGAACACGCCAGCCACGCCCGCCGTGCCCGACGAGCGCGCGCGCCAGGATTTCCGCTTCCGCGTGATCTCCTCGCTCGTGCTGGCGCCGGCCGCGCTCATCGCCGCGCTCTTCGGCGGCTGGCTGACCGGCCTCATCGCCGCCGCCGTCTCGGTCGTCGTCCTCTTCGAGTGGCGCTGGGTGACGGGCGGGAAGGGCGGCTTGCTGCCGACGATCATCGGCAGCGCGGCGATCGTGCTTGCGGTGATGACCACCGCCTACGGCTACCTCTTGATCGCCCTCCCGGTCCTTATCGTCGGCGCGGTCCTCGCCTATGCGCTGGCCCGCGACGGCTGGGCGGCCGGCGGCACGCTCTACGCCGCCGCCTTCGGCGTGAGCCTCCTCGCCATCCGCTTCGACGCCAATTACGGCCTCCAGGCCATCGCCTTCGTCTTCATCGTCGCCTGGGTCACCGATACCGGCGCCTTCTTCGTCGGCCGCTCGGTCGGCGGCCCGCGCCTCTGGCCGCTGGTCTCCCCGCGCAAGACCTGGTCGGGCCTCCTCGGCGGCATCATCCTCGGCTCGGCCGGCGGCTTCGTGCTGGCGGTGCTCCTCAGGATCCCCCCCAGCCTCGGCCTTCTCCAGGTGTCGGTGATCCTCTCGGTCGCCGTCCACGCCGGCGACCTCTTCGAGTCGGGGGTCAAGCGCTTCTTCGGCATCAAGGACACCGGCAAGCTGATCCCTGGCCATGGCGGGGTCATGGACCGCGTCGACGGCCTCCTCATCGCCGGAACGGTCGCCGCCCTCATCGGCCTCCTCCGCGGCGGACCCTACGCGATCGGGCAGGGCCTCCTCGTTTGGTGATGGTCCCGAACGCCGGCCATCTGCGTCTGGAGCAAGCCGGCGGAACTTCCGCTTCGCCCCGTCGCATCACGCTCCTCGGCGCCACCGGATCGATCGGCGCGAGCACCATCGCAGTCGTCCGCGAACGGCCGGCCGATTTCGCCATCGAGACCGTCACCGCCAATCGCGACGCCGCCCGTCTCGCGGAGCTCGCGCGGAGCGTTGGCGCCAAACGCGCGGTCCTCGCCGACGCGGCGGGTTACGCCGAGCTCAAAGCCGCGCTCGCCGGCACCGACATCGCGCCGGCCGCCGGTCCCGCCGCGCTCGCGGAGGCCGCCGCCGCCGAGGCCGACATCGTGGTCGCGGCCATCGTCGGCGCCGCCGGCCTCGCCCCCACGCTTGCCGCCGTCGAGGCCGGGAGGACCGTGGCGCTCGCCAACAAGGAGTGCCTGGTCTGCGCCGGCGCGCTCTTCTCGGCCGCAGCCAAGCGGCGCGGGGTGCAGGTCCTGCCGGTCGATTCGGAGCACAACGCGATCTTCCAGGCGATGGGCTCCGGCGCGCGCACCGACGTGCGGCGGGTGATCCTCACCGCCTCGGGCGGCCCTTTCCGCACCACCAGCAAGGAGGCGCTGCGCTCGGTGACGCGGGAGCAGGCGCTCAAGCACCCGAACTGGTCGATGGGGCAGAAGATCACCATCGATTCGGCGACGCTGATGAACAAGGGCCTCGAGCTGATCGAGGCGCACCACCTGTTCGGCACGCCGCCCTCGGAGCTCGAGGTGCTGGTGCATCCGCAGTCGGTGATCCATGGGCTGGTCGAGTTCCGCGACGGCTCGGTGATCGCGGCGCTGGCGATGCCCGACATGCGGGTCCCGATCGCCCATTGCCTGGCCTGGCCGGACCGGCTGGACGGGCCGTGCGAGCCGCTCGACCTCGCCAAGGTCGCGACGCTCTCGTTCGAGGAGCCCGACATGGACCGCTTCCCGGCGCTGGCGCTGGCGCGGCACGCGATGGAGACCGGGCGCGGCGCGCCGACCGTGCTCAACGCCGCCAACGAGGTGGCGGTGGCGGAATTCCTGGCCGACCGGATATCGTTCCTAGGGATTGCGGCCCTGGTCGAAGCCACGCTCGAGGCGGCGGAGCGCGGCGGCCTGCTGCAGGAGCCTGCGACCGTCGAGCATGCCCTCGAGCTCGATCGGGCGGGGCGTGCGCATGCGCGCGCGCTTCTGCCTCAAATTGCCGCAAAGCGGTCCTAAG
>JADYYB010000085.1 GCA_020853895.1 Bauldia sp.
CGTCTTCACCTAGCCCGACCGACCCCTTCACCCTCCGCTGAGGTCGCACCGACCAGCCCAACTCCCCCGCCTTACCAGCAAGAGGGACGACAAGCTCCTCCCCGAACCATTTCGCAATGGTCCCCTCGAGGGGGAGGTTACGTCAATTCATCACTCGTTGGTTCCTTATTCCGCCATCGCCTGCTCGTAGTCGGCGCTGGCGGCGAGCCAGTCCTCCTCGGCCGTGGCGAGGCCGCGCGCGGCGGCCGCCCGTTCCTTGGCGAGGTTGGCCGCCGCGCTCGCGTCGCGCTCGTAGAGGCTGGCGTCGGAGAGCCGGAGGTCGAGGCGCTGGATCTCCTTCTGGAGCTTGTCCATGAGCGCCTCGATCTCCTTGATCCTCTTGCGGAGCGGGGCGACCTCCTCGCGGCGCTGCGCCGCCTCGCGCCGGCGGTCCTTGCCCGCCGCCTTGGCCTCGGCCTTGCCCGCCGAGCCGTTGCTTTCCGACCGGGAGTCGAGGACGAGCCGCTGGTAGTCGTCGAGGTCCCCGTCGAACGGCTTCACCGTCCCGTCCGCGACCAGCCACAGCCGGTCGACCACCGCGTCGATGAGATGGCGGTCGTGGCTGATGAGGATGATCGCGCCCGAGAAGGCGTTGAGCGCCTCGATCAGCGCCTCGCGCCGGTCGATGTCGAGATGGTTGGTCGGCTCGTCGAGGATGAGGAGATGAGGCCCCGCGAAGGCGGTGAGGCCGAGGAGAAGCCGGGCCTTCTCGCCGCCCGAGAGGTCCGCCGCCGGCGTGTCCATCATCCCGGTCGGGAAGCCGAGTGCGCCGGTGCGCGCCCGCACCCTGGCCTCGCTCTCGCCCGGCATCAGCTGCCGCACGTGGTCGTAGGCCGACCACGCCGGCCGGAGCTCGTCGAGCTGGTGCTGCGCAAAATAGGCGACCGAGAGATTGCCCGGCCGTCGCATCGATCCGCCCGTCGCCGGCATGCGGCCGGCCAGGAGCTTGGCCAGCGTCGACTTGCCGTTGCCGTTCGAGCCGAGAAGCGCGATCCGGTCGTCGGTGTCGACGCGAAGGTTGAGCTTCCTGAGCACCGGCCGGCCCGGCACATAGCCGACCTCGGCATCGTCGAGCGCGATGATCGGCGGCGCCATCGGCTTCGCCGGGTCCGGGAAGTGGAACGGCGACACCTCCTCGTCGACCAGCGCGGTGACGATCTCCATCTTCTCCAGCGCCCGGAGCCGCGACTGCGCCTGCCGGGCCTTGGTCGCCTTGGCCCGGAAGCGGTCGACGAAGGCCTGCATGTGCTGCCGCTGCTCGTCCTGCTTCTTCTTGGCCTTGAGGAGGAGCGCCTGCTTCTCGCGCCGCTGGCGCTCGAACTCGCTGTAGCCGCCTCTGTAGGCGACGAGTTTGCCCTGGTCGAGATGGACGATGCTGTTGACCGCCCGGTCGAGGAGGTCGCGGTCGTGGCTGATGATGAGCACGCTCCGCCGGTATTTGGCGAGGAAGCTGATCAGCCAGATCGTGCCCTCGAGGTCGAGATAGTTGGTCGGCTCGTCCAGCAGCAGGAGGTCGGGCTCGGAGAAGAGCACGGCGGCGAGCGCGACGCGCATCCGCCAGCCGCCCGAGAGCGCCGAGCACGGGCCACGCTGCGTGGCGGCGTCGAAGCCGAGGCCGGAGAGGATCGCGCCGGCCCGCGCCTCGGCCGAATGCGCGTCGATGTCGGCGAGCCGCAGCTGGATCTCGGCGATGCGGTGCGGGTCCTCCGCGTGCTCGGCCTCGGCGAGGAGGGCGGCGCGCTCCTTGTCGGCCGCGACCACCGTCTCGATCAGCGTTGCCTCGCTCGAGGGCGCCTCCTGCGCCACCTCGCCGACCCGCCAGCCGCGCGACAGCGTGATCGTCCCGTCCTCCGGCGCGAGGTCGCCGACGATGAGGCGGAAGATTGTGGTCTTGCCGGTCCCGTTCCGGCCGACCAGCCCGGCCTTGGCCCCGTCCGGCAGGACCATGGTGGCGCGCTCGATGAGCGTCCGCTTCCCGATCCGGTAGGTGAGGTCGTTGATCTGCAACATGCGCGCTGTCTTGCCGTTCCGGGGAGGGAAGGGCAAGCGGGATGCCGCCGCCTTGCCGCTTCCCTCAGCCGCTTCCCATGGCCGCTCCGTGGTGGTTTCCCCTCGAGACCGCTTACCCTTGTCGTCTCGCTCGTTCGCTTCCCCGGCGAAGGCCGGGGCCTATACGACCTCTCCGCTGCCGACGCCGGAACAAAGGTGGACCCCGGCCTTCGCCGGGGAAGCGGTCAGGGGTTGGTGAAGGGAGCGTCTGGTCCCTTTACCTCTCCCCGACGGGGAGAGGTC
The DNA here is from genome assembly GCA_020853895.1 of Bauldia sp. Lineage (GTDB taxonomy): Bacteria > Pseudomonadota > Alphaproteobacteria > Rhizobiales > Kaistiaceae > JADYYB01. Next base: position 2,332 of record JADYYB010000085.1, read on the forward strand.
GGCATCCCGGCTCGCCGTCAGGCGAGGCGGGATCCGGGTGAGGGGGCTCCACCTCTCCGGATGGGGCACGTCCCGCGCTCTATCCGGATGGCCCTGTACCCCCCTCACCCCAACCCTCTCCCCTCCGGGAGAGGGGGTTATCTCAGCGACACGCGTTGCCCGGGATGGCGGTCGAGCCGACCGGCGAGGTCGAGTTCGAGCAGCACCAGATGCACCATCGCGGCCTTGAGACCGGTGAAGCGGATCAACTCGTCGATATCGACGGGCGAGGGGCCAAGCGCCTCGATGAGCCGCGCCCGGTCTGCCTCGTCGGCGTCGAGCGGCGCCGTCGGCGAGGGCGCGGCCTCGAATACCGGCACGGGCGGGTGATAGTCGCGGCCGAGCATCGGCTCGAGCGTGGCAGCGACATCCTCCGGGCCGGTGACCAGCTCGACGCCCTCGCGGATCAGCCGGTTGGTGCCCGCTGCGCGCGGGTCGAGCGGCGAGCCGGGCACGGCAAAGACGAGCCTCCCCTGCTTGGCGGCGAGCCGGGCGGTAATCAGCGAGCCCGAACGCTCCGCCGCCTCGATCACGACGACGCCCAGCGCCATGCCCGAGACGATCCGGTTCCGCCGCGGGAAATCCTTGGCCCGCGCCTCGGAGCCGAGCGGCATCTCGCTGACATGGCACCCGCCGGAGGCGACGATCCGCTCGGCGAGCGGGATGTTCTCGGGCGGGTAGGTCTTGTCGAGCCCGGCGGCGGAGACGCCAACCGTACCGGTCGCGAGCGCCGCCTCATGGGCGGCTGCGTCGATGCCGCGCGCGAGGCCGGAGACGACGACATAACCGAGCGCGCCGAGGCCCCTCGCGATCCTCTTGGCCATGCTGGCGCCCGCCGCCGAGGCGTTGCGCGCGCCCACCACCGCCACCGCTGGCCGCTTGAAGACCGCTGCCTCGCCGCGCAACGCGAGGATGGGAGGGGCGTCGTCGACGTGGCGGAGGAGGGCGGGATAGTCCGGCTCGACCGCCGCCACGAAGCGTCCGCCGATGGCCGCCAGCGCCTCCGACTCGGCCTCGGCTTCCGCGAGCGGCACCACCTTCACGCGCCGCCCGGCGCGCTTGGCGAGAGCTGGTAGGCCGTCGATCGCCGACGTGGCACTGCCGAACAGCCGGATCAGCTCGCGGAAGGTGATGGGGCCGATGGTCTCGCTGCGGAAGAGGCGCAGCCAGTCGAGGCGCTCGCGCTCGGTAAATGCGCCCAACGGATCAGCCCTTCTGGCCAATGCGCGTCTCGGTGCCGGCGAGGAGGCGGCTGATGTTGGGTGCGTGCTTACACCACAGGAGCGCGACCATGATCAGGGCCGCCCCCGCCGCGAAGGGATGGCCGGTGAAAAAGAGGAAGACTGGCGGCACGAGGCTCGCGGTCAGCGCGGCGAGCGAGGAGTAGCGGAGCGCGGCGGCCACCCCCAGCCAGACCACCGCGAAGGCCAAAGCCGCCCGCCAGTCGATGCTGAGAAGGACGCCGAGATAGGTCGCCACGCCCTTGCCGCCCTTGAAGCCGAGCCAGACCGGGAAGAGGTGGCCGAGGAATGCCCCCACGCCCGCGACGACGCCGACCTCGTGGCTGACCAACACGGCGCCGAGAACGACCGCCAGCGTGCCCTTGAGCACGTCAAAGAGAAGCGTCAGCGCGGCGAGGTCGCGCCGCCCGGTGCGCAGCACGTTGGTCGCGCCGATATTGCCCGAGCCGATGGTGCGGAGGTCGGCCGTCCCGGCGAGCCGCGTCAGGATCACGCCGAACGGCAGCGAGCCGAGGAGATAGCCGAGGACGAGCGCCAACCCATACGCGAACAACGCATTTCCCCCCGGCGCGAGCGCCGCCAGCCGCGACTACGCCGCGGAAAAATATTCGTAGACGGTGCGCCCGGCAACCAGCGTCCGCGTCACCCGCCCCTGGAAGCGCGCCCCGTCGAACGGGCTGTTCTTGGAGCGCGAGCGGAGCGTGTCGGCGTCGAGCACCCACGGGGTCTCCGTGTCGACCACGATGAGGTCGGCCGGCGCGCCCGGCGCGAGGCGCCCGACCTCGAGTCCGAGGATCTCGGCCGGCCGGGTCGAGAGCGCGCGGAAGAGGGCGAGAAGGTCGAGAGCGCCCGCGTGCACCAGGCGGAGGGCGGCGACCAGCATCGTCTCGAGTCCGACCGCGCCGTCGGCGGCCTCGGCGAAGGGGTGGCGCTTGGTGTCGACGTTCTGCGGGTCGTGGCTGGAGACGATCACGTCGATCGTGCCGTCGGCGACGCCGGCCACCATCGCCTCGCGGTCGCGCTCCGAGCGGAGCGGGGGCGCGAGCTTGAAGAAGGTGCGGTAGGGCCCGATGTCGTTCTCGTTCAGCGTGAGGTGGTTGATCGACACCCCGCAGGTCACGTCGGCCCCGTCGGCCTTGGCCGCGCGCACGATCTCGAGCGACTCCGCGCACGAGATCTGGGCCGCGTGGTAGCGCCCGCCGGTCAGCCGCGCGAGGCGGATGTCGCGCTCGAGGGTGATGATCTCGGCTTCCTTCGGGATGCCCGGGAGGCCGAGCCGCGAGGCGGTCTCGCCCTCGTTCATCACACCTGTGCCGGCGAGGTACGGGTCGGCCGGGTTGTGCATGATCGGCAGGCCGAAATCGCGCGCATAGGTCAGCGCCCGGCGCATCACCGCGGTGTCGGCGACCGAGCGGCGGCCGTCGGTTACGCCGACCGCGCCGGCCTCGCGGAGGAGGCCGAACTCGGTCATCTCGTGGCCTTCAAGGCCCTTGGTGAGCGCCGCCATCGGCCAGACGCGGACCTCGGAGGTGTCGCGCGCGCGCCGCGTCATGAAGTCGACCAGCGCGGCGTCGTCGATCACCGGGTCGGTGTCGGGCATGGTGACGATCGATGTCACCCCGCCCGCGGCGGCAGCCTGGCCGGCCGAGGCGAAGGTCTCGCGGTGCTCCGCGCCCGGCTCGCCGACGAAGACCCGCATGTCGACGAGGCCCGGCGCGACCACCGCGCCCTTGCAGTCGACGATCTCCGCGCCCGCCGGCTGCGCCGTCCGGTCGGCTTCCGGCCCGGCCGCGACGATCCGCCGGTCGGCGACGATCACGCTGCCTTTGGCGTCGAGCCTCCGCGACGGGTCGATCACCCGCGCGTTCCTGAACACGACGGGCCGCCCCTCGCGGCGCTCGATCGGCGCGGCGTTCACTGACGGCCTCCCTGACTCGAGACGTCCCGAGATTCATAACCTCCCCCTGGAGGGGAGGTCGAAACCGCGCAGCGGTTTCGGGAGGGGGGAGGCCGAAGAAGCGCCCATCGATCCGCAGGCTGCGAGCGCAGTCCCCCCCTCTCGCAGCTGCTCGGCCGGAGGCCTCGCACCTTCGACCTCCCCTCGAGGGGGAGGTTAAGAAAGTAGGGGAGTAGCAGGCGGAACAACTCAAGCATCAGGGATATCCGCGACGAAAAACCCCGGCCTCGCCAACGTCACCCACGACCGAACGAGTCATCTACACGCGCCGCCAGAAGCGATCTGAATGAAGCCTCGATAAAGCGCATCGCATATTCAACCTGATTTAGTCGTTCGATTCTGACCTCTTTGTCATGCTGCCAACCATGGGTTCCGGGGATAGGAACGACAATTCCCTCAGGATCAGCCAGTCCGGCATCAAAGAATCTCACAAGGACTCGCTTCTTCTGTACTTTTATTTCAGCAAATATTCGTGCGAGGCTGTAAGTAATTCTTTGAGACTTGGTTATATTTTCTATTATTCTTGGACTTACTTCCAGTATACGTTTCCTTAACTCAAGAAGAATTGGTCTCGTATTTGGCTCGGTCCAAGCTAAGTGGTCCTCGAATGTCGCCATCCTCCCTCCGAGTCGCTCAAGCATTGGGGAGATGCGCGGCCAGCGCCTCCAGCACCGCCATGCGCACGGCGACGCCCATCTCGACCTGGTCGCGGATGAGGCTGCGTGACCCGTCGGCGACCTCCGACGCGATCTCCACGCCCCGGTTCATCGGGCCGGGATGCATCACGAGGGCATCCGGCTTGGCCCAGCTCAGCTTCTCCTCGTCGAGCCCGAAATAGCGGAAATACTCGCGCACCGAGGGCACGAACGAGCCGTCCATGCGCTCGCGCTGCAGCCTGAGCATCATCACGATGTCGGCCCCAGCGAGGCCCTTCCGCATGTCGGTGAACGCCTCCACGCCCATCCGCTCGATGCCGGCGGGGAGGAGGGTGGACGGCGCGATGACCCGCACCCGCGCCCCGAGGAGGTTGAGGAGGATGATGTTCGAGCGCGCCACCCGGCTGTGCAGGATGTCGCCGCAGATCGCCACCGTCAGCCCCTCGATGCGGCCCTTCTCGCGGCGGATGGTGAGGGCGTCGAGGAGCGCCTGGGTCGGGTGCTCGTGCGCCCCGTCGCCGGCATTGATGACCGAGCACCCTACCTTCTGCGCGAGGAGCTCGACCGCGCCGGCCGAATGATGCCGCACCACCAGGATGTCGGGCCGCATGGCATTCAGCGTCATCGCCATGTCGATGAGCGTCTCGCCCTTCTTGGTCGAGGAATTGCCCACCGCCATGTTCATGACGTCGGCGCCGAGCCGCTTCCCGGCGATCTCGAACGAGGACTGGGTCCGCGTCGAGGCTTCGAAGAAGAGGTTGATCTGCGTGCGGCCCCTGAGGACCGACTTCTTCTTCTCGACCTGCCGGCTGACCGCGATCTCCGCCTCGGCGGCGTCGATGAGGCCGAGGACCTCGGCGGCGGTCAGCCCCTCAATGCCCAGCAAATGTCGGTGCGAAAAACCGATCGCGGGCAAAGTCGAGGAGGCGTTCATTGAAGCCATCGCTATAGGCGGAGTCGGAAGGCCGGGCAAGCGCGGCCTCGGCGGACATGGTAAACTGTCACCGGGAATCGTAGGGGGGCCACGATTGACCAGCCCGTTTCGCCCGGTGGAAGCGAGCAATCAGCCGCCGCCGCTGGCCGACGTCAACCTCTTGGCGTCGGACCCGGTGCTGACCGCTTTGGTCGAGACGCTGCCCAATCCGGTCTTCGACGATCTCTCCGCCCATGCCGATTTCTGGGGCTCGCAGGAAGCGGCCGAGCTCGCCCGCTTCGCCAACGCCCATCCCCCGGGTCTCCGCAGCCACGACCCCGGCGGAGACCGCATCGACCGCGTCGAGTACCACCCGGCCTATCACGCGCTGATGCGGCGGAGCGTGGGCGCGGCGCTCCATTGCTCGATGTGGGACGCGGGCGGGGAGGAGGGGCCGGTGCGCACGCTCGCCCGCGCCGCCCGGCTGTTCGTGACGGCCGAGGTCGAGTGCGGGCATCTCTCGGCCATCATCACCACAAGCGGCGCGGTGACCGCGCTCTCGTACAGCCCGGCGCTGAGCCAGGAATGGATTCCGCTCGTCCGCTCGCGGAGATACGATTCCACGACCCGCACCGCCGAGGAGAAGGGCAGCGCGCTCATCGCCTATGCCGGGACCGAGCGGCAGGCCGGCAGCGAGCCGCGCATGCTGACCACGCGCGGCGAGCGGGCCGGCGACGGCCTCTACCGGCTGACCGGCGCCAAATCGTTCGTCGCCGCCCCGGCCTCCGACGCCTTCCTCGTCCTCGCCCATCTCCACGAGGGGCCGACCTGCTTCCTCGCCCCGCGCCTCCTGCCGGACGGCACGCGCAACCGGATCGACATCGTCCGCATGCGCGAGACGCTCGGCCTTCGCTCATCGGGCGCCGCGGATCTCCAGCTCGACCGCGCCACCGCCTGGCTCGTCGGCGAGCCCGGCCGCGGCCTCGCGGCGATCGCCGAGACGGTCGCGCTCGCCCGCCTCGACGACGCCGTCGCGTCCGCCGCGCTGATGCGCATGGCGCTCGCCGAGGCCGTCCATCATGCGCGGCACCGCCGGGTCGGCACGCTGCTCCTTCGCAACCAGCCGCTGATGACCCGCGTCCTCGCCGACATGGCGCTCGACGTCCTCGCCGCGATGGCGCTCGCCTTCCGCGTGGCGGAGGCAGTCGACCGCGCCGCCGACGACCCGGCCGAGGCCGCCTTCGCCCGGCTGATGACGCCGGTCGCCAAATACTGGATCACCAAGGCGGCGCCCCCGCTGATCGCCGAGGCCCTCGAATGCCTCGGCGCCGGCGGCTACGCCGAGGACGGCCGCCTCGCCCGGCTCCACCGCGACGCCCCGGCGCTGGCCCTTCGCGACGGGCCGGGCAGCGTGGTGGCGCTCGAGGCGGTGCAGCTACTCCGCCGCGCGCCCGAGATGCTGGAGGACGTGCTCGGCACCTGCAACGACACGCTCGGCGCGGGTGCGAGGCCCACGCTGAACGTCCTCCGCGCCGCCGCCGCCGTGGCGCTCTCGGACGAAGGCTCGGCCCGCTTCCTCGTCGAGCAGCTCGCGGTCACCGCCGCGGCCGCCGCGATCGGCCGGCTCTTCCCCAACGCCGTCGCCGACGCCTTCGTCGATACCCGGCTCGGCAAGGAGTGGCGGACCACCTACGGCATGCTCGACTCCCGCTTCGATTCCGGCGCCTTCATCGACTTCGTCTGCCCGGGATGACCGCTCAGCCTTTGGCGAGCCGGTCGAGCGCGCCCTGCAGGATGTAGGCGGCGGCCATCTTGTCGACGAGCTCGGCGCGGCGCTTCCGCGAGCGGTCGGCCTCGATCAGCGTGCGGGTGACCGCCGCGGTCGAGAGCCGCTCGTCCCAGAACGCGATAGGGATCGCGGTCTTGGCGGCAAGGTTGCGGGCGAAGGCGCGCGTCGCCTGGGCGCGCGGCCCTTCCGAGCCGTCCATGTTGAGCGGGAGGCCGAGCACGAAGCCGCTCACCGCGTGCTCCGCGGCGATGGCGAGCAGGGCCACGGCGTCCTGCGCGAACCGCGTCCGCTCGATCAGCCGGTAGGGCGAGGCGATCCGCCGCCCGGCGTCCGACAGCGCCACGCCGATCGTCTTGGTCCCGAGATCGAGACCGAGCAGCGCGCCGGTCGCCGGCAGGCCGGCGAGGGGATTGGGATCGGGAGTTGCCGCCATCTGGCTTGCCGCTAGCACGCGCGTGTCGGCCGCGCCAATCGGAACGCGGCGCGTGCGCTGCAATCTCACTGTCACATGAGCCGGCTACGAGGTCCCTCACGGCCGCTGAAAACGGGGGCACCATCCCGCGCGGGCGCAATCCAGAGGGAGCATGGAATGTCAAAGATGAGGACTGTCCTACTCGCGGGGGCCTCGCTGCTGGTCAGCGCCGGCGCCGCAATCGCGCAGTCGGCGGCCACGCTGCCGCAGATCAGCGACAACTATTTCGTCACCGGCCAGGAGGCGCTTCTCGCCCACCTCGCCCAGCAGCCGAACGTGAACCGCGCCAAGAACATCATCCTGTTCGTAGGCGACGGCTTCTCGGTCTCGACGCTCACCGCGGCCCGCATCTACGATGGCCAGACGCGCGGCGTCGACGGCGAGTCCAATGCCCTGACCATCGACCTCCTGCCGTACTCGGCGTTCTCGCGCACCTATTCGCATGACGGCCAGGTCTCCGACTCGGCCCCGACCGCGACCGCCATGGTCAGCGGCATCAAGACCAACAACGGCGTGATCGGCGTCGACTACACCGTGACCCAGGGCGACTGCGCCGCCCAGCAGGGCCACAGCGTCACCACGATCTTCGAGCTCGCCGAGACCGCCGGCCTCTCGACCGGCGTGATCTCGACCGCCCGCATCACCCACGCCACGCCGGCCGCGACCTACGCCCACACCGCCAACCGCGACTGGGAAGCGGACTACCAGGTCCCGGCCGACGCCGTCGGCTGCACCGACATCGCCGCCCAGCTCGTCGACTGGCCGGCCGGCAACGGCTTCGAGGTCATCCTCGGCGGCGGCCGCGACCGCTTCTTCCCCAACACGCTCGCCGACACCGAGGACACCACGGCGATGGGCCGCCGCACCGACGGCCGCAACCTCGTCGAGGAGTGGCTCGGCGACTCCAACTCCTCGGCCTATGTCTGGAACGCCGCGCAGCTGGAGGCTCTCGACCTCGCCAACACCACCCGGCTCTTCGGCCTCTTCGAGCGCGACCACATGGAATACGAGCTCGACCGGGCGCGTGACGCCGCGGGCGAGCCCTCGCTCGCCGAGATGACCACCGCGGCCATCGAGGTGCTCGAGCAGAACGGCAACGGCTTCATCCTCATGGTCGAGGGTGGCCGCATCGACCACGCCCATCATGCCGGCAACGCCGCCCGCGCGCTCGCCGACACGGTGGCCTTCGACCAGGCGATCCGGGCCGCCATGGCCTCTGTCGACCTCAACGAGACCCTGATCGTGGTCACCGCCGACCACGGCCACACGCTGACCATCAACGGCTATCCGGGCCGCGGCAACCCGATCCTCGGCCTCGCCGCCGACTCGACCGGCCTCCTCCTCGGCGCGGACGAGAAGCCCTACACGACCCTTTCCTACGCCAACGGCCCGGGCGCCATTCCGGGCGAGCGTCCCGACCTCACCAATGTCGACACCACCTCGATCGACTACCTGCAGCCGGCCCTCGTGCCGATCGGCAGCGAGACCCACTCGGGCGAGGACGTCGGCATCTTCGCGCAGGGACCGTACGCCCACCTCTTCTCGGGCGTGGTCGAGCAGAACTACATCTACCACGTGATGGCCTTCGCTTCGCAGATCCCGGCCCGGGCCGCTGCGGCGAGCCTCGCCCTCGCGCAGTAGATCGCAAGGTAGCGGCGCGTCACGCCGGGCGGCGATGAACCGCCCGGCCGTTGCCAAACTGTCATCCGGAGGACTCATTCCTGTGAGACCCTCCGGATGAGTTTTCTTTCCGGAAATCGACGGGGATTTGCAATGAACGGGATGAGACGGCGCGATGCGCTTCTATCTCTGGCCGGCCTCGTGGCCTTCGCCGGCGTCGGCCGGCCGCAGTCGGCGCTGGCCGCGACGCCCTTCACCTTCACCGAGATCTACGCGCGCGACAACGTCCTCTCCGACGCCGCGCTCTCCCTCACCGGCACGCCGATCACCATGCGCGGCTTCATGGCCCCGCCGCTCAAGCCGGACATCGCCTTCTTCGTTCTGACCAAGCTGCCGATGACCGTCTGCCCGTTCTGCAACGACGGCGCCGAGTGGCCCGAGGACATCGTGGTCGTCTATCTCGAGGGCGAGCTGCGATTCGTCCCGTACTACGCCGCGATCGAGGTCGAGGGCCGCCTCGACACCGGCTTCATCACCGATCCCGAGACCGGCTTCGTCTCGCTGGTGCGGATGAAGGACGCGCGCTACCGCACGCTGTAGGGGGGCAACAGGCAATCGGCAACAGGCACCCGGATGCCTGCTGCCGGATGCCGGATGCCGCGCGCTAGGCGCGATACTGCTGGATACGCGTGGTACGGAGGCCGGCGAGCCCGTGCCGGTCGATCGACTGCTGCCAGGCGAGGAACTCCTCGACCGTCAGCGTATAGCGCTGGCAGGCCTCGTCCAGGCTGAGAAGGCCGCCGCGGACTGCAGCCACGACCTCCGCCTTCCGACGGATGACCCAACGCTTGGTGTCACGCGGCGGCAGATCGGCGATGGTCAAAGGGCTGCCGTCGGGGCCAATGACATATTTGACCCGAGGCCGTGCTTGTTCGGTCATCTACTCCACACCAGACCAGAACTCGTCTGAGCGCGACCGTAGGCCGTTGACTTTAAAAATTGCCTAAGCCGTGGGCAAGAATTCAGTAACATTTCTAGGTATTTGCGGGCGAAGGCTGGGCCGAATTGCGATGCCGCCGAAGGAACGCGGTCGCCCCCACGCCGCTCGACCTAGCGGCTTCCCGCCGTTCCCGCCGCGCCGGGCGAAGGACCGCGCACGAACCGGTCGAGGCCCCGCAGGCGGCCGAGAAAGGCGCTTCGCACGACGGTTGTAGCCTCTTCTTCCTGCCGCTCCCGGTAGGTGTTTTGCACAACATGGTAAGCGCAGCCGAACTCATCGAGGAGGTTTTGCCAGAACGCCGTCCCCGACTCCCGGCGGTCCCCGCCGAGCCGGATCGGGTCGGGCGTGAAGGGGATTCCGTCATTCATGAGGAGGTAGAGATCGGCCTTGCTCCCCGCGAAGAGCTCGCGCAGGCGATGCGGCTCGGTCCGCCCCCAGATCCGGTAGTAGCCGATGGTCGACAGGAGGTCGGTGTCGCGGAAGACGAAAGGCTTCCCCGCATATCCGTCGACCGCCCGCTCCGAGGCGTGCTGCGCCTCCACGACCCGTTGCAGGAGCCTGTCGGAGACCGTGGTGGTCTTGAGGACCTCCATGTATTCGCGTGCCCATTCCGGCACGTAGTAGCCGTTCATGCTGGCGGCGAGGCCCTTCGACATCGTCGTCTTGCCGGTCGACTCCGCGCCGAAGAGGGTGACCGTCAGCTTCACGAGCTTCTGGAACGGGCTCACGATCTGGTCGAAATGACGGATCGGGTCCTGGCGGATGCGCGTCGCCGAGATGTCCATCACCTCGCGATAGGAGTTGCACGGCACGAACTCCCAGCCGAGCGCCCGCGCGATGTCCGCCCCGTAGAGGTCGGAGGCGATCACGAAGCCGTTCTCCTCGCGCGGCACGTAGCGGAAGATGATCTCCTTCCAGTGCTCCCAGAAATCCGGATGGTCGCCCGGCTCCTGCGGCTCCTCGCCGTGATGGTTGATGAAGCGGAGGTTGCCGCCGCCCTCCGCCGTCGCCTCCCGCAAGGCCTCCATCCGCTCGGCGCCGGTGAACGGCTCGCGGTCGCGGGAGCAGAGGATCACGTAGACGAGCCCGCGCGGATCGGCCTCGGCGAGGAAGCGGGCCGAGAAGTCGAGGAGGTATTTGTGGCCGAGCGAGGGCGGCAGCGCCGTCATGAGGATCACTGCGTTCATGGGAGATTGTCCCTTGGAGGTCCGGGAAGCGGCCGCGTCAGGCCGCCGCCCCCTGGTTCTGGCCGAGGCGGATGCTCCGTCCCCATTGCTGCCAGCCGTAGAGCGTGTTGATGAGGAAGAAGAAATACTGGAACGCGACCAGCGGCAGGCCGGCCTCCGAGTAGGTCCAGATCGCCAGCACGTTGACGACCGCCCACACCGCCCAGGTCTCGATCTTCTTGTTGTCGAGGAGGAACTGGGCGAGCATCGTGAGGATCAGGATGGCGGTGTCCGGCACCGGCAGCGAAGCGTCGAGGAGCCGGAGGATCAGGAGCACCGCGCCATAGGTGCCGGCGGTGACCAGGAGGTACACCGGGATCCAGCGCAGCTCGACATGGGCGACCGGCCGGGTGACCGGGTCGGCGCCCCAGCGCAGCCAGCCCTAGACGAGGGCAGGGGCGAGATAGGCGTTGAGGGCGGCCGAGGCGTAGAGGCCCTGGCCCCAGAAGAGATAGGAATAGGCCGCGGTCGAGATCGCGCCCATCGGGTAGTTCCAGCGCGTCTCCTTCACGCAGAGATAGGTGCACGAATACGAGGTGAAGACGCAGAAGACCTCGAGCGGGTCGAGGGTCTCGAGCCAGCCGGCATAGTGACCGACGAGATAGGAAAGGCCGGTCAGGACGAAGGCCACGGCGAGCGACTCGAGGAAGAGCTTCATCGATCTGCTCATGGGCAGCACTCCTTCAAGGAAGCGTGCGCCGAGATGTGGCGATGAAGTCGTGATTGGGATCACCCCTTTTGCTCAATTCTAGCATAAGCCTCGCGCATAGCTCCGCCTCAATTCGGCGGGCGGCGCGGCGTATAGCTTGAAGATTCGGGCGGCAGGGCTTAGGTCCGGCGGGCGGCGGTCCCCGCGGGCCGCCGAAGAGCCTCTGCATTGCCCGGTATCATGCTGAATTCCCTCGACCTTCCCCGCGCACCTTCCGACACCCGCGTGGTCGTCGCCATGTCGGGCGGCGTCGATTCCTCGGTCGTCGCCGGCCTCCTCTCGCGCGCCGGCTACGAGGTGATCGGCATCACCCTCCAGCTCTACGATCATGGTGCGGCCACGCACCGGAAGGGCGCCTGCTGCGCCGGGCAGGATATCCACGACGCGCGAAGGGTCGCCGAGACGCTCGGCATTCCGCATTACGTGCTCGACTACGAGGAGCGTTTCCGCCGCTCGGTGATCGAGCCTTTCGCGGCGAGCTATGTCGTCGGCGAGACGCCGGTGCCGTGCGTGTCCTGCAACCAGACGGTCAAGTTCAGCGACCTCATGGCGACCGCGCGCGAGCTCGACGTCGACGTGCTGGCGACCGGTCACTACGTCGCGAGCCGCATGGTCGATGGACGGCGCGCGCTCTTCCGCCCGCTCGATGCCGAGCGCGACCAGAGCTATTTCCTGTTCGGCACCACGCAGGAGCAGCTCGACTTCCTGCGCTTCCCCCTCGGCGGCCTTTCCAAGGCGAAGGTGCGCGAGGAGGCGCGGCGGCTCGGCCTCGTCGTCGCCGAGAAGGCCGACAGCCAGGACATCTGCTTCGTCCCCACCGGCCGCTACGCCGATCTTGTCGAGAAGCTGCATCCCGGCGCCGCCGAGCCCGGCGACATCGTCGACCTCGCGGGACGCGTCGTCGGCCGGCACGCCGGCCTCATCCACTACACGGTCGGCCAGCGCCGCGGCATCGGCGTCGCCGCCGGCGAGCCGCTCTACGTCGTCCGCCTCGAGCCCGACGCGCGGCGCCTGGTGATCGGTCCGCGCAGCGCGCTGGAGACACGCCGCATCCACCTCCGCGACGTCAACTGGCTGGGCGCCGATCCGATCGGCGGGGAGGGGACCGAGGTCCATGCCCGCGTCCGCTCGACCCGCCCGCCCAGGCCGGCGATCGTCTCGCGCGGCGCGGACGGCCGCGTCTCCGTCGAGCTCCTCGAGGGCGAGACAGGCGTCGCGCCGGGCCAGGCCTGCGTCCTCTATGAGAGCGGCGAGCCCGGCGCCCGCGTGCTGGGCGGCGGCTTCATCGCGTCGGCGGAGAGGCCGGCGGCCGCCTCCCGCCAGTCCGCCGCCGCTTTCGCCTGACTCCACCCTGCCCTCGAGGGGGAGGTAGGCCCACTCTACGGCGTCTGTGCGTTCGGGTCGGGCCGCTGCGCCGGCGGCACCTGCTCCCGCGAGGCCGCGTTGTCGGGCATCACCGCCCCGGCGAACACCGCCCCGGTCTGGTTGGTGGCGCGGAGGATCGCCGAGGTCAGCACGCTCCGCGAGAAATCCGCGTTGCTGAGATTGGCCCCGCCGAGATCGGCCGCGAAGAGATAGGCCCCCGTGAAATTGGCGCCCGTGAGGTCCGTGTTGCGCATGACCGCGTGCCCGAGAAAGGCGCCGGTCGCATTCACGCCCGGCATGTCGGCGCGGAGGAAGGTCGCCCGGTAGAGGTCGGTCCCTTCGAGGACCGCGTCGACCAGCGTGGCGTCGTTCAGGAAGGCGTCCTCCATGTCGGCATATTGGAAATTGGCCCCGTCGAGATTGGCGCGGGTGAGGCGGATCGAGCCGAGAAAGGCGCCGCTGAGATCCGCGCCGCTGAGATTGATCCCGGAGGCGTCGGCCTCGAACATCAGCACGCGCGGCATCCGGGCGTTGCTGAAATTGGCGCGGAGCAGGATCGTCTTGTTGAGATTGGCCGCCTGCAGGATGGCGCCCGAGAGGTTTGCGTCATTGAGCACGGCGCGGTGCAGCGAGGCGTCGGTGAGGTTGGCGCCGCTGAGATCGGCCCCCGAGAGGTCGCGCCGCTGCAACTGGGCGCTGGTGAGGTCGCAGCCCGGGCAGTCATTGGTCGTCCCGGCGAGGAAGGCCTCGCGGTCCTGCGCCGCGGCAAGGCCGGCCGTTCCGGCGAGAAGGCCCGCGGCGAGGAGGAGGGAGGCGAGGCGGGACGGGGAGGGCATGGTGTCGGACCTTGAACCGGCGGGCGTTCGGTTGCGCCCGATCCTCTGGGACTCAGCGAAGCGAGTTGCGGACGAGCTCGGCGATGATCGTGCAGCGCGCGGCGTCCGGCTTGTCCGGCCACATCTCGACCGGCGCCACCGTGGGATCGCAGACGAGGTCCACGACCTCGGTGGTCATCCATCCCTCGCGGAGGCCGACGCCCGTCGCGTAGTTGTCGGCCATCGCCTCGTCGAGGAAGAACATGTTGGTGCAGAACTGGTAGTAGATGAAGAGCTTCACCCCGTGCGGCAGCGGGTCGAAACGCCCCCGGTCGATGATGATCTCGATGCCGGCATTGCGCTCCTGGATGATGAACTCGGCGCGGTCCGCGACCACGGTCTGCGCCTCGCCGCAATTGGTCGACCGGTTGTCGATGAAATAATCGCCCTGCTGGTAGACCTCCCCGTCCTGCGCCAAGGCGGGCGCGGCGGCGATCAGCGAGAGGGCGGCGAGCGAGGCGGCGAACTTCATTCTTTTCCTCCGGGGGCGTTCGTTCTGTGCGGGCGCTGTGCGGATCGGGCTCAGGGAGCGGCGGCGGCGGGCGCCGGCGCGGCCGGTGGCGCCGGCGCGGGCACGAGCGAGGCGGCGATGACCTCGACCCGGGCGGTGCTCTCGAACTGGTTGACCGTGCCCACGCCGGTCAGCGGGTCGATCCCGAACTGCCCGCGCTTGTAGAAGAAGCGCCGCTCGATGCGGATGTGCCTGCCGTCGGCGAGCGTGGCGACGCAGTTCTGCTTCACGAACCGTCCCTCGATCGGCGTCTCGCCGTCGCCCGCCGGCAGCTCCGCGCACTGGAAGAGGCCATAGCCGTAGAGCCCGCGCATGGCGTCGCCCAGATATTCGGCGTCGAAGCGGGCCATCGCGTCCTCGCGCGGGTCGGTGACGATCCGGTAGCCCTGGACGATGCCAGCGCCGTCGATCAGGAGCGAGTAGATGACGCGGTGATTGTAGAGGACGTTGACCGCCGACGGGCCGTACATGTCCATCTGCGCGCGATAGGCGCGCGAGACGTACTCGGCCTCGTCGTTCTCGGTGAACCACACCTCGTGCAGCCCGGTCGCGGGGTCGGCCCGGCAGGTCGCGAAATCCGCGAAACTCGAGAGGCGCGTCGACGGCGGCCCGCCATTGGTGCCGCAATGCGGGTCGAGGAGCCGGGCCGGCAGCTCCGCGACCGGCGTACCGGGCATGATCTGCCAGAGCTGGGCCTTCTCGAATTGGGCGAAGGCGGCGGCCGGCGCGAGGAGGAGGGCGCAGCCGGCCAGGGCGCCGGCGAGGAGGGCCCGCGCGGCCGGCTTCATGGACACGGCAATGCTCATCACTCGACTCCCTGACGCGGCCCTTTTCGCGGGTCACCGGGGCGCAACCGGGTGACCGCTGGGCTCGGCCTGTCTCGCAGGCTCTTCATATGAGCCAAGCCTCTAGCAAAACAAACAAAAAAGGGGGAGCCGAGGCTCCCCCTTCTCATTTCAACTTAGCGAGACGGCTAGTCGCGGAGACCGAACACGACGGCGGTGGCGCCGCGCTGCCAGAGACCGTTGCCGTCGCCGCCGGTGACCACGCCGATATACTGCTTGCCGTCCACCGACCAGGTCGAGAACGGAGCGGTGATCTCGCCGCCGACATTGAAGGTCCAGATCGGCTGCAGGGTGTCGGAGTCCA
>JADYYB010000086.1 GCA_020853895.1 Bauldia sp.
GCGATGTCGGCGCCGGTCAGGGCGATCGCGGCGCAGATCAGCAGCAGCGCCAGGCCCGTCGCGACGATCCGCTCCTTGCCGAAGCGGGCGATCAGGCTGCCGGTCACGAAGCTCGGCAGATACATCGCGATGACGTGCCACTGGATGCCGAGCGCGGTATTCGTCTGGCTGTGCCCGTGGGCGATCATGGCCAGCGGCGCGGCGGTCATCACCAGGCTCATCATGGCAAAGGAGGCGATCGCGCATCCCACCGCCACGATGAAGCGCGGCTGGCGCGCGATCTCGCCGAGCGGCCGGCCGCTCGGCTTGACCTCGCCGGTGGCGGGCTTCGGCGGCGCGAGATCGGCGAGAAGCCAGAGCGCGGCCGCCGCGATCGCCATCAGCCCGACGATAGCGATGAACGGCCCGGCGTATTCGTTGGCGGCAAAGAGCGAGCCGGTGAGGAGGAGGGTCTGCGGGCCGATGATCGCGGCCGCGACCCCGCCGATCATGACCCAGGAGATCGCCTTGGCCTTGCTCGCCTGGTCGGGCGCGCCGTCGGCCGCGGCGAAGCGGTATTGCTGCAGGAACGCCCCCGAGAAGCCGACGAGGAAAGTCCCCACGATCAGCCCGGCGAAGCTTTCGCCGAGGATCGACAGCCCGCCCGCGATCCCGCCCAGCGCCCCGATCGCCGTGCCGAGGAGGAAGCCCAGCCGCCGGCCGAGCCGGGCCAGCAGGAACGCCGCCGGCACCGCGCCCAGGGCGACGCCGACGCTGAGGCCGGTGACCGGAAGGGTCGCCATCCAGTGCGCGGCAGGGTCGAGAAGCGGAAGCGCGGCCAGCGCGCCGAGCGTGATCACGATCGGCGCCGCGGCCCCGCCGAAGGCCGAGGCGGCCGCGAGAACCAATGCGTTCCGCAGCGCCGCGGCGGTGCGCGGGCGATCGATCCCTGTTTCGGCCGAGCTCATCGGGACACCCCCAGTGGGTGCCCTTCCATAGTCCAAGCCGGGCCCCGCCGCCATGCCAGCG
Organism: Bauldia sp.; assembly: GCA_020853895.1. Classification (GTDB taxonomy): domain Bacteria; phylum Pseudomonadota; class Alphaproteobacteria; order Rhizobiales; family Kaistiaceae; genus JADYYB01. The sequence continues at coordinate 1,009 of JADYYB010000086.1, forward strand.
CAGCCTCAGAAATGCGAATACGAGGTCCCGTCGAAGCTCAGCACCTGGCCGCCCTCGTCGAAGATTTTCGGCTCATCCTCGCCGCTGACGATCCGCCCGATGAAGCTCAGCGCAACGCCTACCTCGCTCGCGGCCGCGGCGAGGGCATCGGCCTCGTTCTCGGGGACCGCCACCAGGATTTCGTAGTCGTCCCCGCCGGTCAGCGCCGTGTCGAAGGCCGGCGCATAGGTGGCGACCGCGCGCCGCGCCGGCACCGAGAGCGGCACCGCCGGCCGCGCGATCTCGCCCGACACGCCGGACGCCGCGCAGAGCTTGGCGAAGTCGCCGACCAGCCCGTCGGAGACGTCGAGCGCGGCCGAGGCGTGCTGCCGGAGCGCCGGGGCGAGCGCCACGCGCGGCTGCGGCAGGAGATATCGGTTGACGAGGTACTCGCCCTCCTCGCGCGGCAGCGTGATCCGGCCCTGGCGCACGAGAAGCCCGAGCGCGGCGTCGCCGATCGTCCCGGTCACCGCCACGAAGTCGCCGGGCTTCGCCCCCGTGCGATGGACGAAGCTCCCCGAAGGCTGGCGGCCGATGACCGACACGTTGATCGTCGTGCCGCCGCTCGCGCGCACCGTGTCGCCACCCGCCAGCGTGATCCTGAACTGCTGCTGCTCGCGCCGCAGCCCCTCGGAGAAGCCGGAGAGCCAGCTCTCCGTCCAGTCGCTGCGCAGCGCCAGCGACAGGAGATAGTGGAGCGGCTCGGCGCCCTTGGCGGCGAGGTCGGAGAGACTGACCCGGAGCGCCTTGGCGGCGACGAGGTCAGGCGGATCGTTGGCGAAGAAATGGATCCCCTCGACCAGCATGTCGGTGCTGAGGACGAGGTCTTCCCCGGCCAGCTGACGAAGGATCGCGGCGTCGTCGAAGAGGCCGAGCGCGCCGGGCGCGGTGGCGAGCGGCCGGAAATAGCGCGCGATCGCCGCCATCTCGCTCGGGCGGTCGGGCTCCTTCGCCAAGGTCAGCCTTCCGCGGCGCGCGGGGCCGGCGCCCCTGCCGGGCGGATCTTCCTCGCCAGCGCGTCGAGGACGCCGTTGACGAGGCGCGGCTCGTCGCCGGCGAAGAACGCCTTGGCGACGTCGACATATTCGCTGATCACCACCGGCGGCGGCACGTCCTTGCGGCTCCGCAGTTCGTGCGCGGCCGAGCGGAGGATCGCGCGCAGCGTCACGTCGATGCGGGCGAGCGGCCAGCCTTCGCGGAGCGTCTCGTGGATCGCCGGGTCGAGCTCGAGCTGGCTGCGCACCACGCCGCTGACGATGTCGCGGAAGAAGGCGGGGTCGGCGTCGCGGTATTTTATGCCGTCGAGCTCGTGGCCGAGGCGGAAGGTCTCGAACTCGGCGAGCACCTCCTCGATCGGCGTGCCGGCGATGTCCATCTGGTAGAGCGCCTGCACCGCCGCGAGGCGCGCCGCGCTCCGCCGGTTGCCCGACTTGACCGCTTTCTGGGGCGAGGCTTCGTCGGCCATCACTGCCCGAACCTCTTGCCCAGCTCGACGAGCGCAAGCGCCGCTTCGACCGCGGCGCCACCCTTGTTGCCGCCGTCCACGCGCGCCCGCTCCAGCGCCTGGGCATGGGTCTCGACCGTCAGGATGCCGTTGCCCACCGGAAGACCGCGCTGGACCGTGAGGTCCATGAGGCCGCGCGCGGACTCGCCCGCCACGATATCGTAGTGCCCGGTCTCCCCGCGGATGACGCAGCCGAGCGCCACGTACCCGTCGAAGCGGCTCGAAGCTCCCTCGCGCGCCCCAACGGCGACGGCGACCGCGCCCGGAATCTCGAGCGCTCCCGGAACGGTCACCAGCTCGTAGGACGCCCCTGCGCGCTCGACGGCAGCCAGCGCGCCGCGAACGAGTTCGTCGGTGATATCGTCGTAGAACCTCGCCTCGATGAGGAGAAGGTGCGGCTTCCGATCGCTCATCGCTGCATCAATGTCCCGGAAATTGCGCGGAGAACATCACTCTAGCTTGGGGAAGTCCAGGGCTTTCCCTGGTCAAGCCGTCTCGGCAAGCCGCGCCAGATAGCGGGCCAGGAGGTCGACTTCAAGGTTCACGCCGTCGCCGGCGCGGCGATCGGCCCAGGTGGTCACGGCGAGCGTATGGGGGATCAGCAGGCAGTCGAAGGCGGTTCCCTCGACGTGATTGACCGTCAGCGAGGTTCCGTCGAGCGCCACCGATCCCTTGGCGGCGATGAAGCGCGCCAGAGCCTCCGGCGCCTCGAAGCGGAACAGCGTCGTGTCGCCGATGTCGCGCCGCTCGGTGATCCGCGCCACGCCGTCGACATGGCCCTGCACGATATGCCCGCCAAGCTCGTCGCCGGCCTTCAGCGGCCGCTCGAGATTGACCCGCGTCCCGACGTCCCAGCCGCCGACCGTGGTCACGTCGAGCGTCTCCGGCCCCGCCTGGATGGTGAACACCGATCCGGCCGGGTCCGGCTCGCGCCGCACCACCGTCAGGCACACGCCCGCGCAGGAGATAGACGCGCCGATGGGGATGCTCTCCGCCGCGTAGGGCGAGGCGATGCCGAGGGCGACGACCGGACCCCATTGGCGCCGGCTGCGGACCTCACCGATTGCGTCGACCAGACCGGTAAACACTCAGGCTCTCAGATAGCGGCGGAAATTGTCCTCGCCGACCATGGACTCGTCGACGAGCTGGTAGCGCGGGCTGCGCTCGACCGCCGAGAGGGCAAGGCCGGCCAGGGCGCGGATGCCGTCGGGCCCGACGACCACCGGCGCGCGGATCAGGATGACCTCCTGGGTGAGATCGTTGGAAACGAGAGAGGCTGCGATCTTGGCGCCGCCCTCGGCGAGGACGCGGGTGATGCCGCGCTCGGAGAGCGCCGTCAGCGCGTCGGCGATGGCGAGCCCGCCCGAGCCGGTGCCGACCTCGATGACCTCCACGCCGGCATTGGCGAGCGCGTTCTTGCGCTCGGCCGGCGCTTCCGAGGAGACGATCAGCCAGAGCGGCTTCTCGCCCGCCGATTGGACCAGCTTCGAGTTCAGCGGCAGCCGCGCGTTGGTATCGAGCACGACGCGGATCGGCGAGCGGTCCTCGAGCCCCGGCTGGCGCACCGTCAGACGCGGATCGTCGACCAGCGCCGTGCCGACCCCGATCATCACCGCGTCATACTCCGCGCGGAGCGTCTGCACCCGGTCGAAGGCCGCCTTGCCGGTGATCATCATCCGGTCGCCGGCCCTCGTACCGATCATCCCGTCGGCCGAGATGCCGAGCTTCAGCGTCACCAGCGGCCGCTGGTTGGCGAGGCGGCTGAGATGCCCGGCATGGGCGATCCGCCCCTCGCGCTCTAGGACGCCGGTCGTCACCTCGATGCCGGCGTTGCGCAGCAGCTCGTGCCCCTCTCCCGCCGTCCGCGGATCGGGATCGGCCATCGTGGTGACCACGCGCCCGACGCCTGCCGCGATGAGCGCGTGCGTGCACGGCTCGCCCCGCCCGACATGCACGCACGGCTCGAGCGTGACATAGACCGTAGCCCCCTTGGCCGCGCTCCCCGCCATCGCCAGCGCGAACGCCTCGGCATGCGGCCTGCCGCCCACGCCGGTCCAGCCACGACCAACCACGCGCGGCGCCCCGTCCTCGAAGCGCACGACCAGCGCGCCCACCGCCGGGTTGGGATAGGTGCGCCCGAGATTGCGCCGGCCGAGGCGCAGCGCGGCCGCCATGAAGCGCCGGTCGAGCGCCGGATCCACCGCGCCTTGCGTCATCTCAGCCATGCAGCTTCGCGGACGGCCTTGGCCCGGCGGGCCCGTCCTCCGGCTCGCCGGTCAACTCGTCGATGAGGTCTTCGAAGTCCTTGGCCTCGCGGAAATTCCGGTAGACCGAGGCGAAGCGGACATAGGCGACGTCGTCGAGGCCCTTCAGCCCCTCCATCACGAGGCGACCGATCTCCTCCGAGGTCACGTCCCCCTCCCCGCCGCTCTCGAGCTTGCGCACGATCCCGCTCACCATCCGCTCGATCCGCTCGGGTTCGACCGATCGCTTCCGGAGGGCCACCTCGACCGAGCGGAGAAGCTTGTCACGGTCGAACGGCACGCGCCGGCCGCTCCGCTTCACCACGGTCAGCTCGCGGAGCTGGATGCGCTCGAAGGTCGTGAAGCGGCCGCCGCAGTTCGGGCAATGCCGCCGGCGGCGGATCGCCATGTTGTCGTCGGACGGCCGGGAGTCTTTGACCTGGGTGTCGTCGTGGCCGCAATAAGGGCAGCGCATCTGTCCGCCTTCGCGGGCCTCCTATTCCGGATAGATCGGGAAGCGGCCCGTGAGCTCCTCGACCCGCGTCTTGACCGACGCTTCGACGGCCTGGTTGCCATCCTCGCCGTTTCGCGCGAGCCCGTCGAGGACCTCGCGGATCAGCGCCCCGACCTCGCGGAATTCCTTGGGTCCGAAGCCGCGCGTGGTCGTCGCGGGGCTGCCGAGCCGGATGCCGGAGGTGATGGTCGGCTTCTCCGTGTCGAAGGGAATGCCGTTCTTGTTGCAGGTGATCTTGGCCCGCCCGAGGGCTGCCTCGGCGCCCTTGCCGGTGAGCTTCTTGGGGCGGAGATCGAC
>JADYYB010000087.1 GCA_020853895.1 Bauldia sp.
CCAAGCAGATCGTGGAGGCCCATCGCGGCGAGATCTTCGCCGAGAACCGCGTCCGCCCGAAGGTCGGCGCCCCGCCCGGCTCCCCGCCCGAGGTGTGCGGCGCCCGCTTCGTCGTCCGCCTCCCCGCGGCGGGATGACGGGATCGCCCGCGAGCGGGTCGTCCGCCGGCGGCTCCGGTGCGAGCGGCTCGAGTGCGGGCGGCTCGGGCGCCAGCGGCGCGGATGCGAGCGGCGCCGATGCGAGCGACGCGGATGCGAGGAGCTCCGCAGCCACCATCCATGCCACGGCGGTCGCGATCGGCGAGGACGGCATCCTCATCCGCGGCCTCTCCGGCAGCGGCAAGTCCAGCCTGGCGCTGGCCCTCATCGAGACGGGCGAGCCCCACGCGACCCTCGTCGCCGACGACCGCGTCATCCTCACGGCGCGTGACGGCACCCTCTACGCGGCCGTTCCCGACACCATCGCCGGCCTCATCGAGCTGCGCGGCCTCGGCATCCTCCGCCGCCCCTACGTGTCGCCCGCCGCGATCCGCCTCTGCGTCGACCTCGTCCCGCCCGCCGACGCCCCCCGCCTCCCAACGGAGGCCGAGTCCCGCGTGATCCTCGAGGGCATCGCCCTCCCCCGCCTCTTCATCCTCACCGGCTCCCCCGACGCCCCCCTCCGCGCCCGCGTCGCGCTGAAGGAGCTGCCGGCCCCACGGTGAGATTCCCCCTCTCCCGCTTGCGGGGGAGGTAGCGGAGCTTGGCCGAAGGCCTAGCGCAGCTGGAGGGGGAACCTCCCCTCGAGCAAGGCATGCGGCCATCGGCCTACACCGGGGTGGGATCCTTGCCTCGCTTGCCGCGAGGTTCCCCCTCCCTGCCCTCCCCCGCAAGCGGGAGAGGGGTACCAGCGTGGTCCGATACCGGATGCCGATTGCCGGATGCCGATTGCCGGATGCCGGTTGCCCGTTGCCGACTGCCCCTTCCCGCATGCCCCCGCGTCACTCCCTCGATTGCGCCCGCCGCCACGTTCCCCTAAAGCTCCCGCCGACCTGCGTTTCCCGAGGAAGACATGACCAACGCCGCCGCCCTTGCCGGGCTCGAGAAGACCATCGACGCCGCCTTCGAGACCCGCGACACGGTCAGCGTCTCGACCAGGGGCGAGGTCCGCGACGCGGTCGAGGAGGCGCTCGACCTCCTCGACGCCGGCACGGTCCGCGTCGCCGAGAAGGTCGACGGCGAGTGGCGGGTCAATCAATGGCTGAAGAAGGCGATCCTCCTCTATTTCCGCCTCACCCCGAACCAGCTGATGGACGGCGGCCCCGACGGCGGCCACTGGTGGGACAAGATCCCCTCCAAGTTCGCCAGGTGGACGGCCAGCGATTTCGAGCGCGCCGGCTTCCGCGCCGCTCCCGGCGCCATCGTCCGCCGCTCGGCCTATGTTGCGCCGGGCGTGGTGCTCCTCCCCTCGTTCATGAATCTCGGCAGCCGCGTCGACGAGGGCACGATGATCGACACCTGGTCGACGGTCGGCTCCTGCGCGCAGATCGGCAAGAACTGCCACATCTCGGGCGGCGCCGGCATCGGCGGCGTGCTCGAGCCGCTGCAGGCCGGCCCGGTGGTGATCGAGGACAATTGCTTCATCGGCGCGCGGGCCGAGGTCGCCGAGGGCGTGATCGTCGGCGAGGGCTCGGTGCTCTCGATGGGCGTCTATATCGGCGCCTCGACCAAGATCATCGACCGCACCACCGGCGAGGTCCACATGGGCCGCGTCCCGCCCTATTCGGTGGTCGTCTCCGGCACCCAGCCCGGCAAGCCGCTGCAGAACGGCGAGCCCGGCCCGGGCCTCTACTGCGCGGTCATCATCAAGCGCGTGGACGACCGCACCCGCTCCAAGACCTCGATCAACGAGCTCCTCCGGGGCTGAGCCTCGCGCCTCGACCCGCCATCGCCGTCGCGCTACCAGTGACGCGATGGGCGGTCCGCGCTGTCTCCCGATTTCCTCCGAGGTCTCGTCCGCGCCGGCGCCGGCCCGGCCACGTCGGCGGACTTCGCGCTGATGGCGCGCTTCGACCCGATCGGCGCGCTCCGCCGCCTCGTCCAGGGCCGCGCGCGACGCCGCACCTTCTGGCAGGCCTTCGCCGTGTGGCTCTTCGCCGTCGCCGCCGCGCTCTACATCCTCAGCCTGTCCGGCCCCTTCGCCCGCGGCCTCGCGCTCGCGGTGGTGATCCCCAATCTCGGCTTCCTTACGCTGGTCGCGGTGCTGCGTCTCCACGACCGCGACGAGCCCGGCTGGCTCGCGCCCGCCTACACCATCCTGCCGCCGTTCTTCATCCTCCTCTCGGCGGTGCTGTGGGCCCGGCATTTCGTCGCCGCGCTCAACGGCGCGGCGCCGCCGCCCTTCCCGCTCCTCCCGATCCTCGACACGGTGCTCGCCGTCGCCCTCCTCCTCTGGTCGCTGGTCGAGCTTGGCCTTCGCCCCGGCACGCCCGGCCCCAACCGCTACGGCCCCGACCCGAGGGACGACGGCCCCTAACGCGACGACGCTTACCGCGCCCGACGAAGAAATCTCATCGCCGATTGTCGATCAGGGCGGGCCCGCTTCGTCGTGATGGCGAAGGGGGCCGCGGACCGGCGGCCTCCGGGGAACCCAAACGGAGAAGCCGCCATGCGCAAGGTCACCGCCGGACTGTTCATCTCGATCGACGGCGTCACGCAGTCGCCCGACAAGTGGCAGTTCGACTTCGACGAGGTCATGGGCGAGGCGCTGACCGCGGCGATGAACGCGCAGGACGCCTTCCTGATCGGCCGCACGACCTACGAGGAATGGTCGACCTATTGGCCGAACGCGACCACCGACCTCGATTTCGCCAGGCACATCAACGAGAAGCCGAAATACGTCGTCTCCAGCAAGCTCGCCAGGACCGACTGGCAGAACTCGATCCTCCTCAAGGGCAGCCTCGCCAACGAGGTGCCGAAGCTGAAGCGCATGGAGGGCAAGGACATCGGCGTCGCCGGCAGCCCCAGCCTCGTCCGCTCGCTGATCGAGCTCGACCTCCTCGACGAGTTGCAGCTGGTGACCATCCCGGTGATCGCCGGCAGCGGCCGAAAACTCTTCACCGGCGGCGAGGCCTTCAAGCGGATGAGCCTCGCCGGCGTCACCAAGACCCCGACCGGAACCGTCATCCTCACCTACCAGCGCAAGCGGTAGCGCCGACGCGGCCCTTCTCGCGGGGAACGGCCATCGCGGACGACCGAAGGCACGGGCGCCCTGCCCCTTTTCCCCCTCCCCCTTGTGGGGAGGGGTTAGGGGTGGGGGCCGAGCGCAAGCGAGGCCTGGTCAAGAATCCCACTCTGATACTTGCTGCTACCGTGGGATTTTTAGTGCCTCGCTTGCCGCGAGGCCCCCTCCCGACCTCCCCCACAAGGG
>JADYYB010000088.1 GCA_020853895.1 Bauldia sp.
AGGGCGAGATCATGGCCGAGGCCGCCGGCGTCGACCTCCTCCGCATCCTCACCGTCTCGATCAACGACTACGCCCAGCCGGTGATGTTCGACCGCGCCGTGGCGATGGCCGCCCCGCCCCCGGCCGTTCCGATCCTCGGCGGCGAGCACTCGATCACCATCAACGCCACCGTCGAATGGGAGATCGGCACCGCCGGCGCCCCCGCCCCCGACGGCCAGCCCCGCCGCTAAGCGCCGCAGTCACGGCCAAGTCTCGAAGGCCCTCCCCGCGGAGGGCCTTCGCCTTTCGAAGCGCGAGGCCCGCGATCTTCCGAGTGGAGGGGCCACCCCTCCGCACATCCCCGCGCAGGCGGGGACCCAGCGGCCCGCACAACCCTCTCACTGAGCCGTCACCGCCCGCCAGCGCGCCTAACGCCCGACGGCCAGCCACGCCGCTGGCGCGGACGCCACGGCGAAGTCTCAAAGGCCCTCCTGCAGAGGGCCCTCGCCTTTTCGGAGGCCCTTCCCTCACTTCCGGATGCCGGATGCCGGATGCCCGATGCCGGCCGCCCCTATTTGTCCGACCACACCGCGAGCTCGTACCCGTCGGGATCGGCGAAGTGGAACCGCCGCCCGCCCGGGAACGCGTAGATCAGCTTGAGGATCTTCCCGCCCGCCTCCTCGACCTTCTCCTGCGCCCCTTCGAGATCGTCGGCGAAGAGGATCACCAGCGGCCCGCCGCTCCGCGCCGTCCCCTCGGTCGTGAACCCGCCATCGAGCCGCCCGTCATTGAAGGCGAGATAGCTCGGCCCGTACTCGGTGAAGCTCCACCCGAACGCCGCCCCATAGAACGCCCGCGCCCGCCCGATATCCCCCACCACGAACTCGACATAATCGATCTTCCGATCCTTCCCGCCGTTGGCCATGCAGTCCTTCCTCCGTGAGGAACATTTAAAGAACAGTGCCCGACTGCCAAGATACCCTCGCGCCGCACGTACTTTGTGGAGCAAATTGCCCGGCCCCCTTGCGCGAGAGGCTCAACGATCGCAATCAGACTACCCGATTGCGTCCTAGATCGCGTGCCCTATGAAGAATCCCACAAATGAGTTGACGTTCGTTGCCTGGCTCGGCACCGCCACACGTCTCCGCGCGGAAAGCCGCGCCACCCAGGGCCTGCCGACCCTCATCTTCACCGGAGAGATTGAGGAGCGGCAACTCGACTCGCTTGGAGCCGTCAAGCGCTGTGACCTCCGACTGAATAGCCGCTCTGGGGCGAAACTCATCAGTGGTGAAGTCAAGCGGCCTGAGGTCCCAGAAGGACGTGATGCGCGGAACGAGCGATTGCGAGAGGACGCTAGAAAAAAGGCCATTGCGCGAGGACTTCCCTTCTACTTCACCTGCAATATGCGAGAGGTTGTCCTTTACGCCATCGGGTCGAGGGCAACCACCTCCGACCGTGAAGAGTTCTCAACGATTCTGTGCCAGATCTCACACTCATCTGAGGTCGACGCCCACCGCTCCGAGATCGAGAGTCAGTGGTCGTCTTTCATCGACGACGTTGAAGAGCGCCTCCGCTCCCAATCAACAGCACGGCCCATCGTCACGGCAGCCGACGTAATCGCCGTTCGCAACGCAATCTATGCGGTCGCCGATGAGTGTCTTGTCAGATCAATGCGTAGACTCGACTCGGACGAGGCTTATGCGCAAAGCGTCCGCGCAGTTGCCGAAGCTGCATTTAATTTCTCTCCGCCTCTACAAAGTTCCCTTGCATCTAATTTTCGCGCGGAGGTTGAGCAACTCCTGAGGTTCGGCGTCTTTGTCTTCGCCCAGAAGTTGCTCCTTTATCGTGTTCTCGAAGAGGCTGGGGGACGAAGGCGCAACCGGTTTGGCCTCGACCGCTTGGCTGTACCCCACACATCGACAGACCCATCGGCAATCGAGGCGCTCCTAAAATCTGCGGTCGCACAAGCGATCGAACGCTCCGGTGATTTTGAGACCGCATTCCTACCAGAGCCTCTCTCCGACCTAGTCTTCACCCGACCGAGCACCCCCCAAGAAGTCCTCGACTGTCGGGTAGGACTCGTCTGGTATAGGTTGCTAGAAGCGATCGAAGCCGCAAGCTGGACCTCTATTTCCCAGAATCTTCTTGGCCTTCTTTATGAGTTGCTTGTCGATCCAAAGTTTCGCCACGACCTAGGACAATTCTACACGCGAGAAGATGTCGTCGACCTCCTCGTCACCTTTGCCATTCAGAGTCCGGCGGATCTGACTATAGATCCGGCGGCTGGCGGTGGTAGTTTCCTCCGCTCCGCCTACAACCGTAAACGTGCCATTGGCGCAGATCACAACGGCGCTCTCTCCACAATATGGGGAGTTGAGATAACGGCTTTTGCGGCCGAGTTGAGTACCGTCACTTTAGCTACTAGTGATCCAGTTGAAGAGACGGCTTATCCACGGGTCGTGCTCTCAGACTTCTTCGCTCTCTCACCGGGAAAAGCGACTCGGCTCGAAATCCCCGGCCAACCCGGACGCTTGACCGTACCGCGGGATTTCGATGCTGTAGTTGGCAATCCACCATATATATCGTACCGTCGTCAGAGCAACCAAAAGACGGTCATCCGCGCCTTTGCCAAGCTTCCAGAGTCAGTGCTGCTCCCACGCTTTTCGGGGAAGAGCGACGCGTACGTCTGGTTTATCGTTCATGCCACACAGTTTCTAAAGGAGGGAGGTCGCCTTGGGTTCGTTGTGTCTTCTGCGGTTTTGTTTGCTGATTACGGTATTCCGCTAATTCGCTTTGTTTCTAGACACTATCGAATAGTTGCTGTTATTGACAGCTTGGTCGAGAGATGGTTTCCCGACGCCGATACTAATGCAGTCCTTCTTCTCCTGGAGCGGTGCTCCAGCGCTACCACTCGAGAAGAGAACCAGATGCGGTTCATTCGACTTCGCCGACCACTTGCTCAATTGTTCCCAGCCGTCGGACAATCAGCCCGACGCGATGAGCTCGAGAACCTAATCGCAGAACTGCTCGATGCGCCCCATGGGGGAGGCGATCCCCGCTTCTCCGTGAATATCGTTCGTCAAGGATTCCACGGCGGCATAGAGTTCGACGGCGACCCAGATCAAGTCGAGAGCGAGGACCTTGACCAACCTGACTGACCAACTTGATCGGCTCCGCGACGTAGGCGCTTTTCCCAACATCGGTCACGTCCGTGTTCGATGGGGTCAACTCCTTCGCGAAGAGCCTGCTCTAGCGGCTGAAATTCGCGCACGCGCTGCGGCCGGCTCTCTCGCCTACCTCGCCGAGCTCGCCAATATCCGCAGCGGCGTCGTGACCCGTGCCAATGCCTACTTCATCGTTCGAGAGTTGCCATTTGACGCCGTTCCGAAGCGGTTCCATTTCTCCCGTCGTGACCTCACATCTAGCGCAGTAGTCCTCGACGGTGTTGACACACCCTTTCGCATCGAGCGGCAATGGCTCAGACCCGTAGTGCGCGGTCCTGAAGATCTTCTCAGCCCTCATGATGTCGCAAGCTCCGCGGCTAGGCTTTTTGACGTCACTGCATCGCGGGAGGAGCTCAGAGAGACGATGCAGACCGGCGCGCTCGAGTACCTGCGTCGCGGCGAGACCTTTGCGTACAGCGTCTCAGACGATGACCTAAAAGGCGGCATTCCGGCAGAAAGGGCTCAGATAAAGAATAGGCGCCCATTTTGGTATAGTCTGCACGTCCCTAACTCCACTAGCCCACGCATCATCGTACCTGAGCATTATCATCGACGGTACATCGCCACTCTTCTTGCATCAGATGATCAGCATGTGGTGAACGACACGCTCTACACCGTCCTGCCAAGCGACCCCTCGCATGCTAGATTAATTCATCTATCAATCAACTCTCTTCTATCCTGGTATCAGATCGAACTTCGTGGCCGTACCCAACATGGAGAAGGTGTTCTCAAAGCAAAGATCCCCGACTTTGAGGGGATGCTCGTATTAAAGCCGACCGCCATTACGACCTCAGAAGCAGACCGATTGGATGCAGCATTTCGAGCGTTAGACGGACACGACTTTGCAGACAGTCTGACCCACCTATCAGAGCCCCAACGCGTCGTGTTTGATGAGCTGTATCTTGAATTATGTAGATTTGAGAACCCAGCCGGCATGCGCCTGATGCTCGAGCGCGCGTTGCGATCGGCAGTCTCCGAGCGTTTCGAGCGAAGGGCCTCTGTTTCTGCTGCTAAAACGGAGCGCCGGCGGATAAACGTGACGGCCACCGTGGACTCGTATGCGACCCGGATCGCCGCGTCGATGGACCAATACCCCGATCCTCGTTCGTTCCTGATAACCGGCGAGACCGCGGGAATGGCCGTAGTGCTAGCGAAGCCCGATGGGACTATCCGCGTCGGCGAAGATCTATTCAATCAGTCAGAAGTCTTCAGCGGTTCGACAATCATCCTCTCTACGCCACACAATCTCGCAGCTCGCTTCGCCAGACTCTTGCTGCTCAGGGACCCTGACCTTCAGCAGGTAAACTTTCCACCTGATGAGGAACTTCGATCGGCAATGGACCAGTTTGAAAACGCTGCCAAAACCTGGATGAAACGTTTTGGCAATGCTAGTCGTTTGGCCCTCCAGAACGTAACTGACGAACGTCTTTCTCAGGCAATCGAGGACCGTGCTCTGAGGTTGCTACACGCGAAATAGCGTCCTTGTCGGCCCCCTAATTATCCAGAAAGCTCCGCAGCTTCCGTGACCGGCTCGGGTGCTTCAGCTTCCGCAGCGCCTTGGCCTCGATCTGGCGGATGCGCTCGCGGGTCACGCTGAACTGCTGCCCCACCTCTTCCAGCGTGTGGTCGGTGTTCATGCCGATGCCGAAGCGCATGCGGAGCACGCGCTCTTCGCGCGGGGTGAGCGAGGCCAGCACCCGCGTGGTGGTCTCGCGGAGGTTCGACTGGATCGCGGCGTCGATCGGCAGGATCGCGTTCTTGTCCTCGATGAAGTCGCCGAGGTGGCTGTCCTCCTCGTCGCCGATCGGCGTTTCGAGGCTGATCGGCTCCTTGGCGATCTTCAACACCTTGCGCACCTTCTCGAGCGGCATGGCGAGCTTCTCGGCCAGCTCCTCGGGGGTCGGCTCGCGGCCGATCTCGTGCAGCATCTGGCGCGAGGTGCGCACGATCTTGTTGATCGTCTCGATCATGTGCACGGGGATGCGGATGGTGCGCGCCTGGTCGGCGATCGAGCGGGTGATCGCCTGGCGGATCCACCAGGTGGCGTAGGTCGAGAACTTGTAGCCGCGGCGGTACTCGAACTTGTCGACCGCCTTCATGAGGCCGATGTTCCCCTCCTGGATGAGGTCGAGGAACTGGAGGCCGCGGTTGGTGTATTTCTTGGCGATCGAGATCACCAGGCGGAGATTGGCCTCGACCATCTCCTTCTTGGCCTGACGGGCCTCGCGCTCGCCCTTCTGCACCATGTGCACGATGCGCCGGAACTCGGTGATCTCGAGCCCGGTCTCGGTGGCAAGGTTCTGGATCTCGCTGCGCAGCTCGTGGATGCGCGGCTTCTCGTGCGCCACGAAATCCTTCCAGCCCTTGGCGGAAAGATGCGCCACGCGCCGCACCCAGTTGGGGTCGAGCTCGGCGCCCTGATACTCGCCGAGGAAGCTCTCGCGGCTGATCCGGTAGGATTCGGCGAGGCGGAGAAGGCGGCCTTCCTGGCCGACGAGGCGCTTGTTGATGTCGTAGAGCTGCTCGACCAGCGCCTCGATGCGGTTCTGGTTGAGCGAGAGGCTCTTCACCGCCGCGACGATCTCGTCCTTGAGCTTCTTGTAGCGCCGGTCCTGGGAGGGCGAGAGGCTCTCGTTCTTGAGCTGGCCCTCGACGTTCTGGTCCTGGAGGCGGCGGAGCTTCTTGTAGGTGTCGGCGATGGTGTCGAAGGTCTCGACGACCTGCGGCTTCAGCTCGGCCTCCATGGCGGCGAGCGAGACGTTCGCCTCCATGTCGTCCTCGTCGTCGTCCGAGAACTCGGAGCGCGGGATCGACTCCTCGCCGTCCTCGCCGGCTTCCTCGTCACGGGCGGCGGCCGGAGCGGCGTGCTTGCCGTTGGCGGCACCCCCCTTGCCGTTGCTCTTGCCGTTGGCCTCCTCGGCCCCGCCCGGCCCGACGAGGTCGGGCGCCATCACCGGGGGCGCGGCATGCGCGTCCGGCCCGGCATAGGTCGCCTCGAGGTCGATGATGTCGCGAAGGTAGATCTTCCCCTCGGCCAGCTCGTCGCGCCAGATGATGATCGCCTGGAAGGTGAGCGGGCTCTCGCAGAGGCCCGCGA
>JADYYB010000089.1 GCA_020853895.1 Bauldia sp.
CAGACCAACCGGCGCATCGGGAAGGACGAGATCTTCCTCATCGACTCCGGCGGCCAGTATCGCGACGGCACCACCGACATCACCCGCACGGTCATCGTCGGCCGGCCGAGCGCGGAGATGCGCGACCGCTTCACCCGCGTCCTCAAGGGCCATATCGCGGTGGCGACGCTCCGCTTCCCCAAGGGCGCCAACGGCGCGCAGATCGACGGCATGGCGCGGCGCGCGCTGTGGGATGCCGGCGTCGATTTCGACCACAGCACCGGGCACGGCGTCGGCGCGTTCCTCTGCGTCCACGAGGGCCCGCAGCGCATCTCCAAGAGCGGCACGGTCAACCTCGAGCCGGGGATGATCGTCTCCAACGAGCCCGGCTACTACAAGGCCGGGCATTTCGGCATCCGCATCGAGAACCTTCTCGCCGTCGTGCCGTGGAAGGCCCCGCGTGGCGCCGAGCGCGAGATGATGCAGTTCGAGACGCTCACCCTGGCGCCGATCGACCGCCGCCTGATCGCCAAGCGGCTCCTCGCTCCCGACGAGATGCTTTGGCTTGACCGTTACCACGCGCGCGTGCGCGAGGAACTAGGCCCGGCGCTCGATCGCGCCGACCGGCGCTGGCTTGACCGCGCAACGCGCCCACTGGCGCAAGGTTAAGCGGTCCGGATTCTATCGCCAATATTGTCGGAACCCATTCTTGGGCGTGGCGTTACCTCGACATCCGCCAGCCCAAGGAGGCATTCTTATGCGACTTCTTCTGACCAGTGCCGCCGTTGCGGCCCTTGCGATTTCCGGCGTTGCCATCGCCCAGCAGGCTCCCGATCCGCTCGCTCCGGGCGCCGGCGCCCCGGCCGAGCCGATCTCACCCGCCCCCGGCGGCGCGGCCCCGCCGGTCTCGATCACCCCGCCGGCGCTGCCGCTCCCCGGAGCCGGGCAGGATCTCGCCGCGGCTGACTCGCGCGCGGTCGGCGGCTTCATCGCCGATCAGCTCGAGACCGAGTTCCTCGCCACCGACCTCATCGGCAAGGACGTGGTCACCGCGTCCGACGAGCGTCTCGGGACGATCAACGATCTCCTCATCGCCGAAGACGGCTCGATCGCCGGCGCGGTGCTCGGCACCGGCGGCTTCCTCGGCATCGGCGAGAAGCAGGTCGCTGTCGACTTCGGCGAGCTCGATATCGCCTGGAACAACGTCGACAACCGCTGGAACATCACCAGCGGCCTGACGCTGGAGAGCATCAACACCGCGCCCGAGTTCGTGCGCTGGACCCCTGACGCTCCCGTCGGCCCGGTTGGCGCGGCTCCCGAGCCGGCTCCGCCGATGACCATCGCCCCGGCCCCGGGCCCGGGCGACGCTCCGGCCCCCGGCCCGTAGTCGACCAGAAGACATCCCAGACGAGGACGAGAGCGCCCGCTTCGGCGGGCGCTTTTTTCTTTTCGGCTAGAGCCGGTAGCTGAACCCGATCCGGGCGACCACCCCGCTCATGTCCATCTCCGCGCGATAGGACTGGACGTCCAGCGAATTGGAGTTGGTCCCGAGCGCCGTGACGCCCAGCGAGCCGAGATCGTAATAGAGCGCCTCGGCCCGCAGCGTCAGCCGGTCGGTGGTCTTGATCTCCGCGCCGGCGCCGATGGTGAAGCCCGACCGCCAGTCGCTGGCGGAGCCCTCCCAACTGGTCGTGGCGCTGGTGGACTTGCCGGCGTCCACATAGGCCTCGGAGAGGCTCGCCGTTGTCGACAGCGAGGCCTTGCCGAAAGCAAGGCCGCCCGTCGCGTAGAAGAGGGATCGTCCGGTCGTGAAGCCGACGCGCGGCCGGAGGGTGAAGAGGCTCTCCACCCCACCGCTCACCGTGAGGTCGCTGATGCGGCTCCCGTTGTTGTCGGGGTCGATGAAGAAGCTGTCCTCGGCGTGGAACGAGGAGCTCGATCCGCCGAGCATCGAGGCGTCCGCCTCGATGCCGAAGACGATGCTGCCGACCTGGTGATTGTAGCCGGCATGGGCGCCGAAGCCGAGGGCGGGGCTCGAGTCGAAGCCCGTGGGCCACGGATTGAGGGCCCCGATCGCCGACGCGAGCTCGTCGAGCGCCCCGCCAGTGCCGGCGGTCTGCGGCGCGTTGCCCAGGAAGAGGACGCCGGAGCCCGGCTGCGGGGTACCGTAGTCGAGGACGGCGCCGTCCTGCCCACCCAACGCACCGGCGGTGACGCCGATATAGAACCCGGCCCACTCCAGCGTCTGCGCGCCGGCCGGCGAACCCACCGTCCACAACGACCCGAACGCGGCCGACCCGAGCGCGGTCGCGCGGAAGATGCCTATTGCCATTGTTGCACGCCCACCCAGAGAACTGTTGACCGAAGCTAGCCAAGCTGGTCGAAAGTCACAAGCCGTCCGACACATTCTCGCCACGAATGGTGCTGGAAGGCAACGGCGTCAGCCCGGCCGTTTGGGTCGCTCGAACAGGAACGCGCGGATGGATTTCGAACGGATAGTCCTGCACCACGCCAGGCTTGCCCCCGAGCGCATCGCCCTGGCCTTCACTGGCGGCAGCGTCAGCTACGGGATGCTGGCCAAGGCGATGCTCGCCGTCGCCGAGCGCTCGCGGGTCGCCGGCCTGCAGCCGGGCGGCATCGTCGCGGTCGACATCCGCAACCCCTTCCACCACGTCGCGGTGCTGCTCGGCCTCGGCCTGCGCGGCATCCCGACCGCCTCGGTCCAGTTGAATTTCGACCTCGCGGCCGCCGGCGTGCCGGTCCACGCGGTGATCGTCGACCGCTACGGCGCCGTCCCGCAGGGCCTCGGCGTCTTCATCCTCGAGGACGACTGGCTCGACGGCCCGCCGCTGCAGCTCGGCGCGCAATTCGCCGACGAGGACGCCCTCCACCGCCTCACCTTCTCCTCCGGCACGACCGGGATGCCGAAGCCGGTGGCGCTGAGCCTTCGCGACATCCACGGCCGCTTCGACCAGATCAGCTACGGCCTGCCGGCGGGCGCCGCGGGCGGCGTCCGCGTCCTCAACATGATGGGCTTCTCGACCGTCGGCGGCTATCTCTCCACGCTCTACGCCCTGGCCACGGCGGGCATGGCGTGCTTCGCGCCCAACGCGGCCGAGGCGCTCGCCATGGTCCGGCTCCTCAGCGTCACCGAGCTCGCTGTGACGCCGATGCAGCTCCAGGCCATCGTCGCCGAGCAGAACAAGAGCTACGTCCCCTGCCCTTCGCTGCGCGTGCTCGCCGTCGCCGGCGGCTGGACCTCGCCCGCCCTCATGGCCTCGGCTCGCGCCCAGCTCTGCAACCACGTCATCGTCACCTACGGCTCGACCGAGAGCGGCACGGTCGCGGTCGCTCTCGCCGGCGGGATCGAGGGCGTCGACAACGCCGTCGGCTATCCCTCGCCCTGGGTCGAGATCGAGATCGTCGACGCCGAGCGGAAGCCGGTGCCGCGCGGCTCGCTCGGCGAGATCCGGGTGAAGACGCCCTATCTCCTCCGCTACCTCGAAGGCGGGGTCGAGGTCGGCGCCGCCTCTCCCGACGGCTGGTTCTACCCCGGCGACGCCGTGACCATGCGCGAGGACGGCCTCATCGAGGTCGCGGGCCGCGCCGGCGACCTCGTCAACTACGGTGGCGTGATGGTCGCGCCCGACGCCATCGAGGCGGCGCTGCGCGGCTTCGCCGCGATCACCGATGTCGGCGTCTTCGGCGTAAAGAACCCGACCGGCATCGAGGAGATCTGGGCTGCGGTGGTCCCCACGCCCGGCTTCAAGGAGAGCGAGCTCGTCGACTTCTGCCGCCACCGCATCCCCGACCGCGTGCCGGCGCGCTTCGTCGCGGTCGCGGAGATCCCGCGCAACCAGATGGGCAAGGTGATGCGCGCCAAGCTCCGCGAGACGGTCCTCACCAAGCCGGTCTAGCGCGCAACCCGCGTCGTATCAGGAAATCTAACCTCCCCCTCACGCTCGCCCAATCCAGCGCCTACTTCCCGTCGACCAGCGTCAGCCAGCCGTCCTCGTCGATGACCTGGATGCCGAGCTCCTCGGCCTGCTTGAGCTTGGAGCCCGCGCCGGGCCCGGCGACGACGAGGTCGGTCTTCTTCGACACCGACCCGGCGACCTTGGCGCCGAGCCGCTCGGCCATCGTCTTGGCCTCCTCGCGCGTCATCTTCTCGAGGCTCCCGGTGAATACCACCGTCTTGCCGGCGACCGGCGAGCCCTCGTTGTTGACGACCTCCGCCGGCTCGACCTTGACCTCCTTGAGGAGCTCGTCGAGCGCCTCCTGGTTGTGCGCCTCGGCGAAGAAGGCGGTCAGCGCCATCGCCACCACGTCGCCGATCCCGCCCACCGCGCGGAGCTCGCGATAGGCGTCGCCCTCGACCTCGACCGCGTCGGTCATCGCCGCGCGGAAGGCCTCGAACGTGCCGTAGCTGCGCGCCAGGAGCTTGGCGTTGGTCTCGCCGATATGGCGGATGCCGAGCGCGTAGATGAAGCGGTTGAGGGCGATGCTGCGCCGCGCCTCGATCGCGGCGAGAAGGTTGCGCACGGAGACCTTGCCCATCCCCTCGCGCTCTTCGAGCTCGGCCCGGCGAAGGCGCAGCCGGAAGATATCGGCCGGGGAACGCACCAGCCCGTCGGCATGGAACGCCTCGATCTGCTTCTCGCCGAAGCCCTCGATGTCGAAGGCGTTGCGCGACACGAAATGGCGGAGCTGCTCGACGGCCTGCGCCGCGCAGATGAGCCCGCCGGTGCAGCGCCGCACCGCGTCCGCGCGCCCCGTCTTGGGGTTGACCTCGCGCACCGCGTGGCTGCCGCATACCGGGCACACGGTCGGGAACGCGTAGGCTTCGGCCTCGGGCGAGCGGCGCGAGAGGTCGACGTCGATGATCTGCGGGATCACGTCGCCCGCCCGCTGCACCACCACCGTGTCGCCGATGCGGATGTCCTTGCCCTCGCGGATCGGCTCCCCGCCCCCGCCGATGCCCTTGATGTAGTCCTCGTTGTGCAGCGAGGCGTTGCGCACCACGACCCCTCCGACCGTCACCGGCCGGAGATTGGCGACCGGCGTGAGCGCGCCCGTGCGGCCGACCTGGATCTCGATGTTCTCGATGATCGTCTCGACCTGTTCGGCCGGGAATTTGTGCGCGGTCGCCCAGCGCGGCGTGCGCGACACGAAGCCGAGCCGCTGCTGGAGGCCCAGGCTGTTGACCTTGTAGACCACCCCGTCGATGTCGTAGCCGAGCCGCGCGCGCTCGCGTCCCGTCTCGCGGTAATAGTCGAGCGCGCCATCGAGACTGTCGACGAGCCGGACGCGCGGGTTGACCTTGAACCCCCACCCGGCCAGCACCTCGAGCATGCCGGACTGCGTGTCGGCCGGCATCGTGCTCATCTCGCCCCAGGCATAGGCGAAGAAGTGCAGCGGCCGCGCCTTGGTCACCTCTGGATCGATCTGCCGCAGCGAGCCGGCGGCCCCGTTGCGCGGGTTGGCGATCGTCCGTCCGCCGGGCTCGAGCGCGATGCGGCGGTTCATCTCGGCGAAGTCGACATGGGTCATGTAGACCTCGCCGCGGATCTCCGCGACCTCCGGCGGCCGGCCGCGCAGCTCGTTCGGGATGTCGCCGATGGTCCGGACATTGGCGGTGACGTTCTCGCCCTCGTAGCCGTCTCCGCGGGTCGCGGCGACCGTGAGCGTCCCCTTCTCGTAGCGGATCGAGAGCGACAGTCCGTCGATCTTCGGCTCGGCCATCAGCGGCACGACCGCCTCGTCGGCGAGCTTGAGATAGCGGCGGACGCGGTTCAGGAACTCCGCCACGTCCTCCTCGGCGAAGGCATTGTCGATCGAGAGCATCGGCACGCGATGCTTGACCTTGGCGAAGCGTCCGACCGGCGCCGCGCCGACGCGAAGGCTCGGGGAGTCCGCCCGCACCAGCTTTGGGAAACGGGCCTCGATCGTATTGTTGCGGACGCGGAGGAGATCGTATTCGGCGTCGGAGATGGTCGGCGCATCCTCCTGGTAGTAGCGCCGGTCGTGCTCGGCGATCTCCGCCGCCAGGCGTTCGAGCTCGCTCGCCGCCTCGGCCTCGTCGAGCTCCTCGACCGCCTTGCCCTCAAGTCCCTTCGCTTCGGATTTCTTCGCCGCCATGCGTGATCCGTTCG
>JADYYB010000090.1 GCA_020853895.1 Bauldia sp.
CGCGCCATCCTCGCGGTCCGCGCGATCGGCATCGTCTTTCTCGCGGCGGCGATCCTGCAGGTGCCGCGGCCCGGCTTTGGGCCGACCGAGGCGGTCGTCGCGGTGTTCGGGACCGATCTCGATTTCGGCCAGGCCGAACCCCTGACGACGCGGCTTACGGAGAGCGTGGCGGCCGCCGCGTCCGGCGCGAGGAACAGCGTCGGGTGGGTGGCGAACGGCGCGGTCGTGACAGTCGCCCGGGATCTCGACGATGACCTGCCGGTGGAAAGGCCCGAGACGACCGACGTGCCGGGCGCCGACCTGCAGCGCGCGACGCTGCTGGCGGCGGCGATGCTGCCCGGCGACAGGCCGGGCCGGGTCGTTGCGGTCGCCGACGGCAACGAGACCTCCGGCCGCCTCGCCGACGCGACGGCGCAGCTCCAGGCGCGCGGGGTGCCGGTCGACGCGCTGCCGCTTTCCGCCCTCCCCGCCGGCGAGGTGGTGGTCGAGCGGGTCGGCGTGCCGCCGTCGGTGCGCGAGGGGGATGTCATTCCGCTCGAGGCGATCGTCCTCAGCGCCGCCGACGCAACCGCGCGCGTCTCCATCTTCCGGGACGGCGCGCTCGTCACCGAGCAGGAGATCCGGCTTCGCTCCGGCCGGAACCGCGTCGAGGCGACCGTGGCCGCGGGCGAGGCCGGCAACGCCCTCTTCGAGGTCGCCGTCGGCACGGCGGACGACGTGTTCGAGGCTAACAACCGGAACGGGGCCGTCGCCGCGGTACGGGCCGCCCCGTCCGTCCTGGTCATCGCCTCCGACACCGAGTGGGCGCGGTATTACGCCGACGCCCTCGCGGTGCAGTCGCTCACCGCGACCGTGATCGGGCCGGAGGACGCGCCCTGGTACATCTATGACTGGCTGAAATACGACCTCGTCGTGCTCATGAACGTGCCGGCGATCGATCTCGACACGCGGCAGCAGGCGCTCCTCGAGGACTTCGTGGAGGTGCATGGCGGGGGCCTCCTGATCCTCGGCGGCGAGCACGCCTTCGGGCCCGGCGGCTACTACCAGACGGCGCTCGAGCGGATCTCCCCGCTCTCGAGCCGCATCCCACACGACGCGCCGCGCGCCGCGATGGCGTTCGTGCTCGACCGCTCAGGGAGCATGCAGGCGATGGTCGACGGGGCGAGCCGGCTCGAGATCGCCAAGGTGGCGACGCTGAGCGCGGTCGACCTCCTCCACGAGGAGAGCCAGGTCGCGGTGGTGGTCTTCGATTCGGAGGCGCGCGTCCTCGTCCCCCTCCAGGAGCGGAAGGACCAGGCCGCCGTGGCCGCGGCGCTCGCCCCGATCGTGCCGGCGGGCGGCACCGCGCTGCTGCCGGCCCTGACCGCCGGCTTCGCCGAACTGCAGAACGCCGACGCCGACGCGCGGCACATCGTGATCATGACCGACGGCCTCGTCGAGGCCGCCGATTTCGGGCCGCTCCTCGCCGACATCCGCGCCGCGGGCATCACGGTCTCGGCGGTCGCCATGGGCGACGCCGCCGAGGTCCGGCGGGCCGAGACGATCGCCCGGCTCGGCGGCGGCGCCTTCCACGCCACGCGCGACTTCAACGCCCTGCCGAGCATCCTCTCGCAGGAGGCGCTGCAGATGTCCGGCGACCCGATCAAGGAGGGCACCACGCCGGTCTTCTGGAGCGACCGCTCGGCCGCCTTCCTGGCCGGACTCCCCGACGAGTTGCCGGCGCTCGAGAACTTCGTCACCACCACCGCGCAGCCTGGCGCCACCGTCCACCTCGCCCTCAGCGACGAGGCCGACGAGACGATCCCGGTGCTGGCCTCCTGGCGCTACGGCGCGGGACGCGTCGTCGCCTTCGCCTCGCACGGGGCGGGCTCCGGCACGCAGAACTGGATGCGGATTCCCGAGTACCCGCTCCTTTGGGCGCAGACGATCCGGCATCTCGTGCCGGACGTGGAGGGGCCCGGGCTCCATGCGACGATCGAGCGGAGGGGAGACGAGGCTTTCCTCACCGCCGATCTCCTCGACCGGGACGGCGCCCCGATCGCCGGCGATACCGTCACGGTCGCGTCCGTGGAGACGCCGGACCAGACCAGGGCGCTGATCGAGACCGCCCCCGGCCGATACGAGCTGGCGCTCGGCGCGATCGGGTCGGGGACGCACCGGTTCACGGTCGCCTCCCCTGCGGCCGAGACCGAGGCCGTCCTGCACGCCGCCTACCCGGCGCGCCTCGATTTCGGACGGGCCGACCCCGACCGCCTCACGGCGCTCGCCGCCGCGACCGGCGGCGCGGTCCTCGCCGCGGACGCGCCGTTCCTCGAGGTGTCGCGCGGCTGGCTGATGAAGGCCGAATGGCGCCTCTGGGCGCTGATCGCGCTCGCGCTGTTCCTGGTCGACCTCGCGATCCGCTACACGCCCGACCTCCTCCGGATCGGCCGGCGCGCCTCCAGACCCAACACTCGATAGGGAAGGGACGATGGTGATGCTCAATCAATCCGACGCAGCAGCGGCGTCACCGGCAGCGATCGACAAGGAGGAGATCGACCGTCTCGTGGCGGCCCTCGGCCGCCTCAAGGAGGAGGTCGCCAAATCGGTCGTGGGCCAGCGCGAGGTCATCGACCAGCTGACCATCGCACTGATCTGCGGCGGGCACGTCCTTCTCGAGGGATCGCCCGGCGTCGGCAAGACGCTGCTGGTGCGCGTCCTCGGCGTTGCCGCCGGACTGAAATTCGCCCGCGTCCAGTTCACGCCCGACCTCATGCCCGCCGACATCACCGGCGGCATGACGCTGGTCCCCGACGAGGACGGAAGGCCGCGGCTCCAGTTCCAGCCGGGCCCGATCTTCACCCAGGCGCTGCTGGCGGACGAGATCAACCGCGCGACGCCGAAGACGCAGTCGGCCCTCCTCGAGGCGATGCAGGAGCACACGGTCACCGCGGCGGGACGCACGATGCCGCTCCCCGAGCCGTTCTTCGTCCTGGCGACGCAGAACCCGGTCGAGATGGAAGGGACCTACCGCCTCCCCGAGGCGCAGATCGACCGCTTCCTGTTCAAGACGCTCGTCGACTATCCCTCCGAGGAGCATCTCCACGGCATCCTCGATCTCACCACGGGCGCGGTCCTGCCCGAGCCCAAGCAGGTGCTCGAGGCGAGCGAGATCGTCCTTCTCCAGAAGCTCGTCCGGCAGGTGCCGGTCGCCTGGCACGTCCAGCGCACCGTGGCGCGCTTCGCGGTCGCCACGCAGCCGGGCCTTCCCGGCGGCTCTCCCGAGATCGCGCGCTATTTCCGCTTCGGGCTCAGCCCGCGGGGGGCGCAGTCGCTGGTGCTCGCGGCCAAGGGCCACGCGCTCCTCTCCGGCCGCTACAACGTGGCCTTCGAGGATCTCGAGGCGATGCTGGCGCCGACGCTCCGGCACCGTGTCCAGCTCAACTACGAGGGCGAGGCGGAGGGGATCGACCCCGGCGCGGTGATGAAGACACTCCTTTCCGAGCAGATGCGGAAAGCGGCTTGACCACCCCTCCCCCCGCCCTCCTGCAGCGGCTTTCGCGGTCCAAGCTGCAGCCACGCTGGGCGGCGGCCTCGGTCGGCGTCGGCGAGAGGCGGTCGAAGCACAAGGGCGCCGGCATGGAGTTCGCCGATCACCGCAAATACGAGGTGGGCGACGATCTCCGTCACCTCGACCCGCATATCCACGCCCGGCTCGGCGAGAACTTCATCCGCCGCTACGAGGTGCACCGCCAGCTGCCGATCGCGATCCTCCTCGACGGCAGCCGCTCGATGGCGACCGGCCAACCGAGCCGCGCCGTGACCGCCCGGCTCCTCGTCTCACTTCTCGGCTTCGTGGGACTGGCGGGCGGCGACCAGGTCCAGCTCGGCGTCGCGACGAGCAAGGGCATCGACTGGTCGGGGAATTTCCATGGCGTGTCGCGCGCGCAGCCGATGTTCGACTGGCTGGCGCGCGAGCGCTCCGAGGCCGCCTCGTTCGGCGACGCCCTGCGCACCGCGCCGCTCCATCTGGTCAATCGCGGCCTCTTCATCGCCATCAGCGACTGGTGGGACGACACGGCGACCGGCCTGGTCACGCTGGGCGCTTCGGGCCAGGAGATCTGGGGCATTCATGTCGTCACGCCCGAGGA
The DNA here is from genome assembly GCA_020853895.1 of Bauldia sp. Classification (GTDB taxonomy): domain Bacteria; phylum Pseudomonadota; class Alphaproteobacteria; order Rhizobiales; family Kaistiaceae; genus JADYYB01. The sequence continues at coordinate 4,131 of JADYYB010000090.1, forward strand.
ACTCGACCCCTCGATGCTCGGCCAGGGCGAGGCGCGGCTGGTCGATGCGGAGAGCGGACTCGAGGTCGATCTCAGCATCGACCGGCCGACGCTCGACCGCTACCGCGCGCGCTTCCAGGCCTGGCGGGAGGACCTCCGGCAAGCGTTCACGCGCGTCCGCGGGCGATACCTGACGGTCGTCACCTCGACGCCGCCGGAGACGCTCTTCCTCAAAGAGTGGCGGAGCGAGGGCCTGATCCAGTAACCGACCGGATGACATCGATGGTGGAGGAGAGTTCCCGTGCGCCGGGTCTAGGCCGCCGGCGACGGAGAGCCGTGCGTCACCTCGATCGGGGCGATGTCGTACTTCTCGGCGAGGTCTGCGAGGAAGCCCTCGTCGTCGAGATCGTCGAGGATGGCGGCGATCCTGCGCTTGAGGGTGAGGTCTCCCTTCCAGAGGCCGAAGGCGATCGGGTAGCGCTCGATGGGCGGGGGGAGCCAGGCGATTTCCCAGTCGTTGGCCCCGGCGATCTGCCCGGCGGTGAGGGCCTCGCTGATCCCGGCGGCGACGCTCCCCGAGCGGATGGCGTTGGCGAGCGCGGCGGCCGAGTCGATCACCTCGAGCCTCGCCCCTTGTGCCCGGAGGTAGCGGCTGAGCCCGAGCCGGTCGAGCCCGGTCAGCCCGGCATAGACCCCGATGCTCTGCCCGCCGAGAGTCTCCGGCAGCGCCGGACCGACCATCGCCCAGCCCGTCTCCAGATGCGGCGGGGTGGTGTCGAGGAAGGATCGTGTGGTGACCGAGACCACCACGCCCCCCGCCAGCACCTGGCACTGCGCCCGCGTCACCCGCCAGTTGCGCGGGTTGAAGTCCCGGCCGATCGAGGAGTTGACGTTGAGCGCCAGCCGCACCTCCATGCGCCTTGCGATCTCGGAGAGGATCTCGATGTCCACCCCCGACCGCTCCGCGTTGGTCGTGACCAGCGGCGGATAGTCGGAGGGGACGCAGACCCTGAGCACCCCCGTGCGGTCGACCTCGGCCAGCGAGGTGTCGGGCGGCAGGAGATAGACGGCGA
>JADYYB010000091.1 GCA_020853895.1 Bauldia sp.
CCCGCTCCAGATCGCCGAACTCAAGCGCCGAAAGCTGCAGCTCAAGGACGAGATCTATCGCCTGAGGAGCGAAGCCACCATCCACTGATCTGACTGGAGGGCCTTTCCGGCCTCTACCGCGCCGCGGCTCCCGCGGCGCTTTTTTATTGCCTGTGACCTACGACGCCTAACCTCCCCCTTGCGGGGAGGTCGAAATCGCGCAGCGATTTCGGGAGGGTGTGAGCCGGAAGAATGCCGAGGAAGAGACGCGGGCTTCGCCCGCTACCCCCTCCCGAAGCCGTTCCCCTCCGGTCAAGCCGGAGGGGCACGCCTTCGACCTCCCCGCAAGGGGGAGGTTAAGCGAGAGGGATCGAGGCCGCGCCTACCCGGACTTCGCCAGCTCGCGGAGCTTGAATTTCTGGATCTTGCCGGTGGAGGTTCTCGGAAGCTCGCCGAAGACGATGAAGCGCGGGCATTTGTAGTGGGCGAGGCTGGCGCGGCACCAAGCGATCATCTCCTCGGCCGTCGCGGTCGCGCCGGGGCGGAGCTCCACATAGGCGATCGGCGTCTCGCCCCATTTCTCGTCGGGCTTGGCCACGACGGCGGCGGCCTGCACGGCGGGATGCTTGTAGAGCGCGTCCTCGACCTCGATCGAGGAGATGTTCTCCCCGCCGGAGATGATGATGTCCTTGGAGCGGTCCCTGATCTGCAGGTAGCCGTCGGGGTGCATCACGCCGAGGTCGCCGGAGTGGAACCAGCCGCCGTGGAAGGCCTCGTCGGTGGCGGGCTTGTTCTTGAGGTAGCCCTTCATCACCAGATTGCCGCGGAACATGACCTCGCCGATCGTCTCCCCGTCCGGCGCGACGAAGCGCATCGTCTCGGGGTCGATCACCGCGAGGCCGTCGAGCGCCTGGTAGGGGACGCCCTGCCGGGCCTTCCGGCGGGTGCGCTCCGGCGAAGGGAGCCCGTCCCAGTCCGACTTCCACTCGTTGATCACCGCCGGGCCGTAAGTCTCGGTGAGGCCGTAGAGATGGGTGACGCCGAACCCGTTCTCGGCCATCGCCGCGAGCACCGCCTCGGGCGGCGGGGCGGCGGCGGTCAGGAACTCGACCTTCTGGGCAAGCGGGCGCTTCAGCTCGGGCGGGGTCCCGAGGATCGTCGACATGACGATCGGCGCGCCGCAGAGATGGGTGACGCCCTGATCGGCGAGGGCATCCCAGATCGGCTTCTGCCGCACCCACCTCAGGCACACATGGACGCCGGCGAGGACCGACATCGTCCAGGTGAAGCACCAGCCGTTGCAGTGGAACATCGGCAGCGTCCACAGGAAGACGGCGTGGCGCGGCATGAAGTTGGCGAGCGCGTTGCCCTGCGCGAGAAGGGCCGCGCCGCGGTGGTGGTAGACCACGCCCTTGGGGTTGCCGGTGGTGCCCGAGGTGTAGTTGAGGCTGATCGCGTCCCACTCATCCTCGGGCATGAGCCAGGCGAAGTCCGGGTCGCCGGATTGGACGAAGGCCTCGTAGTCGATGCCTCCGAGGCGCTCGCCGGTCTGCGGGAACTCCGGGTCGTCGTAGTCGATGACGACCGGCTTCACGGTGGCGCGGGCGAGGGCCTCCTTCACCACCGGCGCGAACTCGCGGTCGGTGATCAGCACCTTGGTCTCGGCGTGGTCGAGGGTGAAGGCGAGGATGGCCGCGTCGAGCCGGGTGTTGAGCGTGTTGAGCACCCCGCGGGTCATCGGCACGCCGTAGTGCACCTCGAGCATCGCCGGGGAGTTCGCCAGCATCACCGAGACGGTGTCGCCGCGGCCGACGCCGAGCCGGATCAGCGCCGAGGCGAGGCGGCGCGAGCGCTCGTAGAAGGCCGAGTAGGGGATGCGGGCCTCGCCGTGGACGATGGCCGTGCGGTCGGGGAAGACGGCAGCGGCGCGGGCGAGGAAGGTGGTCGGCGTCAGCGGCTGGAAATTGGCCGGGTTCCGGTCGAGGTCGCGATCGTAGATCGATGATGTCACGGGCCGAGCTCGCGTTTGCCCCGATCAGAAAGCGCAACTGCCCGGCGAGGGCAATCGGCGGCCGCGCGCCGCACGGCTAGAAGATGCCATTGGCGCCGTCCCATGCGAGCTTCACGCCAACCACGAGCACCAGCGCGTAGATGATCCGGTAGAAGAGGTCGCGGTCGACCCTGCGGACGAGCCAGATGCCGATCAGCGTCGCCACCGCGGCGAAGGGCAGAAGCGCGGCCGAGGTGAGGAGGTTGGTCGGGGTGATCTGGCCGAGCGCCCAGTAGCCGGGCAGCTTCATGTAGTTGGTGAGCGCGAAGAAGACCGTCGAGGTGCCGACGAAGATCTGCGGGTCGAGGCGGAGCGGGCCGAGATAGACCTGCAGCGGCAGGCCGCCGGCATGGCTCACGAAGCTGGTGAAGCCGGCAATCCCGCCCCAGAACGAGCCCTTGGCGAGATTGTTCCTGGCGACCGGCCGGGCGCTCGGCCCGCGCAGGAAGAAGCTGAGGCCGAAGGCGACCGCCACGACCCCGACGATGAGGCGCACATGGTCGGCTGTGACCCAGCTCGTGGTCGCCCAGCCGATGAGGACGCCGGCGAACGCGGCGGGCAGGACGTAGCCGAGCGTCGTCCAGTCGATCGCGCGGCGATAGGCGTAGAGGCCGACGAGGTCCATGACCATCAGGATGGGGAGGAGGATGCCGGCCGCCTGGACGGGCGAGATCACCAGCGACATCAGCGGCACGCCGAGGGTCGCCCCGGCGCCCAGCCCGCCCTTGGAGATGCCGACCAGGATCACCGCGGGAATCGCGATCGCGTAGAAGAGCGGGTCGGAGATCATGCAGGGGACTCGGCGGCGGGAGGCGGGACCATAGTCGCCGCGCGGGAGGGACGCCATGGTGGGGTGTGGGGCGTGGCTCGCGGTGGAAGGGCCGAGAGCCTTTGCGCCGGTCGGTCGTGCGCTTCTCCCAACTTCATCGCTTCCCCGGCGAAGGCCGGGGCCTATGCGACCGCAGCGCCGAGCTGAACGTGAGGATGGACCCCGGCTTTCGCCGGGGAAGCGATGAGTGGGAATGGATGGGATCGTAGCTTCCTGCCAGGCCTCGATTGCCCTCTCGCCGGGCGGAGGGGAGACTGGCGGCGGGAGCCATGCCAGGAGGATCGCCATGCCGCTCGACAACAGGGTCGCCATCGTCACCGGGGCGGCGCGGGGGATCGGGCTCGCCATCGCCCGACGCTTCCTCGAGGAGGGGGCGCGGGTGATGATCGTCGACATCGACGGCAAGGGCGGGGAGAAGGCGCTCGCCGAGCTCGCGCCGCTCGGCGAGGTGGCGTTCCACGAGGGGGACGTCGCCGAGCGGCTCGACGTCCGCAACGTGGTGGCGGCGACGCTCGAGGCCTTCGGCGACATCGACATCCTCGTCAACAATGCCGGCGTCGCCGCCAAGGGCGACTTCCTCGAGCTCGGGGAGGAGGAATTCGACGCGGTGCTGCGCGTCAACCTCAAGGGCACGTTCCTGATGAGCCAGGCGGCGGCGCGGCACATGGTCGAGCGCGTCTCGGCGGGTGGCGCGCCGGGCTCGATCATCAACATGTCCTCGGTCGACGCGGTGTTCGCGCTGGCCGACCAGGTGCCGTACTCGGCGTCCAAGGCCGGGATCAACCAGCTGACCAAGGCGATGGCGCTCTCGCTCGCCGCGCACGGCATCCGCGTCAACGCGATCGGCCCCGGCTCGATCTCGACCGAGATGCTCGACCTCAGCGTCGGCGACGAGGAGATGCGGCGACGGCTCCTCTCGCGCATCCCGCTCGGGCGCTTCGGCGACCCGCGCGAGATCGCCGCGCTCGTCGCGTTCCTCGCCTCGGACGAGGCGAGCTATGTCACGGGCGAGATCATCTACGCCGATGGCGGGCGCCTGCCGCTCAGCCTGACGGTGCCGGTGAACGAGTAGGGGGACTGGCGAGCATGTCGGCCGCCGTGCGGGTCGCCGCCCGACGGAAGAGCTTGTTCCCCTCTCCCGCTTGCGGGGGAGGGCAGGGAGGGGGCGCGAGCCCTGGCTCGGCCGGGGCGAGCATTCTTCGCCGCCGCCGTTCCCCCTCCAGCTGCGCTAGGGCCTTCGGCCCGAGCTCCGCTACCTCCCCCGCAAGCGGGAGAGGGGGAGGCAGGGAGCGAAGGGGCCGCCGAACCTCAGTTCGGTCGGGCGAAGGAACCTGCGATTCAGTTCGGGCGGTAGGTGCCGAAGCTCCAGAGGACGCCCTCGGGGTCGCGGGCGGCGTATTCGCGCGAGCCGTAGGAGGTGTCGCCGAGCGGGATGACGATCTCCGCGCCCGCGGCCTTCGCCTTGTCGTGGTGGGCGTCGATGTCCTCGACCACCACGTAGATCCAGGCGCTGACCGTGCCGCCCGGACCGGGGCTGCGGAAGTTGAACTTGTCCTCGCGGTCGGTGCCGATCATCACCATGCCGGTGCCGTGCCACAGCTCGGCGTGCATGACCCCGCCATTGTCGCCCGGGATGACGACGTGCTTGCGGAAGCCGAAGGCGTCCGTCAGCCAGTCGATGGCCTTGAGAGGATCGCGATAGCGAAGCGTCGGAATGATCGAGCCGAACTCGCCATGCTCGTGATCATCGTGGTCGTGATCGTCCATCGGGCTCCTCCTTTTGGTTGGCGACCGAGCGTAGCCACGCCTCGACCGAATCTCAAGAACAAAAGAAGAACATCTAGGGGCTAGTCTTGATCTTCTCCCGCGCGGCGGCGGCGAGGAAGGCAGAGCGGGTCACGCCCGCTCGTCGGGCCGTCTCGTCGATATCCGCCAGCAGGCCAGCATCCAGCGAGATGTTGGCGCGGGCAAGACGTCCGGTTTCCCGCACGAGGGGGATGGACGCCAGCACCGCCCCCGCGGCGAGGGCATCTCTGATCTCGGCCTCGTCGAGGAGATCCTCGACCGACCGGGGAGCAGGAGCGCCGCGTCCCTCCACCGCCTCGTCAGCGACCCACTCTGCGAGAGCGTCGGCCGCCGCGGTGATCGCGTCCTCCTGCGTAGGCGCCTGGGCAACGCATCCCGGGGCGTCGGGGAAGGCAACACCGTAAAGGCCGTCGGCGTGATCGATCAACGCGATGTAACGGGCCAAAGTGAACGCTCCTTGCCTCCCTCACTCGGACCAGCCGGCCGCCTTGGCGATCGAGCGCGCCACGCCCGGCGTGACGGTGCGATGGCGCGGGACCATGATCGTTGGGTGCCTTGGCTTCCGATATTTGTCGTGCTTGGTGCCGTCGGAACGCTCCCAGCCTTCCCGCTCGAGGCGGGCCTTGATCTTGCTGGTGTTGGTTTCCAGGCGCACCTCCTTTGCGCATATATTTGCGCATGGAGCGGCTGTCAAGAAGAAGGCCGGCGTTGGTGCAGCCGGCCTTGTCTCGATCGGAGCGGCGCGAGGAGCGGACTACTCCTCCTCGTCCTCGTCCGGGCCCTTCATCGACTTCAGCTTGGCGAAGACGGCGTCGGCGTCGAGGTCCTCGGCCTGCTTGGTCGTGCGGCGGGCCGCGGCGGCGAGCGCCTCGGCGGCGGTGGTCTGCTCGGCGGGAAGGAGAGTTGGCCCCTCGGCGGTGGCCGGGGCGGGCGGAGCGAGCTTGGCGGCGCGCTCGACTTCCATGTCGAGGTCGATCTGCGAGCAGAGGCCGAGCGTCACTGGGTCCATCGGGGTGAGGTTGGGCGCATTCCAGTGGCTGCGGCTCTTGATCGAGAGGATGGTCGGCTTGGTGGTGCCGACGAGCCGCATGATCTGGGCGTCCTTCAGCTCCGGATGGTTGCGGAGCAGCCAGAGAATCGCGTTGGGCCGGTCCTGGCGGCGCGAGACCGGGGTGTAGCGCGGGCCGCGGCGCTTCTGGGCCGGCACGCGGACCTTGGATTCCTGCACCTTCAGGCGGTGGTTCGGGTCGGCCTCGGCGAGCTTCAGCTCCTCGCGGGTCAGCTGGCCGGTGGTGAGGGGGTCGAGGCCCTTGATCGTGGTGGCGGCCTCGCCGTCGGCGATGGCCTTCACCTCGAGGGGGTGCAGTTTGCAGTAGTCGGCGATCTGCTCGAAGGTCAGCGAGGTATTCTCGACCAGCCACACGGCGGTCGCCTTCGGCATCAGCGGGATCACACTCATAAGCGCCTCCTGTTGGCCCCGCCGGTGTCCGGCCGGCGAAGCCGCATTCCATCGATTGAAGGGGATGGCGGTTATATAGTCGTGGCGATGGCCGGACGCAAATCCGGCCATAATTTCGTCCCCTTCAGACCGCCGAGGCCGGGCCGGCCTCCCGTGCCCCGACCTCCTCGGCGGGCCGGACGGGCTGGCCGCTGGTGCGGCTCCGCGCAAAAGCGAGGATCGGCTGCTCGACATAGCGCCAGGAGAGCGCGCAGACCGCGAAGGTGGCGGCGAGCGCCAGCGGCCCCAGCACGATCTTCGGCTGGGGGCCGATGAAGCGCTCGAGGATGCCGGGCATCCAGTTGTGGACGAGGTAGAGGCCGTAGCTGATCGTGCCCATCGCCTGCAGCCAGGGATGGTCGAGGAGGCGGCCGGGCAGGCCCCTGAAGCCGATCGCGGCGTTGACGATCACCCAGACGAAGAACACGCCGCAGAGGAAGCTGTTGGTGAAGTAGCGGACGAGGCTCCCCTCGCCGAGGATCGCCCAGGAGGCGACGGCGAGGCCGATAGAGGTCCAGGCGGCGGCCGTGAAGATGGCGGCGGTCCTGCCCGCGTACCAGGCGAACTGGTTGGCGCGGCCGCCGCGATAGCTGGCGATGGCGAGGAGGCAGCCCATCGCGAGGAGCTCGAAATTCAGCGGAAGGAGGCTGTTGAGGCTGACCCGCGGCAGGCCGAGAAGGACGATCAGCGTCTTGAGGACGAGGGTAAGGGCGATGAGGCCGATCGCGGCGGCCGGGAGATAGCGGCGCGGGGCGAGTGCAATCACGAAGGGCCAGAACAAGTAGAACTGCTCCTCGACGGCCAAGGTCCAGAAGACGTTGGAGGGATTGCCGAGGGCGATCCAAACATTGGTCAGGTAGGCCGCGTGCCAGGGCCAAGAGCTGGCGATCGGCTCGACCGCGAAGATCGTGAGGGCGAGGAGGACGAGGAAGTAAGCCGGCACGAGGCGGGCCGCCCTCCGGATGTAGAAGGCGCGCCAGGCCAGCGCCTTGTTCTCGGCGTGGCGGTCGAAGGACTCGAGGAGGATTCCGGTGATGAGGAATCCGCTGAGCGCGAAGAAGCAACCCACGCCGAGCGAGCCGGCGCTGATCGGGAAATAGGCATTCACCAGCGAGCCGCCGAAATGCTCGACCATGACGAGCGCAACGGCAATGGCACGCAGGGCATCGAGTTGCCGCATACGCATCTGGAGGTGGCCCTTGTCCAGCCCCAGCCCGATGCGCGCCTCGCAAGAACCGCACCGGATGGCCGGCCGGAAAGCGGCGGGATCCGCCCGCAATTCGGGGTATTGCCAAGGCCCAGTCAAGGGCGGCCGGGCGATTCCTAGACGGTGAGGACGATCTTGCCGATGTGCTCGGAGGATTCGAGCCGGCGGTGAGCGCCGGCGGCGTCGGCGAGCGGGAAGGTCGAGTCGATCGCCGGGCGCACCGTGCCGGCATCGACCAGCGGCCACACCTTCTCGGCGACCGCCGCGGCGAGCCTGGCCTTGAAGGCGGCCGGCCGGGGGCGGAGGAGGGCGCCCGAATGGGTGAGGCCCTTCCGCATCAGCCTGCGGAAGTCGACCTCGACGGTATTGCCGGCCATGAAGGCGATCTGCTGGATGCGGCCGTTCTCGGCAGCGGCCTCGTAATTGCGGTTGATGTAGTCGCCGCCGACCATGTCGAGGATGACGTCGGCCCCGCGCCCGTTGGTGAAGGTCTTGGTCGCCTCGACGAAATCCTCGGTCCTGTAGTTGACGGCGAGGTCGGCGCCGAGGCGGCGGCAGGCGGCGCATTTCTCTTCCGAGCCGGCCGTGACGACGACCATCGCGCCGAAGGCCTTGGCCATCCGGATCGCGGTGGTGCCGATGCCCGAGGAGCCGCCGTGGACCAGGAGGGTCTCGCCGGGCGCGAGGCGGCCCATCTCGAAGACCTGCATCCACACCGTGAAGACCGCCTCGGGCAGCGCCGCGGCCTCGATCATCGAGAGGCCGGGCGGAACAGGCAGGGCCGTCCCCTCGGGCACCACGCAATACTCGGCGTAGGCGCCACCCGAGACGAGCGCGGCGACCTTGTCGCCGAGGGCGAAGCGCGTCACGCCCGGGCCGAGCGCGACGACCTCGCCGGCGAGTTCGAGCCCGAGGATCTCCGAGGCGCCCTTGGGCGGCCGGTACTCGCCGCGCCGCTGCAGGGCGTCGGGGCGGTTCACGCCCGCGGCATGGACGCGGACCAGCATCTCGCCCTCGCCCGGCTGCGGGATCGGATGCGGGCGCGGGGCCAGCACCTCGGGGCCGCCGGGCGTGGGCACGGAAATGGCGGTCATGGTCGCGGGCAGAACTGTCATGCTCGCGCTTTAGCTGTGGCGGCCGCGCCTGACAACAGGCGCCGGGGCGACTATCTTCCGCACATGGCTCTGTTCGACGAGGAACCGGTCAAGAAGCCCGCCGCCCACACGCTCGGCGAGGATCTCGCGCGTCTGTCGGTCGACGAGCTGACCGAGCGGATCGAGTGGCTCACGGCCGAGATCAAGCGCCTCGAGGAGGCGATCGCCGCCAAGCGCGCGAGCCGGAGTTCAGCCGACACCTTCTTCCGCCGCTGAGCATTCGGTACGCTTCACGGAGTTGTGATCGGGTTCCCGATTCCGGCCGGATGCCGCCAGCTGTGCCGAATCGACCGTTAACCAATCGCAACCGGTTAAGGACTCGTTAGCGTTTACGGGAGCTTACTTCGATCATCCAGTGATGGATGCCGATGGCGATTGGGCCATCTTCTCTTTGACGCCTCCCTGTTGGATCCCCTGGAGCCGCACTTCGCGGCTCCTTTTTTGAATCCTACACGTTCCGTTAAGATGGCATTCACCTTGCCACGCAGGGTCGATGCGGTCGCGAATTGGGACGCGGGGATGCAAGAGAGGGAATTCGGAAAGCGGCGGCCGCTCGGCGCGCCGATCGCGTTCGGGGCGCACTTCGCCGGCTCCAACACGTTCCGCGGTCTTTTCAGGGAAGGGATGGGCCTCGTCGAGGAGACGGCCGCCTATCTCGACGGGATGGGGCGCGAGGAATCGCGCGGGCTGCCACGCGGAGTCGCCGCCGCCTATGCCGCCGAGTCGATGCGGCTCACGACCCGGCTGATGCGGCTCGCCTCCTGGCTCCTCCTCCAGCGCTCGGTCAACGAGGGCGAGATGACGGCCGAGCAGGCCCAGGCCGAGAAGGCCAAGATGCGGCTCGGCGGGATCGAGGCGCGGCCCGACTCGGCCGCGTGGGAGGCGTTGCCTGAGGGCTTCAAGGAGCTCGTCGAGCGCTCGTTCCACCTGCAGCAGCGCATCCGCAAGATCGACATGGCGATCTACCGGCCGGCGCCGCTCCTCATCAGCGACAACCCGGTCGGGCGGCAGATCGGCCGCCTCAGCGCCGCCTTCGGGGCCAAGGCGCAATAGGTTTCCAGACCCTCATCTCGCTTCCCCGGCGAAGGCCGGGGGTCCAGCCGGATATGCCGTGCGAGCGGCGAGGTCGCATGGATCCCGGCTTTCGCCGGGAAGCGGATTGGGGAGGAGGGCCTTCAAAAGCAAAAGGCCGGGCGAGCCCGGCCTTCTCAAACCTGACCAGGAGCGACGGGCTACTTGCCCATCAAGCCCTTGAACTTGTTGTTGAAGCGCGAGAGGCGGCCGCCGCGGTCGAGCAGCTTCTGGTCGCCGCCGGTCCAGGCCGGATGGGTCTTGGGATCGATGTCGAGCTGCATCGACTTGCCGGCCTCGCCCCAGGTCGACCGGGTCTGGTAGGTGGTGCCGTCGGTCATCACGACCTGAATGACGTGATAGTCGGGATGAATGTCTTTCTTCATGGCGCAGCTCGTCCAAAATGTCGGGAGTTGGCGGAGCGTATAGCGGAAGCGCCCCGGCCGAACAAGCGCGGCGTGTCTAGCGCTCGGTGATCTTGAACTCGATGCGGCGGTTCTGGGCGAGCTCGGCCTCGGAGACGCCCGCCGAGATGGGCTGGAACTCACCGAAGCCGGCGGCCACCAGATGGCCCGGCTGGACGCCCCGGTCGATCATGAACTGCACCACCGAGATTGCGCGGGCGGCCGAGAGTTCCCAGTTGTCGGCGAACTGGCCTGCGCCGGAGAGCGGGCGGTTGTCGGTATGGCCGTCGACGCGCAGCACCCAGGCGATGTCGGCCGGGATCTCGGCCTCGAGCTCGCGGACGGCGAGGGCGACCTCCTCGAGGCCGCCGAGCGCGGCCGGGTTGAGCTGGTCGGAGGCGGAGGGGAAGAGCACCTCGGCCTGGACCACGAAACGGTCGCCGACGATCTGGATGCCCGGACGGTTGCCGAGGATCTCGCGGAGGCGGCCGAAGAAGTCCGACCGGTAGCGCGAGAGCTCCTGCACGCGCTGGGCGAGGGCGACGTTCAGGCGGCGGCCGAGATCGGCGATGGTGGTCTGCGCCTCGCGGTCGCGCGACTCGGAGGCTTCGAGCGCCTGCTCGAGCGCGCCGATCTGGCGCCGGAGGGCGGCGAGCTGCTGGTTGAGGAGCTCGATCTGCGAGACCGAGCGGGAGGCGGCGAGCTGCTGAGCGGCGAGCTGGTCGTTGAGCTCGTTGATGCGGCCGGCGGCGGTCTGCGCCTGGCCCGCGCCGAGATCGAGGAGGCCCTGGAGGTCGTTCCGCTCCGCCTCGGCGGTGGCGAGGTCGGCCTGGAGGAGGGCGAGGCTGTCGTTGAGCTCCTGGTTCTCGGCGGTGCCGAGGGCGAACATCTCGTTCAGCTCGGCGAGCTGCTCGCGCAGCTGGTCGACCAGCACGTCGCGGCCGGTGATCTCCTGCGAGAGGAAGAACTGGGAGAGCGCGAAGATCGAGAGGAGGAAGACGAAGACCAGGAGGAGGGTCGCCAGAACGTCGACGAAGCCCGGCCAATAGTCGACGCGGCCGCGTTTCCTGACCGAGGCGATGGAGGCCATTGCCGCTACTCCGCCGCGGGCGCCTTCAGCGCCTTGGCGATGACCTCCAGGAGCTGCTGCAATTCGCGCTGCTGCTCGGACTGGGTCTCGACCCAGGAGCGGATCACCTGCTGCTCGCCGCGCATGTGCTGGACGAGGCCCTGGATGCCCTCGGCGAGGTTGGCCATCGCCGTGGTGGTGCGCTGCGCCCCGCCCCCGCCGGTCTCCTGGACGACGCGGGTGAGGCGCTCGATGGCGATGCGGAGATCCTCGGCGGTGGTCGCCCCGTCCGTCGAGTCGAGGAGCTCGGGATCGAGGTCGGCGACGGTCGAGAGCCAGTCCTCGAGGTCGTTGTAGAACATCGACTGGGCCTGCCCGGCCTGGAGGTCGAGGAAGCCGAGGACGAGCGAGCCGGCGAGGCCGAAGAGCGAGGACGAGAAGGCCGTGCCCATGCCGGAAAGCGGGGCGGCGAGGCCTTCCTTCAAATTCTCGAAGATGACACTGGTCTGGCCCGAGGTCACGTCGAGCGCCTGGATGGTGCCGCTGATCGAGCTCACCGTCTCCGAAAGGCCCCAGAACGTGCCGAGAAGGCCGAGGAAGATGAGGAGGCCGGTGAAATAGCGCGAGATCTCGCGGTCCTCGTCGAGGCGCATGAGGATCGAATCGAGCAGCGAGCGCATGGTCTGGGTCGACATCGCCATCCGGCCGATCCGGTCGCGGAGGAGGGTCGCCATCGGTGCGAGGAGCACCGGCGCGCGGTCGACCTCGATGCCGGGCTCGGCGATGCGGAACGTGTTGACCCAGCGCACCTCGGGGAAGATTCGCGACACCTGCCGGAAGGCCAGCACGATGCCGATCAGCATCACCGCCAAGATGACACCGTTGAGCGCGGGGTTGTGCCAGAAGGCGACCCAGAGCTGCTCGTAGAGGATCACCGCAAGAAACGCCGCGATGATCACGAAGATCAGCATGCGCCAGAGGTAGACTTGCGGACTGGCAAGTTTATATGGGTCGTAATCCCGCGACCGGGTTTTGCGTAGCATCGCGACCCCTCGTGCCCCGAAAGGGATTTAGCGTCAATTCGGCCCGAAAAGGAATCGCAAAAACCGAAGCTGAGTCTTGTCAGGCGGTTTGGTGCGATTTCTCGAGCAGCGCGTGAAGCGAGCGATGCACGTCGACATTGCCGGCGAGAATCGTTCCGCTCTCCAGCATCTTGGGGCCGCCGTCGAGGTCGCTGACGATGCCGCCCGCCTCGCGGATCAGCACGATGCCGGCGGCCATGTCCCACGGCTTCAGCGTGCGTTCCCAGAAGCCGTCGAAGCGGCCCGCCGCGAGCCAGGCGAGGTCGATGGAGGCTGAGCCGCAGCGCCGGATGCCGGAGACGTTCCGCATCACCTCGCGGAGCTCGGTGAGATAGGGCTCGTGCGGACCTCTGCCGAGATGCGGAATGCCGGTGCCGATGACGCAGTCGGGGAGGCGCTTCCGCACCGCGACTCTAAGGCGGCGGTCGTTGAGGAAAGCGCCGCCGCCTTTCTCGGCGACGAAGAGCTCGTTGAGAACCGGGTTGAGGATCACGCCGGCGATCAGCTCGCCGTCGCGCTCGAGGGCGAGCGAGATCGAGAAGATCGGGATGCCGTGGAGGAAATTGGTGGTGCCGTCGAGCGGGTCGATGATCCAGCGGTTGGTCTTGTCGGTGCCCTCGACCGGCGCGCTCTCCTCGGTGAGGAAGCCGTAGCCGGGGCGGGCCTTGCTCAGCTCGGCGATGAGGGTCTCCTCGGCCTTGCGGTCGGCGGCGGAGACGAAATCGCCCGGGCCCTTCAGCGAGACCTGGAGGTTCTCGACCTCGCCGAAATCGCGGGCGAGCTGGCGGCCGGCCTTGAGGGCGGCACCGACCATGACGTTGAGAAGAGCAGTGCGGGCCATTGCGGGATCGGGGGCTGGGGATCGGGGGCTGGGGATTGGGGATGGGGACTGCGGACTGGGGATTGGGGACTGGGGACTGGGGATTGGGGACTGGGGACTGGGGATTGGGGCGATGAAATCACTAACCCTCGCCTCGAGGGAGGGTCGAAGGCTGCGAAGCCCCCGACTTGATCGGGGACGAGCAGGCTTCGGGGAGGGGGCTGCGGCGGTTGCCACCGGGCGCCCCCCTCCCGAAACCGCTACGCGGTTTCGATCTCCCCTCGAGGGGAGGCTAAGCGGTGGACGGCCGGTTCGGCGGCTCCTTAGCGCGTTTGGACGGCATTTGCCATTCGCCGGATTGGGCGGGGTGTCGCGGCCTTGTCCTCCAGCCCCCAATCCCCGGTCCCCAATCCCCAGTCCCCATCCCCAATCCCCAGGCCGCCTAAAGCGGCCAGGAGCTGGCGGCGGCCTCGGCGAGGGTGCGCTGCTCCGCGGTGAGGCCGAGAAGGTAGTCGTCGAGCCAGGGATCGGCGAGGCCGGCGGCCTTGGCCACGAGGTGCCAGGTGGCCGCCTCGACGGGATCGGCTGTCACGCCGAGGCCGGCGGCGAACATGCGGGCGAGGCGGTTCTGCGCGACCGGGTCGCCGGCAACGGCCGCGCGCTGGAACCAGCGCACCGCCGCCGCCTCGTCCTTGTCGACGCCCTTTCCGTTGGCGAGGCGGACCGCGTACTCGGTCATCGCCGGGACGTGGCCGAGCTCGGCCGCGGAGCGGAACCAGCGCGCGGCGATCGAGTCCTCCAGGATGACGCCGGTGCCGTCGGCATAGAGCCGGCCGAGCGCGAACTGCGCCTCGGCGTTGTCGAGCGCGGCGGCGCGGGAGAGGAGGCTGGCGGCCTCCTCGTGGCTGGCCGGGCGGACGGTGCCCTCGAGATAGAGGAGGCCGAGATTGTAGAGCGCGTCGGGCTGGTCCTGGGCCGCGGCCTTGTCGAAGAGATCGGCCGCACGCTCGGGGTCGGCGGTCACCCCGTCGCCGCGGAGATACATGAGACCGAGGGCGAGCTGCGCCCCGGGGTCTCCGCCGGCGGCGGCGAGCTCGTACCAGCCGGCCGACTCGGTGGGGTTGGGCGGGATGCCGTAGCCGCCCGAATAGAGGATGCCGAGAAGGGTCTGCGCGGCGTGGTCGCCGTCCCTGGCGCGCGGGATCGCGTGGGCCATCGCGGTCAGATAGTAGCCGCGCTGAAAGGCGCCGTAGGCGAGGTCGGGGATCGGCTCAGGTGCTCCCTCGGGAGGCTCGTCCTCGGGAAGCGCCGCCTCGGGCGGTGCAGCCTCGGGTGCCTGGGGGTCCGGGGCGGAGGCAGCGGCGGGCGCGGCGGGTGGCGGCGGAGCGGGCAGGGGCGTTGCCTCGGTCAGCGGATCGCCGAGCGGGCCGAGCGGCGGCGGTGGCTCGGCGGGCGCCGGGCGCGCGGGCGCAGCCAGCGCATCGGGCGCGGGCGTCGCGGGGCTGATCGGGCCGAGCGGGGCGGCCGGCTCGGGATCGGCGAGCGCGTCGCGGAGCTGGGAGCGGGCCGCGTCGAGCTCGGCCTGGCTGGGGGTCGCGGGCGCCTGCGCGAGGGCGGGCGCCGCGAGCAGCACCAGAGCACCCGCCAGAAGAAGACGGCGCGGCGGCGACCGGTTCACGCCGGGACGCGCGCCGTCGCGCGGATGAGGCGGTTGGCTTCGGCGACCGCCGCACCCGGCCCGTCGGGATGGTCCCAGACCGCGGAACGGAGGGCGACGAACTCGATGCCGGCGGCAGCGGCCTCGGCGACCGAGGCGAGGGCGCCGCCACCCATCACCATCGCCGGGATCTCGAAAAGGCCGCTCCACCACGCAGCCAGCTCGAGCGCCTTGGGGAAGATCCCGGGCGCGGTGTCGCCGTCGAGGCGGCCGAAGAAGACATAGTCGGGCTCGACCTCGCCGGCGGTCATCGCCTCGTGGCGCGAGCGGAGATTGCCGGCGCCGACGATGCCCCGCCCGCGCAGCTTCTCGAGCGCGAGCTTGAGCTCGCCCATGCCGGTCTCGATGTGGATGCCGTCGGCCTGGGTGCGTCCGCCGAGGCGCGTGTCGTCGACGACGAGCGCGGCGACCTCCGCGTCCTGAGCCAGGCGAACGAGCGGCTTGAGAAGGCGCTCGTCGCTTCCGGTGAGGATGAGGGCGGCGACGTCGCCGCCGCCGAGCGCCACGGCGAGGCGGTCGGGAAAGGTCGCGGCGTCGATGGCCGGAGGAGCGACAAGGCAGAGGCGGCAGGCCCCCGCGGGACTACGTGACATCAGCGCGCCGCGTCGGAAAGGAAACGGCCCGAGACTAGCCTCGGGCCGCCTGATTGTCTCGCCACATGCGCGAGGCCTGTGGCGAAAAGGTGAACGCGGAGACCCCGCCGCCCCCGCTGAGGGAGAACGCGAGCTGCGCTCGCTCCCCCCTCCCGAAGTTGCTCCCCTCCGGTTGAACCGGAGGGTCGCACCTTCGACCTCCCCTCAAGGGGGAGGTTAGGCGCGAGAGAATGCGAAGACGGATCGGCCTAGGCGGCTTCCTTCTCGGCCTTGGAGGTCCATTTGCCGAGGGCGGCGAGGCCGTTCATCTTCGCGCGATGCGCGAAGGCCTTCTGGCCGGCGCCGAGGCTCTCCTTCTTGCCCTTCCAGGTCTCCATCGCGGCGGCCTGCAGCGCGCGGCCGTAGGAGAAGGTGACCTCCCAGGGGAGAGGGCCTAGCTGGCGGATGAGGTTGAGGTGCTCGGTCGCCTGCTCGTCCGACTGGCCGCCGGAAAGGAAGGCGATGCCCGGCACTGCGCCCGGCACCGAGGCCTTGAGGACCTTCACGGTCTTCTCGGCGACTTCCTGGGCCGAAGCCTGCTTCGGCGACTTCTGGCCGGCGATGACCATGTTGGGCTTCAGCACGATGCCCTCGAGGTTGACGCGCTGCTCGAAGAGCTCGTCGAACACGGTGTCGAGGGCCCAGGCGGTGACCTCGTAGCAGCGGTCGATGTCGTGGGTCGAGTTCGGACCATCCATGATCACTTCCGGCTCGACGATCGGCACGATGCCGGCCTCCTGGGCGAGCCTGGCGTAGCGGGCCAGCGCATGGGCGTTGGCCTTGAGCGCGCCCCAGGTGGGGAGGCCGTTGCCGACGTCGATGACCGCGCGCCATTTCGCGAAGCGGGCGCCGAGCTTGTAGTACTCGGCGAAGCGTTCGCGGAGGCCGTCGAGGCCTTCGGTGATCTTCTCGCCGGGAAAGCCCGCGAGGTCCTTGGCGCCGGTATCGACCTTGATGCCCGGAACGGCGCCGGCGTCCTGGATGACCTTGACCAGGGGCGTGCCGTCGGCGGCGTTCTGGCGGATGGTCTCGTCGTAGAGGATGACGCCGGAGATATGCTCCTTCATCGCCGGGGCGCGGAACATCATCTCGCGATAGTCGCGCCGGCTGTCGGCGGTCGAGGTGATGCCGAGCTTCTCGAAGCGCTTGGTGATCGTGCCCGAGCTCTCGTCGGCGGCGAGGATGCCCTTGCCGGGGGCGACCATCTTCTTGGCAATGTCTTCAATGCGTTCGCTCATGGGCTCCTGCCTCTTCGAACCTTCGTGAAACCTCAGTGGCGTCGCGGCGGGCGCTCAGCGCTGGCGCAGGGCCTCGACACCGGGAAGGACCTTCCCCTCCATCCACTCCAAGAACGCGCCGCCGGCGGTCGAGATATAGGAGAAGCTCTCCGCCACGCCGGCGTGGTTGAGCGCGGCCACCGTGTCGCCGCCGCCCGCCACCGAAAGGAGCTTGCCCGATCTGGTGAGCTCCGCGGCGTGCTTGGCTGCCGCCACGGTCGCCTTGTCGAAGGGGGCGATCTCGAAAGCGCCGAGCGGGCCGTTCCAGACCAGCGTGGCGGCGCCGTCGAACTCCTTGTTGACGGCGGCGACGGAGGCCGGACCGACGTCCAGAA
>JADYYB010000092.1 GCA_020853895.1 Bauldia sp.
ACATCTCCTCGGCCAGCCATTTGTGCCGCCGCCATTTCTCGAAGCTCCGCTCCGACAGCCTGCCGTTGACGATGATCTGCGGCACGCCCGCCTCGGCGAGGCGCGCGATGGTCAGCGGCCACAGCTCGGACTCCACGAAGAGGGCGAGATCCGGCCGCCAATGCGCGAGAAACCCGCGCACCGCCCGCTCGACGTCGAACGGCACGAACTGGTGGACTGCCTCTGCCGGCAGCTTGCTCGCGGCAACCTCGGCGCCGGTCAACGTCGCGGTGGTGAAGAGGATGCCGGAGCCCCTCTCGGCGATGCGCCTGACCAGCGCCATCGCGGCGTTTGTCTCGCCCACGCTCGCCGCGTGCACCCAGACGAGGCGCCCCTCCGGCCGCGCGGCGCTCGCGACGCCGAACCGCTCGCCGATCCGCGCCGGGTCTTCCTTGCCGGCGGCGATCCGGCGGCGGAGCATCGGTCGGAGGAGAGGAGAAACGGCGGTCCCGGCGAGTCGGTAGAAGGTGAGCGCGCCCGACCGCCGCCGCTCACCCATCCTTCCGATCCACGATCGCCCGCGCGCGGCGCGTCGCCTCGTTGAGCGCCCGCTCGATCGCCTGCCGGACGCGCTCGATCTCGCTCTCGTCGGCCTCGCGCCCGATCGCGATCGGTTCGCCGACCACCAGCACCGCCCGCCCGAACGGCATGTTGAAGGTGTTGAGCTCGCGCGTCGGGATGCTGCCGCGCCGGCTGGTGGCGAAGGCCACCGGCACGACCGGCCGGCCGCTCGCCTTGGCGAGCTGCACGATGCCCTCGCCGGCCCGCCGCGCGCGCGAGCTCGAGACGTCGGCGGTCATGCACACCGAGACGCCCGATTCGAGGCTCGACTTCATCTCCAGGAAGCCGCGCACCCCGCCCTTCTCGATGATCCGCTGCCGCCGCTCGCGCCGCCCGCCCGAGCCGCGGATCGTCCCGAGGCCGAAGCGCCGCGCCACCACTGCCATCAGCTCGCCGTCGCTGTGCCGCGAGACCAGCACGTTGAGCGGAAAATCCTTCGGCCGGCTGAGCGCGAGCCCGCTCCCCTCGGCGTGCCACATGGTGATGATCACCGGCGCGAACTCGGCCACGCGCGCATAGGCGTCGGGCGGGTCGTAGCTGAGCTTGTTGGTGGCGCGGATGAAGCGGAGGCCGAGCGCCACCGTCTCCCCGGCCACGGTCTGCGTCACCCGGTTCCGCCAGACCGCGCGGAAGAGGCGGCGCAGCGGACCGCGCCGCTTGCCGGGCGAGGCCCCCTCGAGGCGCGCCACGACGGCACGCTCGGCGGCGATCTTGTCGGCCGGCTCGGGCGCGTTCACCGGGCGGCCTGCCTCGCGCCGGCTTCGCCGCGCGGGTCGAGATAGCGATGGAGGTGGACGATGAAGTAGCGCATATGCGCGTTGTCGACCGAGGACTGCGCCTTGCCGCGCCACGCCGCGAGCGCGGTCCGGTAGTTCGGATAGATGCCGACGATGTCGAGCCGGTCGAGGTCGCGGAAAGTGGTCCCGTCGAGGCTTTCGAGCTCCCCGCCGAAGACGAGGTGCAGGAGCTGCTCGGACTTGCTGCCGTGCGAACCGGTCACGAACCACCCGCTCGAGGATTGCGGCCCGGCAGCATACCGCGGAAACGGAGAGATTCGCCAATCGCCGCGCGCGCCGCATCGGCGATTCCGGGGAGAGTCGCGACCACGGACGGCTGCACGGGCGTGCCCTGATTGTAGCGCAAGGGCTCCCCTTCCAGGCTGATCACCAGGCCGCCCGCTTCGTGCACCAGAAGATCGGCCGCCGCAAGGTCCCAGTCCTGCGCGCCCGCATGCGCGAAGGCGAGGTCGAAGCGGCCGCCCGCGACCGCCGTCACGCGATAGGAAAGCGAGCCGACCTGCTCGATCGCCGAGGCCTCGATGCCGGCCTTCTCGGCGAGGCCGCGGAGCGCCCCTTTCGCGCCGGCGATTCGGATCCCTTGGAGTGAATCCTGCGGCGGGAGAATGAGGCGCTCGCCGTTGCGGTACGCCCCACCGCCAAGCGCAGCGGCGTATATCTCGCGGAGCGCGGGCGCGGCGAACACGCCCGCCCGCGGGCGCCCCTCCTCGACCACCGCCAGCGAGATGCCCCAGCCCGGCCGCCCGGCGAGGAACTCGCGCGTGCCGTCGATCGGGTCGAGCACGAAGGCGCGGCGGCGGAGAAGCCGCGAGCGGTCGTCCTCGGTCTCCTCCGAGAGCCAGCCATAGTCCGGCCGCGCCGTAAGCAGATTGGTCCGAAGGAGCGCATCGACCGCCATATCGGCTTCCGAGACCGGCGAGTTGCCGGCCTTGGTCCAGGCGCGCGGATCGTTGCGGAAGAAGCGGAGCGTCAGCTCCGCCGCTTCGAGCGCGGCTGAGCGGATGAGGTCGAGGTCGGCCTCGTCTTCGCGGGAGGAAGCGGTCGCGATCTTACCGTCCGGCAATCATCATGCCCTCGACCGCGATGGTCGGGACGTTGGTGGCGTAACGGTATTCGAGGTCGTTGGCGATCACCATCCTCGGATACATCTCGAGGAGGTTGCCGGCGATGGTGATCTCGTTGACCGGCCGGCCGATCTGGCCGTTCTCGATGAGGAAACCGGCGGCGCCGCGGCTGTAGTCGCCGGTCACCTGGTTGACGCCCGAGCCGATGAGGTCGGTGACATAGACCCCGTTCCCGACCTCGGCGATCAGCTCCTCGAAGCTGAGCGTCCCCGGAAGGAGGGTCATGTTGGTCGTGCCGCCGGCCCGGCCGTTGCTCGGCAGGCCGAGCTCGCGGCCGGTCGTCGAGTCGAGGATCCAGGTCATGATCACCCCGTCGTCGACGAGGTCGAGCGGCGCCACCTTGGCCCCTTCGCCGTCGAAGGGACGCGATGCGAGGCCCCGTATCCGGAGCGGATCGTCGGTGATGCGGAAGCCCGCCGGCATGACGCGCTGGCCGAGCTTGTCGCCGAGGAAGCTGGTCTTGCGGGCGATCGCCGCCCCGCTGATCGCCCCCACGAGGTGGCCGACCAGGCTCGACGCGATCCGCGATTCGTAGACCACGTTCGCCCGCCCCGTCGGCATCTTGCCGGGGTTGAGACGGCGCACCGTCCGCTCGCCCGCCGTCCGGCCGATCTCGGAAGCCGACGGCAGGTCCGAGCGATGGATCCGGCTGGCATGGTCGTGGTCACGCTCCATGCCGGTGCCCTCGCCAGCGATGGCGACCGCCGAGACGCTGAACCGTGAGGCGAGATACGACCCCGCGAAACCGTGCGAGGTCGCAAGCACGACGCCGCCGAGGCTCCACCCCGCGCCCGCGCCGCCCGAGTTGGTGACGCCCGGCACCGCGCGCGCCGCGTCCTCCGCCTCGAGCGCGACGGCGGTGAGCTCGTCGGCCGTGGGGATGGTGGCGTCGAGAAGGTCGAGGTCGGGAAAGGTCGTGGCGAGCGTCGCGGGGTCGGCGAGCCCGGCATAGGGATCCTCGGGCGCCGCCTTGGCCATCGCCACCGCCCGCTCGGCGAGCTCGGCGGGGCTGGTCAGGACATTGGCCGAGACCGAGGCGTTGCGCTTGCCGACAAACACCCGGAGCGAGAAATCGTCGCCCTCGGCCCGGCTGGTCTCCTCGACCTTGCCGAGGCGGACATCGACGCCGAGCGAGACGCGCCGCCGCGAGACGGCGTCGGCGGCATCCGCCCCCGCCTTCTTGGCCGCCTCAACGAGGCGTGCGGCGCGGTCGACGAGGTCGGCTTGGCTGAGGAGTGCGTTCATGGGGTCTCTGTTTAGGGTTGGGGCGGGCGATCGGCAAGCGACCTCGCCGGGCGGCGGGCTCCTGTTCCGCTTAATTGGGGTTTCCCGGCTTCCTTGGCAAACCCGCTCGCCCCTTGCCCCAATCCCGCACGCGGCTTACTGTTCGGCGCACCGGTTGGAACCGTTCCGAGGAGCGGATTTGCGGCGAGGACCGACCGGTGTGGGTGAGGAGGGCCCGCTTTTGTCCCGATCGCAGATGACCCTCCACCAGCTTCGGATCTTCTGGACCGTCGCGCACGCCAACACCCTGACGCGCGCGAGCAAGCAGCTCGGCCTCGCGCAACCCTCGCTGTCCCAGCAGCTCGCCAAGCTCGAGGAAGGGATCGGCGCCAAGCTCTTCGAGCGGACGCGCACGCGGATGGAGCTGACCGATGCCGGCCGCTTCCTGCTCCGCAAGGCCGAGACGATCCTCAGCAATGTCGACGAGGCCGAGGAAGGGCTGAAGGAATTCTCCGAAGGCACGCGCGGCCTTCTCCGCATCGCCGGCGTCAATTCCGTGCTGCGCGTGCTCCTCCCCGAAGTGGTCGAGCGCCTGATCAAGGTGTTCCCGGATATCGAGCTCGACGTCCACGAGGCCGCGCCCGTCGATACGCTCGAGCTCCTCTACGCGCGCCACGTCAATGTCGGCCTCGTCGCCTCCAACTCGATCGCCGAGGCGGGCGTCTCCTTCCACCAGACGCCGATCGCGCACGACCCTTACGTCTTCGCCGTCCCGGCCGGCATCGACCTCAGCGGCGTCAAGAACCCCGACACCGACCTCGCGCCGGCCGCGCGCCGCGCGGTGAACAACTGCATCCAGTTCAGCTTCGGCACCACCCATACGCGGCGCGTCGAGCGCTGGTACCAGACCGTGCTGCCCAGTCACCGGATCATCGCCCAGGTGCGCACCTACGAGGTCGCGCTCTCGATGGTCCAGGCCGGCCTCGGCGTGTGCCTGGTGCCGGCCTTCACCGCCTTCGCCGGCAGCAGCCCGCTCCCCGGCCTCAACCTCTATATGACCGACGAGCCGGAGCGTCCGCTGGTCGCGCTGATGGCCGCCCAGCACACGCGCATGGAGCCCTACAAGACCTTCCTCAAGATCCTGCAGGAAGTCGGCTCGGTGGTGCGCCTGCCGGATATCTCCAAGACGCCGCCCTTTCTTCTCAAGCGCGCCGACGCGCTGAAAGAGGCTCCTGTCGAGGCCTAGCCGAAGGCGGCTAAGCATCGGGCGCCGCTCGCATCCCGGCAGCTATTCGCGCCTCCTATGCGAGCGATAGGTTCGCCGGCGAATAGGGCTTTCCTATCGGCGCGATAAGCAAAGCCCGCAATTCGTTCCCCCGATACCAGTCATAGATTCCCTTCCCCGGATTCCTCTTCATACTCCCCATCCACCGCGGCAATTCCGCTGCGGACATTGCAATGTTGGAGGATCAAATGGCCTGGAAGACCCCGAAGATTGCGGAAGTGTCCGTCGGCATGGAAATCAACATGTATGCTTGCGCCGAGCGCAAGTAGCACATGACGTCTTCGCCGCAGCCTAGAGGGAGGGGAAGTGATCCGCGTTCTCGTCCTCGGGGCTGCGGCGGGTGGCGGACTGCCACAATGGAATTGTAACTGCGAGATCTGCCGCCGGGCCCGCGAGGGTGATCCGGCGGCACTCGCTTCGGACCAGGCCTCGATCGCCGTGAGCGCCGATGGCGAGCACTGGTTCCTGATCAACGCCTCGCCCGACCTCCGGCACCAGATCAACGCCACAAGGGAGCTTCACCCGCGCGGCGGTCTCCGCCACAGCCCGATCGCGGGCGTGGTGCTGACCAACGGCGACGTCGACGCCATCGCCGGTCTCCTGACCATGCGCGAGCGCTCGCCCTTCACCATCTACGGCCACGAGCGCGTGCTGAACGTGCTGCGCGAGAACAGCATCTTCAACGTGCTCGACCCCGCCCTCGTCGGGCGCGTGGCGTTGCCGGTCGAGGAGGCGCTGTCCCTGATGCTGCCGGACGGCGAGGATTCGGGGCTCGAGGTGGTCGCCTTCCCGGTGCCCGGCAAGGTCCCGCTCTATCTCGAGGACGGGGCGCGCAAGGACTACGGCTCGAGCGCCGGCGACGCGCTCGGCCTCCACATCCGCAACCGCCGCAACGGCGCGCATTTCTTCTACGTCGCGGCCTGCGCCGAGGTGACGCCCGACCTCGCCGAGCGCCTTCGTGGCGCCCCGCTGGTCTTCTTCGACGGCACGCTGTGGAGCGACGACGAGATGATCCGCGCCGGCCTCAGCCAGAAATCCGGGAAGCGCATGGGCCATATCTCGATGTCCGGCGATTCCGGCTCGATCGCCGCCTTCCGCGATCTCGGCGTGCACCGGAAGGTGTTCCTGCACATCAACAATTCGAACCCCGCCCTCCTCGCCGACTCGACCGAGCGCCGGAGCCTGGAGCGCGCGGGATGGGAAGTCCCCAGCGACGGGAGCGAGTTCAAGCTATGAACGTGGTGGCCCCCTACCTCGCCGGCGAGCTCTCGCCGATCACCGAGCTCCGCACCACCGAGGAGATGGAGGCGCGCCTTCGCGAGATCGGGGCGAAGCGCTACCACAACCACCACCCGTTCCATAAGCTCCTGCACGGCGGGAAGCTCCGGAAGGGCCAGGTCCAGGCCTGGGCGCTCAACCGCTACTACTACCAGTCCTCGATCCCGATAAAGGACGCCATCGTCATCTCGCGCTTCCGCGACCGCGAGACCCGCATCGAGTGGCGCCACCGCATCTCCGACCATGACGGCGACGTCGGCTCGGAGGGCGGCATCGACCGCTGGCTGAAGCTCACCACCCATCTCGGCCTCGACGAGGACTACGTCACCTCGGCGGCCGGCATCCTCTCGGCGACCCGCTTCGCCGTCGACGCCTACGTCAATTTCGTGCGCGACCGCACCCCGCTCGAGGCCATCGCCTCCTCGCTCACCGAGCTCTTCGCCTCGGGCATCCACGAGGAGCGCATCTCCGGGATGCTGGCCAACTACGACTTCGTCAACGACGAGGTCATGGCCTATTTCAAGAAGCGCCTGGTGCAGGCCCCCCGCGACGCCGGCTTCGCCCTCGACTACGTCAAGGCGCACGCCCACACGCCGAAGGAGCGCCAGGCGGTGTGCGACGCGCTCCTCTTCAAGACCAACGTGCTCTGGGTGCAGCTCGACGCGCTCTACCACGCCTATGTCGACGGCCACATCCCGCCCGGGGCGTTCGTGCCGGAGGACATGCGCTGATGGACGGGGCAGCCTCCTCGACGCCGGGCGCGAACGTCCACAAGCGCGTCGTCATCACCGTCAACTCGAAGCCGGCGCTGCCGAGCTTCGTCCGCCTCCATCACGACAAGGCGCGCGACCGCTGGGTGATCCTCGTTCCCGAGCGCGTGCTCGTTCCCGACGAGACCGCGGTCGAGATCGTCCAGATGTGCGACGGCGTGAAGACCGTCCGCGACCTCGTCGACGAGCTGGCCAAGAAATACAACGCCGACCGTGCCCTCATCACGGTCGACGTCCTCGCGATGCTCCAGGATCTCGCCGACAAGAGCTTCCTCGAAGACAAGGGTGCCACGCCATGAACGAGATCACGCGCATTGGCCCAGCCGACGGCGTGGCCGCCCTCGAAGGCGCGATCGCGCCGGAACGTCCGGCGCTGCCGCTCGCGGTGCTGGCCGAGATCACCCATCGCTGCCCGCTGCAGTGCCCGTATTGCTCCAACCCGGTCGAGCTCGAGCGCTCCAACGCCGAGCTTTCGACAGACGAGTGGAAGCGCGTGATCAGCGAGCTCGCCGGCCTCGGCGTGCTGCAGTTCCATTTCTCGGGCGGCGAGCCGACCGCG
Organism: Bauldia sp.; assembly: GCA_020853895.1. Classification (GTDB taxonomy): domain Bacteria; phylum Pseudomonadota; class Alphaproteobacteria; order Rhizobiales; family Kaistiaceae; genus JADYYB01. The sequence continues at coordinate 7,638 of JADYYB010000092.1, forward strand.
CGGCGCGACCTCGTCGAGCTGGTCGCCCACGCATCCAAGGCAGGCCTCTACACCAACCTCATCACCTCCGCGGTGCTGCTCGACGAGAAGAAGCTCGCCGCGTTGAAGGAGGCGGGCCTCAACCACGTGCAGATCAGCTTCCAGGACAGCGACGAGCGCATCGCCAATCGGGTCGCCGGCTACAAGGACGCGCACCGGAAGAAGCTCGCCGTCGCCGGCATGGTGCGCGCCGCCGGCCTGCCGCTGACGGTCAACGCCGTCGTCCACCGCCAGAACCTCCATCACCTCCCCGAGATGATCCAGATGTCGATCGAGCTCGGCGCGGCGCGCATGGAGGTCGCCCATGTCCAGTATTACGGCTGGGCCCTCAAGAACCGCGCCCAGCTGATGCCGACCGTCGAGCAGCTCGACGAGGCCACGCGCGTGGTCGAGGAGGCGCGCGAGCGCCTGCACGGCACCATCGTCATCGACTACGTGATCCCCGACTACTACGCCCGCCGCCCGAAGAAATGCATGGGCGGCTGGGGCCGGCAGTTCTTCAACATCTCGCCCTCGGGCAAGATCCTCCCCTGCCACGCCGCCGAGAGCATCACCACGCTCCGTTTCGACTCCGTGCGCGACCACGCCATCGAGTGGATCTGGAACGAGTCCGAGGCGCTCAACAAATATCGCGGCACTTCCTGGATGCCGAAGCCCTGCCAGGGCTGCGAGATGGCCGAGATCGACTGGGGCGGCTGCCGCTGCCAGGCCTTCGCGCTGACCGGGGATGCGGGTAACACCGACCCGGCCTGCGAGCTCTCGCCGCGCCACCAGGAGATCTTCCAGATGGCGAAGGCCGAGTCGGAGGCCGACGAGCGCCGCTTCCTCTACCGGAACTTCGCGGGCGGCACCTGGGAAAAGATCGACGACCCCGTAGCCTGAGACTTCGTAGCGAATTCGCAGATGACCCGGTCCGGCGCGGCACCCGCTTCTTCCCCCTCCCCCTTGTGGGGAGGGCCGGGGTGGGGGCGCTCGCGCACGCGAGCGCCGGCAGCAAAGCTGCCGAACCGGTCGAGCGCCGAAGCGTCTCCGCCTGACGGCGGAGCGCCGGCAATGCCGTCGCCCCCTACCCTGACCCTCCCCCACGACGGGGGAGGGATATATGCTTTCGCCCCGCCATGAACATCCAGTCCCAGTTCCCGACCGTCTCCCCGATGCTGCCCTACGCCGAGCACCGGATCGACGTCGGCGACGGCCATGTCCTCTACGTCGAGGAGGTCGGCCGCCCCGAGGGCGTGCCGGCGGTCTTCCTGCATGGCGGCCCGGGCGGCGGCATCCAGCCGACGCAGCGCACGCTCTTCGACCCCGCCGTCTTCCGCGGAATCCTCTTCGACCAGCGCGGCGCCGGCCGCAACGAATCCCCCGACCGCTACCACGCCAACACCACCGCCCATCTCGTCGCCGACATCGAGCTGATCCGGACGCGGCTCGGCATCGAGCGCTGGATCGTGGTCGGCGGCTCGTGGGGCGCCACGCTCGGCCTCGCTTACGCCGAGGCGCATCCCGAGCGGGTGACCGGCCTCCTCCTCCGCGCCGTCTTCCTCGGCACGCGCGAGGAGCTGAACTGGGCCTTCCTCGACGGACCTGCCCGCTTCCGCCCCGAGCTCCTCGAGGATTTCCTCTCCTTCCTCACGCCCGAGGAGCGCCGCGATCCGCTGCCCGCCTACTGGCGCCGCATCCTCGACCGGCGCCCGGAGGTCCATGCCCCCGCCGCGCAGCGCTGGCACGACTACGAGCGCGTCCTCTCGGTGATCCAGCCGGCCTCGCAGCGCCTCTCGCCGGTGGTCTCGCCGACCAGCCTGCCGCGCTCGCCCTTCATCGAGGCGCACTATTTCGCCAACGACTGCTTCCTCCGGCCGGACCAGCTCATCGCCGACGCCGCCCGGCTCCGCGGTATTCCCGGCAAGATCGTCCAGGGCCGCTACGACCTCCTCTGCCCGCCCGCGACCTCCGCGCGCCTCGCCGATGCCTGGCCGGCCGCCCGCATCGCGGTCGTCGAGAGGGCCGGCCACTCGATGAGCGAGCCGGGTATCACCGAGGCGATGCGGACCGGCCTCGCCGAGCTCGCCGCGCCCTTCCGCCGCCAGGCGGCGGAATGAGCCTCCGCCCCGGCCTCGCGGCGCGCATCGGCCTCGACGCCGATGCGCTCACCCGGCTCGTCGCCGACGCCACTCATGGCTGCGAGGACGGCGAGCTCTTCGTGGAGAGCCGCGCCGCCGAGAACCTCGTCTTCGACCAGGGCCGCCTCAAGACCGCCAATTACCGCGAGGAGGACGGCTTCGGCCTCCGTGCCGTCTCCGGCCCGGCCGTCGTCTATGCCAGCGCCGGCGACCTCTCCGAGGCCGCCCTGCGGCGCGCCGCGGAGACGGCCAAGGGCGCGCGTCTCGGCCGAAGCGCCCACGCCGCCGAGCCGCCGCGCGGCACCAACCGCCGCCCCTATCCCGACGCCGACCCGGTCGCCCGTCCCGGCTTCGCCGACAAGGCTGCCCTCCTCGGCTCGATCGACGCCTATGCCCGCGCGAAGGACCCGCGGGTGCAGCAGGTGTCCATCCAGCTCGATACGGTCACCCAGTCGGTCGCGGTGGTCCGCCCCGACGCCGCGCCGGTCGACGACCTCCGCCCGCTGGTCAAGCTCTCGATCACCGTCTTCGCCCGCGACGGCGAGCGGCAGGAGATCGGCTCCTACGGCTTCGGCGCCCGCAAGCATTTCGCCGAGATCGTCAGCCCCGACGCCTGGCGCGCGGCGGCCGATGAGGCGGTCCGCCTCGCCCTCGTCCTTCTCGACGCGCGCGCCGCGCCCGCGGGCGAGATGTCGGTCGTGCTCGGCCCCGGCTGGCCGGGCATCCTCCTCCACGAGGCGGTCGGCCACGGCCTCGAGGGCGACGCGCACCGGAAGGGCACCAGCGCCTTCGCAGGGCTCATGGGCAAGCGCGTCGCCGCGCCCGGCGTCACCGTGCTCGACGACGGCACGCTCGACACGATGCGCGGCTCGCTCGCGGTCGACGACGAGGGCACCCCGACCTCGCGCACCGTGCTGATCGAGGACGGCATCCTCGTCGGCCTGATGCAGGACCGCCAGAACGCGCGCCTCATGGGCGGCAGGAGCACCGGCAACGGCCGCCGCCAGTCCTATGCCAACGTGCCGATGCCGCGCATGACCAACACCTTCATGCTGGGCGGCGAGCACGATCCGCGCGAGATCCTCGCCTCGGTGAAGGATGGCTTGTTCGCCGTCTCCTTCGGCGGCGGCCAGGTCGACATCACCAGCGGCAAGTTCGTCTTCACCTGCACCGAGGCCTACCGCATCGAGAACGGCAGGATCGGCGCGCCGGTCAAGGGCGCCGTCCTCATCGGCAACGGCCCCGACGCGCTGACCCGCGTGCGCATGATCGGCAACGACATGGCGCTCGATCCAGGCATCGGGATGTGCGGGAAGTTCGGGCAGCTCGTGCCGGTCGGCGTCGGTCAGCCGACGCTGCTGGTCGACGGGCTGACGGTCGGCGGCACCGGCTGATCCCCGTTGCCGTTCGAGCTATGCCGCGCGGCGAGGAACTCGCCGACCGGCGCCATCCCCTCGACATGGTCGGCGAAGACCTTGACCACGACCAGGAACGGCACGGCGACGAGCAGCCCGGCGATGCCCCACAGCCAGCCCCAGAAGGTCACCGCCAGCACGATCACCACAGGATTTAGCTCGAGGCGCCGGCCGACGATCAGCGGGGTCACGAAATTGCTCTCGATGACGTTGCACGCGATGTAGATCGCGGGACCGAGCAACGCGAAGCCGACCGAGTCGAACGCCACGATGCCGACCAGCGCCATGATCACCACGGCGACGAGCCCGCCGACATAGGGGATGAAATTGAGGAGCGCGGCGGCGAGGCCCCACACCACCGGCGTCGCCCAGCCGACCAGCGCCAGCCCCGTCCCGACCGCGAGGCCGAACCCGGTGTTGATCATCGCCACGGTGAGGAAATAGCGCGACACCTCGAACTCGACCTCGCGGAAGATGCGCACCGCCCGCTTCTTGTCCGACATAGTCGGCATGACGCGGACGAGCTTCTCGTAGAAGAGGTCGCCCGAGGCGAGGATGAACACCACCAGGATCATCGTCAGCGCGATCTTGGCGAGAGACGCCGGCACGCCCTCGAAGACCCGCCCGAGGATCCCCGAATCGCTGAGCTCGACGCGCTGCACGCCCTCGCCGGCCGCTCCGCCCGCCGCGATCGCCTCCACCGTCTGCGAGGCCTCGGCGATGGTCTCGGCGGGACCGCGGAAGACGACCAGCTTGTCCTGGATCTCGCGCGAGATGCGCGGCGCATCCTCGATCCAGCTGCGCACCGGCGAGCTCAGGAAATAGCCGCCGATGGCGATGGCGAAGATCACCCCGCCGACCAGCGCGATCGCCGAGATCGCCTCCGGGATGCCCCAGCCGCGGAGGATGCGCACCAGCGGGCTGAGCACGATCGCGAGCAGGAAGGCGATGGCGACCGGCAGCGCGATGTCGCGCGCGAGATAGAGCGCGGTGACGAGGAGGATGAGGAATATGCCCAGCAGCAGCCGGTGATTGCCGCCGCCGAACCGGGTTTCCGGGGCGAACGGGCTCTCGACCGGCGCCTCTGCGGCGGCCTCGGACTGCGGCATATTCATTGGTTTGCTCACCCTGAAGATGAGCACCCAACGCAGCGGTGGCTTGGGCGTTCCTCGCCTGGCCGGCTGTTCTACTGGCGGAGGCCGAGTCCGGTGCGGATGAAGTACCAGGCGATGCCCGCGAAGACCAGATTGACCGCCAGCAGCACGGCCAGGCTGATCCCCACCGACACGTCGGAAATACCGAGGAACCCGTAGCGGAATCCGTCGATCACGTAGAATAGCGGGTTGAAATGGGTGACCTGCTGCCAGAACGCCGGCAGGACGTCGACCGAGTAGAACACCCCGCCGAGATAGATGAGCGGCGCCAGCACGAAGGTCGGCACGATGCTGATCCCGTCGAAGCTCTTGGCGTAGACCCCGTTGATGAGCCCGGCGAGCGCCAGCGCGATACTGGTCAGCACCAGGAAGAGGAGGATGACCGGCACGCTGTGGAAGCTGATCTCGGCGAAGAACAGCGCCACCACCAGCACCGAGATTCCGACCAGCACCCCGCGCACCACGCCCGAGGTGACGAAGCCCGCGACGAGCACGATCGGCGGGGTCGGCGAGACCAGTATCTCGTCGATGTTCCGGGCCATGAACTTGGACGAGAACATCACCGTGGCGACGTTGGAGAAGGCGTTGGTGACCACGCCGAGCATGACGAGCCCGGGCACCACGAAGTTGATGAACGGCACGCCGTCGAAGGCGCCGATGCGGCTCCCGAGGAAGGCGCCGAACACCAGGAAATAGAGGATCGAGGTGACGATCGAGGGCAGGAAGGTCTGCGGCCAGATCCTGAGGATGCGCACCACGTCCTTGCGGATGATCGTGTAGAACGAGGTCCAGATCTCCGCCGGGCTCATGGCGCGCCGCCGTTTCCGCTGGTGAGGCGCAGGAAGACCTCCTCGAGCCGTCCCGATTTCGGCCGCACCATCTGCACTGGGATGTCGTTGTCCTGGAGGGTGACGACGGCCGGGCCGATGCCTCTCCCCTCGTCCACCTCGACCTCGACCGTGCTCGGGTCTACCACCACCGGCCGGTAGCCGGCGAGGAGCGCCGCCGCCTGCTGCGCCGCGGGTGCGGCGAGGTCGAGCGTGACCCGCTCGCTCTTGAGGCGGGCGAGGATGTCCTTGATCGTGCCCGAGGCGATGATCTCGCCGTGATTGATGATCGCGGCGTGCTTGCAGAGCTGCTCGGCCTCCTCGAGATAGTGCGTGGTGAGGAGGATCGTGGTGCCGGACTCGCGGAGGCTGCGGAGATAGTCCCACATGCCGCGGCGGAGCTCGACGTCGACGCCCGCGGTCGGCTCGTCGAGGATCAGGAATTGCGGCCGGTGGACGAGCGCGCGGGCGATCATGAGCCGCCGCTTCATGCCGCCGGAGAGCGTGCGGCTGACTTCCCAGCGCTTCTCCCAGAGCCCGAGCGGGTGAAGGATCTCCTCGGCACGCTCGATCGCCACCTTGCGCGGGATGCCGTAATAGCCGCCCTGGTTGACGACGATGTCCATCACCTTTTCGAAGATGTTGAAATTGAGCTCCTGCGGCACGACGCCGATGAATTTCCGCGCCCGCGCGTGGTCGCGGTCGATGTCGTGCCCGAAGACGCTGACCGTGCCGGCGGTCTTGGTGACGAGGCCCATGACGATGCCGATGACGGTCGTCTTGCCCGCCCCGTTGGGGCCGAGAAGGGCGAAGAAATCCCCCTCGGCAATATCGAGCGAGACGCCCTTTAGAGCCTGCGTGCCGCTGGCATAGGTCTTGGTGAGGTTGCGGATGGAAAGGGCCGCCCTTCCCGTCGGCGCCTGCGCCGCGGGACGGCCCATGGCGGCGGCCAAGCCACCGGCCGGCCTCGAATCCGGCTTCTCGAGGGAAGTGCTGAATTCGGCCATTCTGAAGCTCGTTCGCCCTTTGCGACCGTCCGGCCGCCGAGAATCCGGCGCGGCCGGGTCGGGCGCGTTGGGATAGGCACCCCGCCCGATATGGTCAAGGGCTGGGCACTCGGCAAGGCGCTGCCTCTTTCTTGTCTCGACCGGTGCGTTCGCCCTAGTCTCCCGCAATCGGATTGGGGGGAATCGTGCCGAAACTCATCGCCGATCGCGCCGCGAGCGCGCCCGGTGGCTTCATGCCGCTCTTGGCCGCATGACACGTCGCCCAACGGGCCACGAATTCACGAGCCGCCAGCGTCGTCTGGACGAGGCGCAAATTGGCCGGCCTGCAAGCACCGCCAGGCGCCGCATGGCGCCAGCGACACCAGCGAAGGCGACTTCCGCCACCTCGCCCGGCGCCGAACCGGGCTGGGTCCTCGCGCGACGGCGAGCCGCCGCGAACCGCCTGAAATGGTGGATGATCGGTGCGGCAGTTATTCTGAGCGCCTTCGTGGCCGCGCTCATCAACCAGCCCGAGCAAGCGCGAGTACCGCTTGTGGCCGAGGCGCAGGCGTTCGCTTCCGCGGTCGCCGAACGGGCCGGCCTCCCTGCCCCGCGCTTCGAGACGGACGCGGCAAGGCTGTTGCGGCATGGCATGCCGCACGCCGATTGGGGCGGCACTGCCTGGTTCTTTGTCCGTCCCATAAGCTCGCCGCCCCTCGCGGTGGCGAACGAGCTGAGCACGAATCCGTCTTGTCCTGCGCACAGCGTGACGGAGCGGGCCCCGCCGGGTGCCGGCCATGTCCACTATGCGATCGACTGCACCACGCCGGTGCCATTGGTCGTAGGACAGGCTGAGTCAGCTTCCGTCGTGTCCCGCTCGGCCGGCGGGATTTTCGTCGTCTACTACCAGCGCATGGACGGGCAGAAGCGTGAGCGCCTTCGGCTCGCCATCGACGCGGTCATGGAAGACGGTGCCTTCTAGGTCGTCCAGCATGCGACGCGGGCGTTGACGGGATGTGTAGGTCAACCAACTCAGTCATGAATCGAAGGGGAACCCCTGCCACGTCCCAAGGGCGGCTATTTCCGCCTCGGCTTCGCCATGCTCGGCACGCACGATCGACGGCGACCAGGACTCGCTCGCCGACGCGGTCGACGGCATCGAGGCGACCGCGCTCGAGCTGATCGCCGGCAGCGGCGCCGTTTTCGACAATCCAGGCGGCTTCACCCCGCTCTAGAACGGTCTCGTAACCCTTCCCGGCGTTGGGTTTTTCCGGCGCCGGGGGAATCGCACTAGACTGGCGCCGAACCCGGTCCGGCACGATGGCCAAACGACCCAACCACGAGTTCCTCAATCCGCTGCGCCGCGCCGACGAGGCGCGCATCGCGCGCTCGATCAAGCCCGCGCAGCGCGTCGAGGAAAGCGAGGCCGCTCGCGCCCGCCGCCAGGAGACGCGCGTCACGCGGATCGACGTCGCCGGGACCACGCTCACGGGCGGCGCGGAGCCACGCCGCGCTCCGCGGACCATCCCGACCACCCGCCGCGTCCCCGCCCGCCAGGGCCAGGCGCGCGGCCGGCGCCCGGGCTGGGTGATGCTCTTCGCGATCCTCGCCATGGCCGCCGGCTTCGCCGCCGCGCTTTATTATCTCGGCAGCGCCGACCTCGGGAACTCGAGCGACAGCCCGGCCACGCTCCCGGACTGGGAGCTCAAGGGCAAGTAGCCCCGCCTACGCCTGCGAGCGGCTGAAGGCCCCCGTCGCCACCCACAGCGAGAAGGCCAGGAACACGCCGGTCACCGCGAAGCCGCGGAACACGGTGAGGGCATCGAATTGCCCCGCGAAGAGCGAGCGCATGGCGTCCACCGCATGGGTCAGCGGGCTGACCAGCGAGATCCATTTGAGCCAGTCCGGCCCGAGCGACATCGGCAGCAGCAGCCCCGAGAGGAGCAGCATCGGCACCGCGACCATGTTGAGGAACGGGGCCATCGCGTCCTCGCTCTTGAGCCACAGCGCGGCCGCGTAGGAGAGCGAGGCCATCGTCAGCCCGACGAGGCCGAGCAGGATCATCGAGGCGACCAGCGGGAAGAGCCCGACGCGCAGCCCGAAGGGCAGCGCCAGGAGCACCAGCACCAGCGATTGCGTGAAGAGGAGGACGACGTCGCGGAGCGCACGGCCGAGGAACATCGCCATGCGGTTCATCGGCGTCACGCGCATCCGCTCGAGCACGCCGGAGCGGAGCTCGGCCAATAGCCCGAACCCGGCGAAGAAGGCCGAGAAGATCGTGATCTGCAGGAGGAGCCCGGGCACGAACACGTTGGTCCAGTCGCCGGGCGGAAAGCCCTGCAGCTGGGTCAGCGGCGCGAGCAGCGGCCCGAACAGCGCGAGATAGAGGATCGGCTGCATCAGCCCGATCAGCACCCAGATCGGGTTGCGGAGCGCGATCGAGAGCGAGCGGGTGAAGATCAGCCAGGTGTCGCGAAGGATCTTCATGGCGTGCCTCAGGCGGCCTTCTGGTCTTCGCGCAGCGACCGTCCGGTCTTGCGCAGGAACACGTCGTCGAGGCTCGGCCGCGCCATGGCGATGGTGCTCGGGGCGAGGCTCGCCCCGTCGAGGAGGCGAAGGAGCTGCGGCACGGCGGCGTCGCCCTGGTCGACATAGAGCCGCACGGTGCCCTCCTCGTTGGCCGAGGCCTCGCGCACGAAGCTCTGCTGGCGGACGAGGTCGAGCACCGCCTGCCCGCGACCGTTCGTGCCGAGCGTGACCACGTCGCCGGCGACCTGGCGCTTCAGCTCGTTGGAGGTCCCCTCGGCGACGATCTTGCCGTGGTCGATGATCGCCAGGCGATCGCACAGCACGTCCGCCTCCTCCATGTAGTGCGTGGTGAGGAAGACGGTCGTGCCGCCGTCCTTGAGCCGCACCACCTCCTCCCACATCCGCGCGCGCGCCTGCGGGTCGAGACCGGTGGTCGGCTCGTCGAGGAAGAGGAGCTGCGGCTTGTGGACGAGGCCGAGCCCGACCTCGAGCCGCCGCTTCATGCCGCCCGAATAGGTCTCGATGCGCCGGTCGGCCGCCGACTCCAGATCGAGCGCGGCGAGGAGCTCGCTCGACCGCGCCACGGCCTCCGCCCTGCTCATGCCGTAGAGCCTTCCCTGCAGGATCAGCTCGCGCCGCCCGGTCTCGTAGGCCGAGCTGCCGCCGCCCTGGCCGACATAGCCGATCCGCTCGCGGATGAGATGCGGCTCCGTGCGGAGGTCGGCGCCCGCCACCTTTGCCTCCCCCCCGGTCGGCGGGAGGAGCGTCGCCAGCATGCGGAGCGTGGTCGTCTTGCCGGCCCCGTTCGGCCCGAGGAAGCCGAAGATCTGCCCCGCCTCGACCGAGAGGTCGACCCCGCGCACCGCTTCCACGTCCCCGCCCTTGGTCTTGAACGTGCGCCTTAAGTCTTTGGTCTCGATGATCCGCATAAAGTCCTCGGAATCGTTGGCTCTCGTGCGATGCGGGAGGGGCGCCGGCGGAAAGACTGGCGTACCGGAATGACAAGCCATGTCAGCAATGAGGCGCGGTTCTAGTGCGCGCCGCGGCAAATGCCAATCGCGGCGGCGCATGCCCGTCCCGATCCGGCACAGGCGGTGCTGGCACGCGCCTTGAGTGCTCGAACCCTTCCAAAGAGGACCGCGCATGAACCGCCGACAACTTCTCGCCGCCTCGGCCGCCATCGGGACGCTGCTCCCGGCGGGCGCCGCCGCGCAGGCACGGACCGGCGCGCCGGTCCTCGGCACGCTCGACGCGGTCGCCTTCGGCCTCCAGCCCGACACGCCGGGCGACCAGGGCGCGATCCTCGAGGCTGCGCTGCAGGCCGCGTCGGACGCCGACGCCGCCCTCTTCATCCCGCCGGGCCGCTACGTCGTCTCCGGCGTCACCCTCCCCGACCGCGCGCGCCTCTTCGGCGTTCCGGGCGCGAGCCGCCTCGTCCATGCCGGCGGCGACCACATGCTCGCCGCCTACGGCTCGACCATCGTCCGCCTCGCCGACCTCGTCATCGACGGCGCCAACGCCCCGCTCGGCGAGTGGGTGCCGGGCATCGTCCATCTCAACGACGCGCCCGACGTCGCCATCGAAGGCTGCGAGTTCGTCGACAGCGCCAAGTCCGGCATCGCCCTCGACCGCTGCGGCGGCCGCATCGCCGGCAACCGTATCCTCCGCGCGGCCGACGCCGGCATCCGCGCCATCGAGTCGACCGGCCTCTCGGTGAGCGACAACCTCGTCGCCGATTGCGGCAATGCCGGCATCCTCGTCTATCGCTGGGAGGCGGGCGAGGACGGCTCGATCGTCAGCGGCAACCGCGTCGAGCGGATCGCCGCCAATGACGGCGGCACCGGGCAGAACGGGAACGGCATCAACGTCTTCCGCGCCCACAACGTGATCGTCTCGGGCAACCGCATCGCCGACTGCGCCTTCACCGCCATCCGCGCCAACTCGGCCGACAACGTGCAGATCGTCGGCAACAACTGCCTCCGCATGGGCGAGGTCGGCATCTATTCCGAGTTCGTCTTCGAGGCCACGCTCATCGCCAACAACATCGTCGACGCCGCCGCGACCGGGATCAGCGTCGCCAACTTCCTCGACGGCGGCCGCATGGCGGTGGTGAGCGGCAACATCGTCCGCAACCTCACCGGCAGCGGCCCGTACGAGGCCGACCCGCCCGGCTTCGGCATCGGCATCGCCATCGAGGCCGACGTCGCGCTCAGCGGCAACCTCATCGACGGCGCCCCGCTCTTCGGCGTCCTCCTCGGCTGGGGTCCCTATCTCCGCGACGTCGCCGCCACCGGCAACGTCATCCGCCGCGCGCCAATCGGCTTCGCCGTGACCGTGGTCGAGGGCGGCGGGCCGGTGCTCATCGCCAGCAACGTCATCTCCGGCGCGACCGACGGCGCCGTCGTCGGCTACCGCTGGGCGGAGCGCACCACCGGCGACCTCGCCAGGGACGCCACCGCCTTCCCCCAGCTCACCATCGCCGGCAACCGCATCGCGTAGCCTCCCTTTTCCTCCCCCTGAAAGGCGGAGGTGGCGCGAAGCGCCGGTGGGGGTAAGTCCTTGCCGGTCAACGCCCTCCCGTGACGTACCCCCACCCCGTCAGCTTCGCTGTCGGACCTCCCCCTTTCAGGGGGAGGAAAAGTGCCCGCACCCCTCATCTGAGGGGGCAGATCCGCCGGGCGTTTCCCCTCCTGCCATTTTCGCAGGCACCCGCCGTGCTAAGCTCCCGCCTGTCACGGCCACCGCGAAGATGGCCGGGCTAAAGGGAGGAAAACTTCATGGAAATCACCAGGAGAACTGCGCTCGCGGGCGCCGCCGCGGCCGCGGTGACTGCTGCTATGACCTCGACCGCCAGGGCCGCCCAGTGGGTGGAGGAACTCGGCTATCCCGACCCGCGCATGCGCGTCCTCGACAGCTCCGTGTCGCTGCGCGTCTTCAACTCGCGCGTCGAGCAGCTCGCCACCGGTTTCTGGTGGACCGAGGGCCCGGTCTGGTTCGGCGACGGCCGCTACCTTCTCTTCAGCGACATCCCCAAGAACAAGATCATGAAGTGGGACGAGGCGACCGGCGAGATCTCGACCTTCCGCGACAACGCCAACAACACCAACGGCCACGCCCGCGACCGCCAGGGCCGCCTCCTCAGCTGCGAGCACCTCACCCGGCGCGTCACCCGCACCGAGTATGACGGCCGCATCACCGTGCTCGCCGACACCTACGACGGCAAGCCGCTCAATTCGCCCAACGACCTCGCCGTCCACCCGGACGGGTCGATCTATTTCACCGACCCGACGCCGGGCATCAACGGCTGGTACGAGGGCGAGCGCGCCACGGCCGAGCTGCCGACCAACGTCTACCGCATCGACGGCACGACCGGCGCGCTCACGCTGGTCGCCGACGAGATCCGCCCCAACGGCATCTGCTTCTCGCCCGACTACAAGATCCTCTACGTCACCGACTCGACGCTCATGCCCCGCGGCATCACCGCCTTCGATGTCGCCGACGACGGCACGGTGAGCAACCGCCGGGCCTTCATCCAGTCGCAGACCGGCGGGGCGGACGGCATCAAGTGCGACGCCAACGGCAATGTCTGGTGCGGCTGGAGCGGCACCGACAACGAGACCGGCCCGCGCTGCTTCTCGCCGGCCGGCGTTCCGGTGCTGCAGATCGACCTGCCCGAGCGGGCGGCGAACATCTGCTTCGGCGGCCCGCGCCGCAACCGGCTCTTCATGGCCGGCTCGCAGTCGCTCTACTCGGTGTTCGTCAACGTCCAGGGCGCCGAGCTGCTGTAGCCGCTCGCTTCGCTCGCGCCCCCACCCAACCCTCCCCCACAAGGGGGGAGGGCTAAGAGGGGCCGCGACCTGCCCGAGCATCCCCTCCCCCTTGTGGGGAGGGACAGGGAGGGGGCGCCGGCAAACGCCGGCGCTCCGCCGCCTGGCGGCGGAAAATGCACGGAATTGCCCTACTCCTCCGCGTGGGCGACCTCGACCTTGCCGCCGGCCGGCTGGCCGATCGTCCGCAGCATCTCCGTGAACCACGGCGTCGAGATGTCGAACGGCTTGCCGCCCTTGATGCGCGGGAACTCGATCACCCTGAGCTCCCCGCCCCGCTCCTCGTCGTGCCCGATCACGCCCGAATTCCCGCCGAGACCCGAGGTCACCGCAAGGTCGACCATCGTCCCGATCAGCCCTAGGTCGAAATCGTTGGCGGCCGACGAACGGGCGAAATAGCCCGACTTCTGCACCAGCGTCTTCTCCGCCGCAACGAGCTTGGCGAACTGCTTGGAGAACCAGTTGCCGACATTGATCGTGTCGAGCTTGACGTGCCCGAAGGCGTCGCGCTCGACCGTCTCGCCCCGCGCGGTCATCTCGCTGACGATGTCGCCGACCC
>JADYYB010000093.1 GCA_020853895.1 Bauldia sp.
AAGCGCATGGGCTTCGCCGAGGCCTTCGCCTATGACGGCCCGGCGGCGATCTTCCGCGAGCACGCGGCGCTCTCGGGCGCCGAGAACGACGGCACGCGCGACTTCGACATCGGCGCCCTCGCCGACCTCTCCGACGAGGCCTACGAGACGTTGCGCCCCGTGCAATGGCCCGCGCCGCGCGACAGCCGGTCGAGCGGTGCCCGCCCCGGCGGCCGCTTCTTCGGCGACGGCCGTTTCTACACGCCCGACCGCCGCGCGCGCTTCGTGCCCACGCCGACGGCGCCGCCCGCGCCGGTCGACCCGGCCTATCCGCTGACCCTCAACACCGGCCGCATCCGCGACCAGTGGCACACCATGACGCGCACCGGCCGGTCGGCCCGCCTCTCCGCGCACCTCGCCGAGCCCTTCGTCGAGATCCATCCCGACGACGCCTCGGCGGCGGGCATCGAACCGGCCCGCCTGGTCGAGGTCGAGACCCGGCACGGAAGCCTCGTCGGCCGCGCGCTGGTCACCGAAGGGCAGCGGCGCGGCGCGGTCTTCGTGCCGATCCACTGGACCGGCCAGCAGGCCAGCCTCGCCCGCGTCGACGCGCTGGTGACCGCCGTCACCGATCCGGTCTCCGGCCAACCCGCGCTCAAATCCGCGCGCGCTCGCATCCGCCCCTATCCGGCCACCTGGCACGCCTTCGCGGTGCTCGCCGAGCGTCCCGACCCGGTGCCGGCCGACTACTGGGCGATCGCCACCGCCGTCGGCGGCTGGCGCGTCGAGATGGCGGGACTCGCGCCGCCGGCCGATTGGGCCGCCTGGGCGGCCGGCCTTCTCCGCCCGGGCGAGGGGAGCGAGGTCCTCTCCTATCTCGACACCGCCGCCGGCCATCACCGCTTCGTCGCCTTCGCCAGCGAGCGGCTCCTCGGCGCGGTCTTCGTCGCGCCCGAGCCGGTTCAGGTCGCGCGCACCTTCGCTTCCGACGGGCTGAGCGCGCTCCATCCGAGCCTCGCCGAGCGCCTGCAATTCCTCGCCGGACGGCCGGGCGGCGACCGTCCCGACCCCGGGCCGATCGTCTGCAGCTGCTTCTCGGTCGGCGCCAACGACATCGTGCGCGCGATCGTCAACGACAATTGCCGGACGGTCGAGGCGGTGGGCGCCGCGCTCCGCGCCGGCACCAATTGCGGCTCCTGCCGCTCCGAGATCCAGCGCATGCTGCGCCAGCGCGGAGCCGCCTGATGCTCGCCACCGCGCCCCTCGCGCCGACCCGCCCGGTCCGGGCCGAAGCCTCCGTGCTCGTCCCGGTCGAGGAGGCGGTCCGCCGCGTGACCGAGCTCGCCGCGCCGGTCGCCGAGGTCGAGCGCGTGCCCGTCGGGCGATCCCGCGGCCGTATCCTGGCCGTGCCGGTCGCCTCGCCCCACGCCTTGCCGCGCTTCGACAATTCCGCGATGGACGGCTACGCGCTGGGCGGCGCCTTCGCGGTCGCCGGCCCCTACCGCATCGTCGGCACGGCGCGCGCGGGACATCCCTTCCCGGGCTCGCTCAAGCCGGGCGAGGCGGTGCGCATCATGACCGGCGCCGAGATCCCGCGCGGCGCGGACGCCGTGCTCCGCGAGGAGGACGCTGAGCTCTGCGAGGGCGCGTTGCGCTGCCGCCGCGTGCCGGTGCCGGGCGCCGACATCCGCCGCTCCGGCGAGGACCTCGCCGCCTCCGAGACCGTCCTCTTCGCGGGCACGCTGCTCGACGCGCGGCACGCCGCGCTCCTCGCCGCGCTCGGCCTCGCCGAGGCGCCCGTGCGGCGGTCGGTGCGGGTGGCGATCCTCTCGACCGGCAGCGAGCTCGTGGCACCGGGCGCCGCGCCCTTCCGCGGCGGCGCCTTCGACGCCAACCGCGCGCTGCTCGCCGCCTCCCTCGACCGCCCCGGCATCGCGCTCCGCGACCACGGCGTCCTGCCCGACCACCCCGCGATCCTTTCGGCCGGCCTCCTCGACGCCAGCCGCCAGGCCGACCTGGTGATCACCTCGGGCGGGATTTCGGGCAGCGAGGAGGACCATGTGGCGGCGGCGGTCGCGGCCGCCGGCGGCGCGCTCGAATGCATGGCGCTCGCGCTGAAGCCCGGACGTCCGCTTGGCTTCGGCCGGATCGGCGGGAGCCTGCTGATCGCCCTGCCCGGCAATCCGCTGGCCGCGCTCGCCGCCTTCGTCCTCGTCGGCCGGCCGCTGCTGGCAAGGCTCCTCGGCCACGCGCCCCCGCCTCTTCGCCCGATCCCGGCGATCGCCGATTTCGCCCGCCCCGCCGATCCGCGCCGCGCCGAGTTCCTGCCGGTACGCGCCGCGTTCGGCGATCCCGGCGCGCCGCCGCTGGTACGCCCCGCGGGAGCGGCCGGCGCCGCCCGCCTCCTGCCACTCGTCGGCGCCGACGGCGTGTGCCTCCTGCCGCCCCGCGCCCACGGCATCGTTCCTGGCGAGGCGGTCGGCTACCTCCCTTTCGCCGATCTCGGCATCAGCTAGGCAGTGATTATCTCGATGCCATTCGCCGCCTTAACCTCCCCCTTGTGGAGACCTTTGCGTAACGCGGTTTGAGGAGGAGGAGGGTTTGGCTGAGCGGGTATTTTTGCTGAGCGGGTGAGGTTGAGAATGTGGAAAGAGGTCGTGCGGGGGCGCGGTCAGGCAGC
>JADYYB010000094.1 GCA_020853895.1 Bauldia sp.
CCCATCGGCGACGAGCCGTTCTGGCGGCGGAAGAGCCTCGAGGAGATGACCGCCCACGAGTGGGAGTCGCTCTGCGACGGCTGCGGCCGCTGCTGCCTCAACAAGCTGCAGGACGAGGAGACCGGCGAGATCGCGTGGACCGCCGTCGCCTGCCGCCTTCTCGACACCGACACCTGCCGCTGCACCGACTATTCGCGGCGCACCGACCTCGTGCCCGACTGCATCCCGCTCGACGCCGAGGCGGTGCGCACGCTCCCCTGGCTGCCGCCGACCTGCGCCTATCGCCTAGTCGCCGAAGGGCGCGACCTCTACTGGTGGCACCCCCTCGTCTCGGGCGACCCCGAGACCGTCCACGCCGCCGGCATCTCGATCCGCGGCCGGGCGATCAGCGAGACCTTCGTCCCGCTCTCGATCTGGGAAGACTTCCTCGTCGACTGGCCCGCCGAAGAGCCGCAGCCCTAGAGCTCGACGAAAACGGATCGAGGCAGGGATCTAACCTCCCCCTCGAGGGCAGGGCCATCGCATATGGCGCCGAGCCAGGAGGCCGACCTCCTCAACATCCCCTCTCCCGCTTGCGGGGGAGGGGAAAGGGGGCGCCTTATGCGATGGCCCTGCCCTAAAAGGGGGTTAGGTCAATTCATCGCGCTCCAAGGCATCAATGCAGCTGCGGGCGGGGGCGGCTGGCGCGGAGCTTGGCCTCCGCCGTGCCCGTCGGGTCGAGCTCGCGGAGGACGCGGGGCAGGTACGACCCCGCCATCGCGTTGCCGCCCTTGATGCTGCGCAGCAGCCAGTGCGCCGCCTCCACGAGGTCGGCGTCCACGCCGGCGCCCAGATGGTAGGCGACCCCGATCATCGCCTGCGCGCCGGGATGCCCCGCCTCCGCCGCGCGGAGCGCCCAGTTCGCCGAGAGGGCAGGGTCCGGCTCCACCCCGAGCCCGTCGTGATAGATCACCCCGAGCCGCGCCTGCGCCGGCGCCACGCCCTGGAGCGCGGCGAGCTCGGCCCAGTAGCGGGCCTTGGCGTGGCCCTCCTCGCCGCCGCGCTCGAAATAGAGATTGCTGAGCGCGTCCTGCGAATCGGCATGCCCCTTCACCGCCGCCGATTCGAAGATCGTCATCGCCCCGTCCCGCATGTCCGCCTCCAGCATCAGGAGCCCGACGGCATAGACCGACGGCAGCCAGCCGCCGGCCGAGGCCTCCTCGAACCAGCGCAGCGCCTCGCTCTTGCGGTTGGGATCGTTGAGGCAGAGGACGCCGAGATTGTGCTTGGCGCGCACGAAGCCCTGGTCGGCGGCGCGGCGGAACCAGCGCTCGGCCATCTCCCGCGACCGCTTGTCGCCGCTCCCCGACGCATATTGGCGGCCGAGCTCGTTTTGCGCCTCCGCGTCTCCGGCCTCGGCGCGCGCCAGAAGCGTCGGCTCCTTGCCCTGTCCGGCTCTCTTCATCCTGGCGGGAATCCTAGCAGCCGACGACTCCCCGGTCGAATGAGGCGGCGGCGCAGCTTACGCTGTGCTGTTCACCGCATCCGGGCGCCGCTTCTTGACGCGCGGAAAGCGTGGCGCTTTCCTCTCCGGTTGAAGCGGGTCATAGCGACGCCAACGCTCGGCACCGATCGGGGGATGGGGCCGGCGGTCGCATAGGACCGAACCGAGGACTACCCCTTTCCGCCGGGGGGCGGACGTTGATGCTGTTCCTTCGCCTGGCGCTCGCCGCCGGGATGGCCGGTCTCGGCGCTCTTCCGGCCGCGCCGGCGCTCGCCGAAGACCCTCCGACGGCACCCGCGGTCTCCGTCCCGAGCCTGCCCGGGCCCGCCATTCCCACCAATGCGGACTTCCCCGATTTCTCGATCCGGGTGATGCGCGATGGCACCGAGCTCGAGCTCTCGGGCGGCTTCAAGCTCGGCATCGGGCGCGAGTTCCGCCGCATCCTCGCCGAGTCCCCTGGCGTGCGCGTCGTCCATCTCGACAGCCTCGGCGGCTGGGTCAACGAGGCGGAGATCGTCCGCCGCACCATCGCCGAGCGCGGCCTTGCCACCTATGTCGCCGACATCTGCGTCTCGGCCTGCACGGTCGCCTTCGCCGGCGGGGACGAGCGCTGGCTGCACCCGGCCGCGCGGATCGGCTTCCACACCTTCGCCTCCTCGGACCTCACCAGCGCCGAGGTCGCCGCCTATATCGCCCGCGAGAAGATCATCCTCGCCCGCGCCGGCTACGATTCGGGCTTCCTCGACCGCGCGCTCGCCGTCCCCTACGACGATGTCTGGTACCCGAGCGGCGAGGAGCTCGTCTCCGCGCGCGTGGTCACCGGCATGGCGGCGCCCGACCAGTTCGCGCTCTCCGGCCTCGGCCCCGACCTCAGCCGCGACACGGTCGCCGACCGCTTCGCCTCCGCCCTCCCGATCCTCGACGCCCTCCGCGTGCTGGAGCCGGCGCGCTTCGCCACCATGGTCGACGCCATGCGCGAGGCTTATCTCGCCGGCGCGACCGAGGGCGAGATCGCCGGCATCACGCGGCGCTCGGTCGTGCCGCTGGTCCAGGCCTATCTGCCGCTCTCCGACGACGCGACGGTGCTCTCCTTCGCCGACCTCGTCATCGACCAGTACCGCACCCTTCTCGGCGCCGACGGCAGCCTCTGCTTCGAGTATGCGGTCGGCGCCGACGACCCGCGCGAGATCCTCGCCCATCTCCCAGGCGCCCTGCAGGAGCGCGAGCTGCGCCTCGAGGAGCAGATCTTCCGCACCGCGCTCGCCGGGCGCCCGCGTGCCGAACCCGGGGTCGTCCAGAGCTACTGGAACGAGGTCGCCACCACCCTCGGCGGCGACGCCTCCGCCGACGGCCTCTCGCGCCTCGCCGCGAGCGCGGCCGCCGACGCCGGCCTCCAGGCCCGCTACTGCGAGGCGACGATCGCCTTCTTCGAAGGCGTCATGAGTCTCGGCGACACCAAGGCCTCGATCCTCTTCCGCGACTTCTTCGACGCCGCCGACGCGCTGTAGGCGGTAGCTGCTGGCGATGAACGGCTCAGGATGGACACCCAGGAAGATCGCATGGGCCTTGCTCGCCGTGGCGATCATACTCGCCGCCGTCATCATCCAGTTCAACGTCCTCGGCGCGCCTCGCTAGGGCAGGACACCACCCTCGAATCCTTTTCTTGACCCGGCCCCGCGTTCCTGATCTGTCCCAGGCACGCGTATGCCTGACGAGTGGCGCCGTCGGGTCACGACAGAAGCGCCGGGAGCGAGGATGGGTCTTAGACGGCTTGGCTGACGCGACCTCACCGGAAGCCAATTCGGCCGATAGTCTGGAGCGTTTCCTATTCAGCGCGCGTTCATCTGCGACTCTATAGAAACCCGCCCATGTTCCTGAAGACTCATCTTCTTCCGCTCCTGCTCGCGACCGCCGTCCTCACCGGCGCGGCGCCCGCTTCGGCGCAGCTTTTCCCCAGCCTGGGGCTCCCCGGCGGCGCCGGCCCGGCTCTCGCCCAGGCCTCGGGCTGCCTCGGCCCGGACGCTGCGCGCGTCGAGGTGCAAAACGGCGCCGCGCAGCCCTTTTCCCGCTTCCGCAGCCAGGTCGCGGCGCAGGCCGGCGGCGAGGTGCTCTCGGCCGACCTCTGCCGCTCCGGCGGCCGCCTCGTCTACCAGGTCAGCGTGCTGGTCGGCGGCCGTCAGGTCGTCAACCTGACCGTGGACGCGCAGTCCGGTACAATCCTGTAGCGGACCGCGGCCGGTCCGCAGGGGAGAACCAGCACCGATGCGCGTCCTCGTCGTGGAAGACGATCCCGACCTCAACCGCCAGGTCAGCGAGGCGCTGAAGGAGGCCGGCTACGCCGTCGACAGCGCCACCGACGGCGAGGACGGCCATTTCCTTGGCGACACCGAGCCCTATGACGCGGTGATCCTCGACCTCGGCCTCCCGGTCATGGACGGGATCAGCGTCCTCGAGAAATGGCGCCGGGCAGGGCGCACCATGCCCGTCCTCATCCTCACCGCGCGCGACCGCTGGAGCGACAAGGTGGCCGGCATCGACGCCGGCGCCGACGATTATGTGGCCAAACCCTTCCACGTCGAGGAGGTGCTCGCCCGCGTCCGCGCGCTGGTGCGCCGCGCCGGGGGCCTCGCCACCAACGAGATCGAGCTCGGGCCGCTCCGCCTCGACATGCGCTCGGCCCGCGTCACCGTCGACGGCAACCCGATCAAGCTCACCTCGCACGAATACCGCGTGCTCGAATACCTCCTCCATCACCGCGACCGCGTGGTCTCGCGCACCGAGCTGATCGAGCATCTCTACGACCAGGATTTCGACCGCGACTCCAACACCATCGAGGTCTTCATCGGCCGCCTCCGCAAGAAGGTCCCGGCCGAGCTGATCGAGACCGTGCGCGGCCTCGGCTACCGCATCGTTCCGCCGGGCGATGGCTAGCTTCATCAGCCTTCGCCGCAACTCGCTCTCGCTCCGGCTCCTCCGCTCGGCGGCGCTGTGGATCGTCTTCGCGCTCGCCGCCGCGGCGATCATCCTCACCTCGCTCTATCGCGCGACCGTCGAGAACGCCTTCGACGAGCGCCTCGGCGTCTATCTGAAGAGCCTCATCGCCGCGATCGCCAGCCAGCGCGCCGACGAGCTGACCGACCCCGGCAATCTCGGTGAGCAGCGCTTCGAGCGCCTCTATTCGGGCTGGTACTGGCAGATTCGCCGCGTCTCCGACGGCCGCGTCATCCTCTGGTCCGACTCGCTCTTCACCGACGAGCTGACCTTCGCCGATCCGAACGCCCCGGCCGACGAGGAGGGCAACCAGACCACCGCGATGAGCGGCCCCGAGGGCGAGTCGCTCCGTGTCATCCGTGGCCTCGTCAGCGTGGGCGGCGGCGCGCCTGGCGCGGCGCAGGAATACGAGTTCCTGGTCGCCGGCAACGCCACCGAGCTCGCCGGCGACATCGCCGGCTTCCGCACCTCCGTGATCGTCACGCTCGCCGCGCTCGGCCTCGGCCTGATCCTGGCGATGCTCGTCCAGGTGCGCTGGGGCCTCCGCCCGCTCGACAAGGTGCGCTCGGGCCTCGCCGAACTGAGGAGCGGCAAGCGCCAGCGCTTCGACGGCCCGTTCCCGGCCGAGATCGAGCCGCTCGCCAAGGAGCTGAACGCGCTCCTCGACTCCAACCAGGAGATCGTCAAGCGCGCCCGCACCCAGGTCGGCAATCTCGCCCACGGCCTCAAGACCCCGCTCAGCGTGATCACCAACGAGGCGCGGGCCGGGAAGGGACCTTTCGCCGAGAAGGTCGCCGAGCAGGCCGAGCTGATGAGACAGCAGATCACCCACTATCTCGACCGCGCGCGCATCGCCGCGGGCGTCGAGGTGATCGGCGCCGTCACGGAAGTCGAGCCGGTCGTGGGTAGGCTGACCCGCGCCATGCAGCGCATCCACGGCGACCGCGCGCTCGCCATCTCCGCGAACGTCCCGCCCGCCGCCCGCTTCAAGGGCGAGCAGCAGGACTTCGAGGAGATCGTCGGCAACCTCGTCGACAATGCCTGCAAATGGGCGCGGAACCGCGTCGCCCTATCCGTCGACTACGAGGCCCCCAAGGGCGACCAGCCGGCCCATCTCGCGCTCAGGGTCGAGGACGACGGGCCGGGCCTCACGCCCGAGCAGATGAAGGAAGCGACCCGTCGCGGTCGCCGCCTCGACGAGACCAAGCCGGGCTCCGGCCTCGGCCTTTCCATCGTCTGCGAGCTGGTCGGCCTCTATGGCGGCCACTTCAACCTGTCGCGCTCTTCGATGGGCGGCCTCGCCGCCGCCGTCGACCTGCCGGGAGCCTAGCCTTTTGCGAGGTTCCCAATTCCGCCACCGTGGCATGCTTGAGCCCTGCCATGTCTACCACTCCCTTTGTCAGCTGAGAGGCAAATCATGATTGTGAGATCCTTCGTCGTCCTTTGCGCTGCCGGCACCATGCTGGCCGGTTGCGTGGGCATGGGCCCGGGCCAGCAGATCGGCACGCTGGGCGGCGCGGTGGCGGGCGGCGCCATCGGCAGCGCGGTCAGCGGCGGGTCGACCGCCGGCACCATCGCCGGCGCCGTGATCGGCGGCTTCCTCGGCGGGGAGATCGGCCGCGGCCTCGACGAGCAGTCGCGCCAGCGCGCGGCCTACGCTCAGTACCAGGCCCTCGAATACGGCACCCAGCAGAGCTGGCAGAGCCCGAACGGCCCCTATGGCTACACAACGCCGGGCCCGGCCTATCAGGTCAACGCCTATAGCTGCCGCGACTTCACGCAGACCATCTACATCGACGGCATCCCGCAGACCGCGCGCGGCACCGCCTGCCGCAACCCGGACGGCACCTGGACGCCGGTCACCTAGGCCGCGGTTCTCTTCGGGATCGCGGAGAATTGACCCTCGCGCCACTCCCGGCGCGAGGGCATACCGCCGCTAAGGCGCGGTTTCCCTTGCCAAAAGGGATGTCGGGCCGCTAGGTCACGCCCGACATGCTCCAATGGCTCATCATGGCGGTCCTGACCGCGGCGGCGTCGATCGCGCTGCTGCTTCCGCTCTATCGGAACCGCGCCGCCGGGGCCAATGCCGGGGCCGAGGCCGCCATCTACCGCGACCAGCTGCGCGAGCTCGACCGTGAGGTCGAGCGCGGCGTCATCGGCCCCGCCGAGGCCGACGCCGCCCGCACCGAGATCGGCCGCCGCCTTCTCCGCGCCGCCGATGCCGCCGCGCCCGCCCGCGAGCCGGCCTCGGACCAGCGCCGGACCCTCGCGGCGGGGCTCGCCCTCGTTCTCGTCCCGGTCGCCGCGGTCGGCTTCTATGTCGCCGTTGGCACGCCGGGCGCGCCCGACCAGCCGCTCGCCGCGCGCCTCCAGGTCGACAACGCCCTCGGCGACATCGACGCCATGGTCGCCATGGTCGAGGCGCACCTCGCCTCCAACCCCGATGATGGCGAGGGCTGGGAGGTCATCGCCCCGGTCTATTCCGCCGCCGGCCGTCCCAACGAGGCGGCGCGCGCCTGGGCCAACGCCATCCGCATCCTCGGCTCGAGCGCCGAGCGCGAGACCGGTCTCGGCTCGGCCCTCACCGACATCAATGGCGGCATCGTCACCGAGGAGGCGCGGCAGGCCTTCGAGCGCGGCCTCGCCCTCGACCCGACGGCCATCGGCCCGCGCTTCTATCTCGCCCTTGGCCTCGGCCAGGAAGGCCGCAACGAGGAGGCCGCCGCCGCGTGGCGCGCGCTCCTCGCCGACGCGCCCGCCGAGGGCGCCCCGTGGGTCCCCCTCGCGCAGGCCCAGCTGGCGATGGTCGACCCGACCGCCCCGCCGCCCGAGATACCCGCCGAGCAGCTGCAGATGA
Organism: Bauldia sp.; assembly: GCA_020853895.1. Lineage (GTDB taxonomy): Bacteria > Pseudomonadota > Alphaproteobacteria > Rhizobiales > Kaistiaceae > JADYYB01. The sequence goes on from JADYYB010000094.1 coordinate 7,332, forward strand.
TCGAAGGCATGGTCGCCTCGCTCGCCGAGCAGCTCCGGCAGCAGCCCAACAATCCCGAGGGTTGGGTGATGCTGATCCGTTCCTATAATGTGCTGGACCGCGACGCCGAGGCGCTCACGGCGCTGGCCGACGCCAAGGCCGCCCTGGCCGCCGACCCGCAGCAGATCGCGAATTTGGATACGCTAGCCCGTGAGCTCGGGCTGGCGGTGAACTAGGAGAACGAGCCCATGGCCATGACCCGGAAGCAGCGGCGCCTGACTTTGATCGCGGCAGCCGGAGCCGTGCTCGTCGTCGCCGTCGGGCTGCTCCTCTTCGCCATGTCGAACCGGCTCACCTTCTTCCAGTCGCCGAGCGACATCGTCGCCCTCGCCCCGCCGCCCACCGACCGCATCCGCCTCGGCGGCATGGTCGAGGAGGGGACGGTGGTCAAGGACCCCGACGGCACGGTCCGCTTCTCGGTCACCGATTTCAGCGCCACGATCCCGGTCGTCTACCACGGCCTCGTCCCCGACCTCTTCGCCGAAGGGAAGGGCGTGGTCACCGAGGGCCATGTCGGCGCCGACGGCATCTTCGCCGCCGACACCGTGCTCGCCCGCCACGACGAGAACTACATGCCGCCCGAGGTCGCCCGCTCGATGGAGAACGCGCCGAGCCTCCCGCCCGCCGGCGCCGCCCCGCTCGCCTCGGCCACGCCGTGATGCTCGCCGCCGGCCTTCTTCCCTCGAATGCCTTTCCTCCCCCTGAAAGGGGGAGGTGGCGCGAAGCGCCGGTGGGGGTAAGTGCCTCTGCGGGTCGATCGACTGACCCCCACCCCGTCGGCTTCGCCGCCGGACCTCCCCCTTTCAGGGGGAGGATGGCTGTGTCGATCGGAGGATAGCCACGATGTTCGCCGAGCTCGGACACTACGCCCTCGTTCTCGCCTTCGTGCTCGCCGCCGTGCAGGCGGGCGTCGGCTATTGGGGCGCCACGCGCGGCGACGGGCGCCTGATGTCGATCGCGCCCTCGGCCGCGCTGATGCAGCTCCTCTTCATCGGCTTCGCCTTCGCCGTCCTCGTCCGCGCCTACGTCACCTCCGACTTCTCGCTCCTCAACGTGGTCGAGAACTCGCACTCGGCCAAGCCGCTCGTCTTCAAGATCGCCGGCACCTGGGGCAACCACGAGGGCTCGATGCTCCTCTGGGTGCTGATCCTCGCGCTCTTCGGCGCCTCGGTCGCCGCCTTCGGCGCGAACCTCCCGCAGAAGCTGAAGACCCTCGTCCTCTCGGTGCAGGGCCTTATCGCCGCCGCCTTCCTCCTCTTCGTGATCCTCACCTCCAACCCCTTCACGCGCATCCTGCCCGCGCCGTTCGAGGGCAACGACCTCAACCCGCTCCTCCAGGACATCGGCCTCGCGATCCATCCCCCGCTCCTCTATCTCGGCTATGTCGGCTGCTCGATCGCCTTCGCCTTCGCGGTCGCGGCGCTGATCGACGGGCGCATCGACGCCGCCTGGGCGCGCTGGGTGCGGCCCTGGACGCTCGCCGCCTGGCTCTTCCTCACCGCCGGCATCGCGATGGGCTCCTACTGGGCCTATTACGAGCTCGGCTGGGGCGGCTGGTGGTTCTGGGACCCGGTCGAGAACGCTTCGTTCATGCCCTGGCTGGCGGCGACCGCGCTCCTCCACTCGGCGCTGGTCATGGAAAAGCGCGACGCGCTGAAGATCTGGACGATCCTCCTCGCCATCCTCACCTTCAGCCTCAGCCTGCTGGGCACCTTCCTCGTGCGCTCCGGCGTGCTGACCTCGGTCCACGCCTTCGCTTCCGACCCCACGCGCGGCGTTTTCATCCTCGCGCTCCTCGTCTTCTTCATCGGCGGCTCGCTGGCGCTCTTCGCGCTCCGCGCCCCGGCGCTCGCGCCGGGCGGCATCTTCGCGCCGATCAGCCGGGAAGGGGCGCTCGTCCTCAACAACATGCTGCTCACCGCCGCCTGCGCGACGGTGCTCGTCGGCACGCTCTACCCGCTCGCGCTCGAGGCGCTGACCGGGCGGCTCATCTCCGTCGGCCCGCCCTTCTTCAACCTCACCTTCGGCCCGCTGATGATCCCGCTCCTCCTGCTGGTGCCGTTCGGCCCGCTGCTGGCCTGGAAGCGCGGCGACGTCTACGCCGCCGGCCAGCGCCTGGTCTTCGCCTTCGGGGCCGCCATTCTCGCCGCGCTCGCCGCCGCCGCGCTGACCGGCGCCCGCGGCGTGCTCGCCATCCTCGGCATCGGTCTCGCCGCCTGGCTGGTGGCCGGCGCACTCACTGAGCCCGCCTTCCGGGCCAAGCTCTTCCAGGCCCCGCTCGGTGACTCGCTGCGCCGCGCCTATGGCTTCCCGCGCTCGGTGTGGGGGACGATGTTCGCCCATCTCGGCCTCGGCGTGGCCCTCTTCGGGATCGTCGCCAGCACCGCCTGGCAGACCGAGACCGTGGCCGCGATGCGGCCGGGCGGCGAGAGCATCCAAGTCGCCGGCCGCACCGTCGTGCTCGACTCGATCCTCCCGCGCAACGGCCCCAACTACAGCGAGACCGTCGCCCGCTTCGCGGTCACCGACGCGGGCGGCCGCCAGATCTTCCTCGAGCCGGCCAAGCGCGTCTATGCCGTGCGCGGCACGCCGACCACCGAGTCGGATATCGCCACGATCGGCTTCTCGCAGCTCTATTTCTCGGTCGGCGACATCCTCATGGACGGCACCACCACGGTCCGCATCTACTGGAAGCCGCTCGTCACGCTGATCTGGATCGGGCCGCTCTTCATGATCCTCGGCGGGCTCCTCTCGCTCTCCGACCGCCGCCTCCGCGTCGGCGCCCCGCGCCGCACGAGGGCCGCCGTCGTCCCGGCCGAATAAAGATGCGGAAGAGGCTGGCCCTCCTCGCGCTCGCCGGGATCCTCCTCGCCGGCTCGCCCGCCCTCGCGGTCGAGCCCGACGAGGTTCTCGCCGACCCGGCTCTCGAGGCGCGCGCCCGCGACCTCTCGGCCGAGCTCCGCTGCATGGTCTGCCAGAACCAGTCGATCGACGATTCCAGCGCCCCGCTAGCCAAGGATCTCCGCATCCTCCTCCGCGAGCGCATCTCGGCTGGCGACACCGACGAGCAGGTGATGACGTTCCTCGTCGCCCGCTACGGCGACTTCATCCTCCTCCGCCCGCGCTTCGCGCCCTATACGCTGGTGCTGTGGCTGACCCCGGTCCTGATGCTGGCGCTGGGCGCCTACGCCGCCTTCGCCGTGCTCCGCCGCCGCCCCCGCGCCGAGGCGGCCCTCACCGAGGCCGAACGCCAGCGCCTCGACCGCCTCCTCAAGGAAGACACGCAGTAAGACTTGCGCCGCGACGGCGACTTATTGAGAATTGGACAATGACCCACGCGCGCATCGAGCTGAACCCGGAAATCATGGGCGGCAAGCCTGTGATCAAAGGCACACGCGTGCCCGTCGAGCTGATCCTTCGGAAACTGGGCGCTGGAGCTACGCCGGAGGCGATCATCCGCGATCACCCACGCCTTACACTCGACGATATTCGGGCCGCCCAAAGCTATGCGGCGGACTTTATCGCCGATGAGGAAATCTCGGTCGGCTGAGCGCTGATGCGCTGGCTCGCTGACGAGTGCGTTGATCTAGGCCTTGTTCTTGAGCTGCGCCGGCTCGGCGAAGACGTTGAGTACGTCTCTGAAACAAGTCCGGGAGCGACGGACGACGATGTCCTTGAGATCGCTCACGCCGGCTCCCGCCTGCTACTGACTGTCGACAAGGACTTTGGTGAACTCGTCGTTCGGCAAGCCCGTCCAGTTCCGGGATTAGTTCTTCTCCGGCTGGGCACCGCCAATTGGATCAGCCAAGCAGCTAGAGTCAGTGTCGCCATTTCCCGGCAGGGCACGAGACTGCACGGCCACTACACCGTCGTCGAAGACGGAAAGATCCGGTCCCGACCGCTTCCTCGCGCCTCCGTGTCCAACCTTACCGAGACGTAATCTTCTAGTCAGGCACCCGTAAGGTCCCCCGTCCCATATTGGCATCAACCGCTTCGCCGCCCATGCGCGACGGAGCCAGGAAAGCCTAGAGGAGACCACCAGAGTGACTGACACCAGCAATTCCAGGACGGGCCGCAGCCTGACCAGCAGGCTTCTGCTTGGAACGGCCATCGTCGCGGGCCTCGGCGGCGCGGCGATCAGCCAGGCCGTGCTGCCCTATTCGCCGGCCCAGGCCGAGGTCGTGAACATCCAGAACCCGATCCAGGTGCCCGGCTTCGCCGACCTCGTCGAGCAGGTAAGCCCGGCCGTGGTCAGCGTCCGCGTCGAGCTCAACGCCACGCCGGCGCAGATGGAGCTCCCCTTCGACCCGCGCGACATCCCGCCGGGCAGCCCGTTCGAGCGCTTCTTCCGCGAGTTCCAGCAGCAGATGCCGAACCAGAACCCGCGGCCGCGCGTCGGCCAGGGCTCGGGCTTCATCGTCTCCGCTGACGGCTATGTCGTCACCAACAACCACGTGGTCGACGGCGCTTCCACCTTCACCGTCACGATGAACGACGGCACCGACTACAGCGCCACTCTCGTCGGCACCGATGAGCGGACCGACCTCGCGCTCCTCAAGATCGAGGGCGTGAGCAACCCCGACTTCACCTATGTCCGCTTCTCGGACGACGATGTGCGCATCGGCGACTGGGTCGTGGCCGTCGGCAATCCGTTCGGCCTCGGCGGCACGGTCACCGCCGGCATCGTCTCGGCCCGCGGCCGCCAGATCGGCGCCGGCCCCTATGACGACTTCCTGCAGATCGACGCGGCCGTGAACCGCGGCAACTCGGGCGGTCCGGACTTCAACCTCTCCGGCGAGGTGGTCGGCGTGAACACCGCCATCTTCTCGCCCTCGGGCGGCAGCGTCGGCATCGCCTTCGCGATCCCCGCGGCGACCGCCGAGGCCGTCATCCAGGACCTGATGGACGGCGGCGAGGTCGTTCGTGGCTGGCTCGGCGTACAGATCCAGGACATCAACGAGAAGATCGCCGCCAGCATCGGCCGCACCGACGCGGCCGGCGCCCTCATCGTCGAGCCGCAGCCGAACGGCCCGGCCGCCGAAGCCGGCCTCCAGCCGGGCGACGCGGTCCTCGCCGTCAACGGCGAGCCGATCGACGACACGCGTGACCTCGCGACCACCATCGCCGGTCTCGACCCGGGCACCAGCGCCGCGCTGACCGTGTGGCGGAATGGCGCGGAGACGGAGATCAACGTCACGCTCGGCACGCTGCCCGCGCAGCAGCAGCAGGCCGCGGTCCGTGAGCCGACCCCGCGCCGGCCCTCGGCCCCGATCCCCTCCACCATTGACGAGTTCGGGCTCGGCCTCGCGCCGGCGCCGAACGGGGAGGGCGTCCGCATCGCCTCGGTCGCCGACGGCGGCGAGGCCGCCTTGAGCGGCCTCGAGCCGGGCGACGTCATCCTCGCCGTCGGCGGCACCGCGGTGTCGACCCCGGACGAAGTGACGGCCGCCATCGCGGCAGCCAAGGAGCAGGGTCTTGGCGCGGTCCTCCTCCGCGTCCAGTCGGGCCAAAACACCGGCTTCGTGGCCTTGTCCTTCGAACGCCAGGGCTGACACCGCAGTTGGGGCGGGAGCTCACCGTGTCGCCCCGATGCTTCCGCTCCATCCGGACGGCAGGCCGCTCACCCGGCCTGCCGTTCGCTTTTTCGCCGGGGCTGTCGGCAGTCCGCCAAGTCCGGCTATGCTGAAGCCCAATGCGCATTCTCATTATCGAAGACGATCGCGAGACCGCGACCTATCTGACCAAGGCGCTGCGTGAGGCCGGCCACGTCGCCGACCACGCCGCCGATGGCGAGAGCGGCGCCGACATGGCCGCCGAGGGCGGCTACGATGTCATCGTTGCCGACCGCATGCTCCCCAAGCGCGACGGGCTCGCCATCGTCTCCGATCTCCGCAAGGAGGGCGACGAGACCCCCGTCCTCATCCTCTCCGCGCTCGGCCAGGTCGACGACCGCGTCGCCGGGTTGAGGGCTGGCGGCGACGACTACCTGGCGAAACCCTATGCCTTCTCCGAACTCCTCGCCCGCGTCGAGGCGCTCGCCCGGCGCCGCCGTCCGGGCGAGGCCGACACAATGTACCGCGTCGGCGACCTCGAGCTCGACCGCCTCTCGCACACCGTGACGCGCGCCGGGAAGCCGATCCCGCTCCAGCCGCGCGAGTTCCGCCTCCTCGAATATCTGATGAAGCACGCCGGCCACGTGGTGACCCGGACGATGCTCCTCGAGAACGTCTGGGACTATCATTTCGACCCGCAGACCAACGTCATCGACGTCCACGTCTCGCGTCTCCGCTCCAAGATCGACAAGGGCTTCGCCGAGCCCCTCCTGCAGACCGTCCGCGGCTCCGGCTACATCATCCGCGATGCGTCTCGGTAGGTTCTTCAACACCACCGCGTTTCGCCTCTCGGCGATCTACCTGGCGGGCTTCTCGGTCTTCGCCGTCCTCTTCGTCGTCTACATCTCCTACGCCACCGACCAGCTGCTGGCCCGCCAGCTCCGCGAGACCATCGACACCGAGATCAGGAGCCTCGCCGAGCAGGCCGGAACCGGCGGCATCGGCGCGGTCGTCGCCGGCGTCGACCGGCGGAGCCGTCGCCCGGGCGCCAGCCTCTACCTCATCGTCGACGTCACCGGCCGCATCGTCGCCGGCAACATCGCGGAGGTCCCGGCGGCGGTCCTCGACCGCGCCGACGAGGAGCCCTTCACCGTCGGCTATGTCCGCGAGGAGGGCGAGACCGCCGAGCGCCTCGCCATGGTCCGCGTCGTTTCCATGCCCGGCGGCCTCACTATGCTGGTCGGCCGCGACATCGCCGAGCGCGAGCGCTTCCGCGAGATCATCGGCCAGTCGATCGCCTGGGGAGCGGCGCTCCTCCTAGTGCTGGGCGCGATCAGCTGGTTCTTCGTCAGCCGGCGGGTCCTGAGCCGCATCGACTCGGTCTCCGCCACGAGCCGCCGCATCATGGACGGCGACCTCTCCGGTCGCCTCGAGGTCACCGGCTCGGGCGACGAGTTCGACCGGCTTGCCGCGAGCCTCAACGCCATGCTCGAGCGCATCGAGGGCCTGATGCATGGCCTGAAGGAGGTCTCCGACAATATCGCCCACGACCTCAAGACCCCGCTCACCCGCCTCCGCAACCGCGTCGAGTCGACCCTCGGCGGGTCGGACGACCCGGCCGCCTATCGCGCCGCCCTCGAATCCACGATCGAGGACGCCGACCAGCTGATCCGCGTCTTCAACGCGCTCCTCATCATCGCCCAGGTCGAGGCCGGCACGCCCGACAAGGCCGGCGAGCGCGTCGACGTCGCCGAGATCGTCCGCGACGTCGCCGAGCTCTACGAGCCCGCCGCCGAGTCGGCCGGCGGCGAGCTGACGGCGCAGGCCGACGGCCCATTGTTCGTTCGCGGCAACCGCGAGCTGATCGGCCAGGCGATCGCCAACCTCATCGACAACGCGCTCAAATACGGCTCTCGTGACGGCGAGGAATCGGCCGGCGCGCATGTCGCGGTCGCCGCCGGGCGGGAAGGGGACAGGATCGTGATCACCGTCGCCGACGACGGACCGGGCATTGCCGCGAAGGACCGCGAGCGCGTGCTCGAGCGCTTCGTGCGCCTCGAGGAGAGCCGCTCGGCCCCCGGCAGCGGCCTCGGCCTCTCCCTCGTCGCCGCCGTCGCCCGCCTCCACGGCGGCGAGATCGCGCTCCTCGACAATCTTCCGCGCGGCCTTCGCGTGGTCCTCCGCCTGCCGGCGCTGGTGGAGGCGGCGTGAGCTCCGAGCCTGCCGCCGCCATGACATCGCTCGGCGAACGAATCGATCCCGACGCCATCTCCCCGCTGGCCAAGACCCGCCTCGCGCCGCGCCTAGCCGAGACCGCTCAGGCCGCCAAGAAGGCCGGTCCTGAACTCGCCAGCCTTCTCGATCGCCTGCCGAAGCTCGCGGCCTTCCTCGCCACCGTCGCCGACGCTTCGCCCTTCCTCCGCTCGCTGATCCTCCGCGACGGCGCGCGCCTCACCCGCGTCCTCGCTTCGCCGCCGGAAGTCCTGTTGCGCAAGTTGTCGGCCGACGCCCGCAATACCTGGCGGGGCGCCGACGAGCCCACGCTGATGGCCGCCCTTCGCCGCGCCCGCGCCGAGGTCGCGCTGACCCTCGCGCTGGCCGACCTCGGCAGCGTCTTCGACCTCGACGCCGTCACCGCCGCGCTCACCGCCTTCGCCGACGCCACCCTCGGCGCCGCGACCGACTTCGCGCTCTTCGCCGAGCACCAGGCGGGGCGCCTCAAGCTGCCCGATCCGGACAACCCCTCGGCCGGCTCCGGCCTCTTCTTCCTCGGCATGGGCAAATACGGCGCCGCCGAGCTCAACTACTCGAGCGACATCGACCTCATCGCGCTCTTCGACCGCGACGTCGCCCCGCTCGCCGACGGCACGGAGCCGACCAAGGTCTTCGTCCGCGTCGTCCAGCGCGTCAGCCGCATCCTCCAGGAGCGCACCAGCGAGGGTTACGTCTTCCGCGTCGATCTCCGTCTCCGCCCCGACCCCGGCTCCACGCAAGTGGCGATCTCGATCGACGCCGCCTTCCGCTACTACGAGGGCCAGGGCCAGAACTGGGAGCGCGCCGCGCTCATCAAGGCGCGGCCGGTGGCCGGCGATCTCGCGGTGGGCGAAGCCTTCCTCGCCGAGCTGGCGCCGTTCATCTGGCGCAAATATCTCGACTACGCCGCCATCGCCGACGTGCACTCGATCAAGCGCCAGATTCACGATCACCGCGGCCACGGCGAGATCGCCATCGCCGGCCATAACCTCAAGCTCGGCGCGGGAGGCATCCGCGAGGTCGAGTTCTTCGTCCAGACCCAGCAGCTGATCGCCGGCGGCCGCAACCCGGCGCTGCGTGGCCGGCGCACCGTCGACATGCTCGCGGCGCTGGCGCGCGAAGGCTGGATCGACCGCGTCGCCGCGAAGGACATGACCGCCGCGTACACGACGCTGCGCACCATCGAGCACCGCCTGCAGATGATCGCCGACGAGCAGACCCACAGCCTGCCCTCGGACAAGGACGGCCTCGCCGTCGTCGGCCGCCTCTGCGGCTACCGCTCCGCCGACCGCTTCGGGAAGGCGCTCCGCGAGGTTCTGGAGGGCGTGCAAGGCCACTACGCGAAGCTCTTCGAGGCAGCGCCCGCGCTCTCGACCGAGACCGGCAGCCTCGTCTTCACCGGCGACGAGGACGATCCCGGCACGGTCGCCACGCTCGCCCGGCTCGGCTACTCCGACCCGAGCGCGGTCATCGCCACCGTGCGCGGCTGGCATTTCGGCCGCGTGCCGGCGATGCGCTCGGTCACCGCCCGCGAGCGCCTCACCGAGATCACCCCGACGCTTCTCGAGACCTTCGCGGAGCTCGGCAATGCCGACGCGACCTTCCTCACCTTCGACCGCTTCCTCGCCCGCCTGCCGGCCGGCGTGCAGCTCTTCTCCCTCCTCGCCTCGAACCAGGGGCTGCTCCGCCTCCTCGCCGAGATCATGGGCACCGCCCCGCGCCTCGCCAACACCATCGTCAAGCGCGCGCACGTCCTCGACGCGCTGATCGAGCCGGCCTTCTTCGGCCGCCTGCCCGACGCCAAGTTCCTGCGCGAGCGTCTCGCCGCGAGCCTCGCCGAGGCGCGCTCCTACGAGGAGATGCTCAACCAGATGCGCGTCTTCCAGCAAGAGCAGGCGCTGCTGATCGGCGTCCGGCTCCTCGCCGGCGCGGTGACGCCGCAGGCGGCGGGCCGCGCCTATGCCGACCTCGCCGATTCGGTGCTGGCCGAGCTTTTCCCGCGCGTCCGCGCCGAGTTCGAGCGCTCGCACGGCCGCATGAAGGGCGGCGAGGTCGCGCTGCTCGCGCTCGGCAAGCTCGGCGGCCGCGAGATGACCGCCGCCTCCGACCTCGACCTCATCCTCGTTTACGACCACGACGAGGCCGCCACCGCCTCGGACGGCGACCGGCCGCTCAGCGGCAGCCAGTATTTCGCGCGCCTCACCCAGCGCCTCGTGGCGGCTCTCTCCGCGCCGACCTCCGAGGGCCGCCTCTACGAGGTCGATTTCCGCCTGCGGCCCTCGGGCAATTCCGGCCCGCTCGCCTCGCGCCTCCCGGCCTTCGTCGCCTATCAGCGCGGCGAGGCCTGGACCTGGGAGCACATGGCGCTGACCCGCGCCCGGGTCATGTCGGGCGAGAAGGCGATCGTCGCGCGCGTCAGGAAGGAGATCCGCGCCATCCTCACCCGTCGCCGCGAAGCGAAGAAGATCAGGAGCGACATATTCGAGATGCGCGCCCTGATCGCAAGCGCGAAGGGTGGGGGAGGGGCGTGGGACCTCAAGCAGGCGCCCGGCGGCCTCGTCGACATCGAGTTCGTCGCGCAGGGCCTCCAGCTCCTCCACGGCGCCGGGCACCCGGCGCTCCTCTCGACCGAAACCGAAGCCTCGCTCCGCGCCGCCCTCGACGCCGGCGTCCTCCCGCCGGCGGAGGCCGACATCCTCCTCCCGGCGCTCCAGCTGGAGCAATCGCTGACCGAGATCCTCCGCCTCTGCCTCGACGGCCCGTTCGTGCCGAGCGAGGCGCCGAAGGGCCTCCTCGCCCTCCTCGCCCGCGTCACCGCGCTCCCCGACTTCCCTTCGGTCGAAGCCTACCTCAAGGAGACCCAGCGCGAAGTCCGTCGCTCCTTCGAGCGCCTCATCGGCAAGGTCCCCGCGAAACCTTCCTCCCCCTGAAGGGGCGAGGTGGCGCGAAGCGGCCCTCGGACTTGATCCGAGGGTGGGGGTAAGTCATGAGCCCGTGCCGTGCGTTGGCACTGACCCCCACCCCGGCTTCGCCGGACCTCCCCCTGAACAGGGGAGGGAAGCAGCACCTAAGCGGCCTTCTTCACCGGCTTTGGCCGCACCGGCAGGCGCACCGAGACGATCGTCCCGACGCCCTCCTGCGAGCGGATGCGCATCGCCCCGCCATGCGCCTCGGCAAGCGAGCGGGTGATGGCGAGGCCGAGGCCTGAGCCTTTGTGGCTCTTGGTGAACTGGTTCTGCACCTGCTCGAAGGGCTGGCCGAGCTTCTTGATCGCCTCGCGCGGGATGCCGATGCCGGTGTCTTCGATCGAGAACGCGATCGACGCCCCGCTCGACCGCGTACGCACGGTGATCTTGCCGCCCGGCTGGGTGAACTTCACCGCGTTGGAGAGAAGGTTGAGCATGATCTGCTTGACCGAACGCCGGTCGGCGGTGATCTGCAGCCCGTGCTCGATGTCCGAGACGACCGTGATCCCCTGCGTCTCGGCCTGCGCGGTGACGATCCTGAGCGTCTCCTCGACCAGCTCGTCGAGCACCAGCTCCTCGAAGGTGAGGTCGATGCGGCCTGCCTCGATCTTCGACATGTCGAGGACGTCGTTGATGACCCCGAGGAGGTAGTTCGAGCTCTTCAGGATGTCGTCGCAATATTCGACATATTTCTCCGAGCCGAGCGGCCCGAACATCCCCGAGCGCATGATCTCCGAGAAGCCGATGACAGCGTTGAGCGGGGTCCGGATCTCGTGTGAGATGTTGGCGAGGAACTCGGACTTGACCCGGTTCGCTTCCTCCGCGCGCTCCTTCTCCTCGGCATATCGCTCGGCGAGCTCGACCATCTGCTGCGCCTGCATCTCGAGCTTCTGACGCGACTGGCGGAGGTCGGCGATGGTCGCGACCAGCCGCCGTTCGCCCTCCACGAGTCTCTCCTCGTGGCGCTTGATCTGCGTGATGTCGGTGCCGACCGAGACGAAGCCGCCATCCTTGGTCCGCCGCTCGTTGATCTGCAGCCAGCGCCCGTCGTCGAGCCGCGCCTCGAAGCTGCGCGATCCCTCCTCCGGCCGCCCGTCGCCGGCGACCTGCGCGCGCACGATCGGCTGCCGGCCGCGGCCCATCACCTCGTGATAGGGCGTGCCGCGCTGCACCTGCGCGTCGCTGAGCCCGTGCAGCTGCTGGTATTTCGAGTTGCACATCACGAGGCGGTTTTCGGCGTCCCAGAGCACGAACGCCTCCGACACCGTCTCGATCGCGTCACGGAGACGGATGTCGGCGGTCTTCGACCGCTCCTCGGTCCGCATCTCCTCGGAAACGTCGACCGCGATGCCGATGAGATGCGGCTCGCCGGTCTCCTTGCCGATCAGCTCGGCGCGCGCCCGAAGCCATACCCATTCCCCGCTCGCATGGCGCATCCGGAACATCCGGTCGATCGTCGTCTCCCCGTTCCGGTAGAGCGACTCGGCGAGGCTCATGAGGTCGCCGTCCTCGGGATGGACGAGCCCGTTGACCTCGCCGAAGGAGAGGAGCGTGTCGCGCGTCTCCATGCCCAGCATGTCGAACATCGACATCGACCAGAACATCCGCCCGCTCGGGAGGTCCCAGTCCCAGAGCCCGCAGCGCCCGCGCATCAGCGCGGTGTCGAGCCGGTGGTGCGTGGCGGTGTAGATGCGGTCGGCCGCGACCGCCCGCGCCGACTGCGCGAAATAGCCGTAGAGGATGACGAGGAGGAGGGCGCTCGTTGCGACGAAGATGAGGACGGTCAGCGAGAGGTCCGACCGCCACTCGGCATAGACGAGGTCGAGCGGCTGCACGACCGCCACCGACCCAAGCTGCCCGCCGAGGTGATGGAGCGCGGCGAGCGCCTGGTTGCCGTCGGGCAGCATGATCTTCAGCACGCCCGCCCGCTCGCCGAAGATGAGGAGCGGCTGCGACTGCCCGATCTGGAAGCCGAGCGTGGTGTTCTCGAGCCCGAGCCCGGCCGGCACGGTGGCGAGGATCACCTGCTCGGGATCGCTGACCAGGATGCGCCGCCCGTCGGCGGTGGCGCCGGTGGGCAGCGCGTCGGCCAGCGCGTTGCGAAGGCTCGCCGGGAACTGCACGAGGTCGATGTCGGGCTCGGCGTCCTCGAGCGAGTTGCCGACCAGCGCCGCCATCAGCCCGATCGTCTCGGTCGCCTGCGCCTCGCGCTGGAGCCGCACCTGGTAGAGCTCGAGGACCTGCACCGCGGCGACGATGGCGAGGAAGATCGTGATCAGGAAAGGGATCAGCCGGCGGAGGATCGGCTCGGCGGCCAGCAGCTTCTCGTAGGCCGGCTCGGCGATCAGCCGCGCGTGGCCGGAGAGCTTTCGGCCCGCGCCCCAGGAAACAGCAGCAATGATCTTGTCGGCAATTGCGCGACCGGGCGCGCTCTGCGCCATGGCTGGCCTCTCCGCCACGACAAAACGAACGCATCCACGCGAATCACTGCATTTGAATCAAGGTGAATCTGCTTGTCGAGGGGATGACGGTTGTTCATCCACGGTCTGAGGAGAAACCGGAACAGTGTGTGATTCCGGCTACTTCCGGGGAGTCCCTCAGACTCGCCCCAAGCATGGTGAGAAGCTGGATGAGGAGCCACCACGGATAGTAGCGAAGCGTCGGAAAGCCGGAGCTTGGCCGCGGCTTTCCTCCCCCTGAAAGGGGGAGGTCCGGCGGCGAAGCCGACGGGGTGGGGGTCAGTGACATCAAACGCTTTTGCGCCGGATAACGTACCCCCACCGGCGCTTCGCGCCACCTCCCCCTTTCGGGCAGGGCTATCGCATATGGCGGCGGGCGCATTCCCCCTCCCCCCTTGTGGGGGAGGCCGGGAGGGGGCCTCGCGGCAAGCGAGGCACTGAAATCCCACGGTCGTCACAAGCATCAGCGTGGGATTCTTCGGCAAGCCTCGCTTGCCGCTCGGCCCCCACCCCTGACCCCTCCCCACAAGGGGGAGGGGAAAAAAGGGCAACGCGCCTGTCCCTTCGGCCATATGCGATAGCCCTGCCCTTTCAGGGGGAGGAAAGGGGATAGCTAAGCCAGCGTCCGCGTAATGATGTCCCGTGTGTCGCTGGAGAGCTCGGCGGTGTCGGCGATGCGGCGGAGAGCGGTCTCGGCCTTCCCGCGACGGCCAGGCTCGAGCGCGCGCCACGAGCGGAAGCTGATGAGGAGCCGGGCGGCGGTCTGCGGGTTGCGCGGGTCGAGGCCGAGCACGAAGTCGGCGATGAAATCGTAGCCCGCCCCGTCGGCGCGGTTGAACTCGGTCTGGTTGCCGCTGGCGAAGCCGCCGATCAGCGCCCGCACCCGGTTGGGGTTGGAGATCGAGAAGGCCGGGTGGCTCATCAGCTCGCGCACGCGGTCGAGCGTCTCCGGCGCCGGCGTCAGCGCCTGCAGGCTGAACCATTTGTCGAGCACCAGCGCGTCGTTCTCGAAGCGCTTGTAGAAGGCGTCGAGCGCCTCCTGCCGTCCGGGCAGGCCCTCATAGGCGAGGATCGAGAGCGCCGCCGTGCGGTCGGTCATGTTGTCGGCCTTGTCGAAGGCGGTCCGCACCTCGACCATCGCCGCCGGATCGCGGTTGGCGACCATGAGGTCGAGCGCGACGTTGCGGAGCGACCGGCGCCCCGCGCTCGCCGCGTCCGGCGTGAAGGGTCCGCCCGTCGCGAGACCCGCGCGCACCGCCTTGAGCCGCGCGCCCAGCGAGTCGGCGATCGAGGCGCGAAGCCCCTTCCGGGCCGTCGCGATGGCGTCGGGGTCAACGTCGCGCCCGATCTCGCGCGCGACGTCCGCTTCGCCGGGAAGGGCGAGCACCTGGGCGCGGAAGGCCGGCTCGAGCGCGTCGTTCTCGGCGACCTCGCCGAGCGCCTCGATGAAGGCGCGCGGGTCCTCGGGCTGCGTGCCGGCGCGCACCGCGGCGGTCCCGGCGAGAAGCGCGCGCATCGCCAGCACATGCCCGGCCTGCCAGCGGTTGAACGGATCCTTGTCGGCGCGGAGGAGGAAGATCAGTTCGTCTGTGTCGAGATCGATGGAAAGCTTCACCGGCGCGGAGAAATTGCGAAGGAGCGAGGGCACCGGCGGCGCGCCGACCCCGTCGAAGACGATCGTCTCGCTCTCCTGGGTGAGGTGGATGACATCGCCCGTCACCGTGCCGCCCGAGGCCGGCCCGATGGCGAGGTCCTCCCCGTTCGGCCCGACGAGGCCGAAACGGATCGGCATATGCATCGGCGCCTTCTTCGGCTGCCCCGGCGTCGGCGGCACCGACTGCGACAGCGAGAGCGTGTAGCGCTTGGCCTCGGGGTCGTAGGTGCCCTTGGCCTTCACCTCGGGCGTGCCTGCCTGGCTGTACCAGAGCTTGAACTGGGTGAGGTCGATCTTGCCCGCCTCGGCGAAGCCTTCGAGGAAATCCTCGACGGTCGCCGCCTCCCCGTCATGGTGCTCGAAATAGAGATCCATGCCGCGGCGGAAATTGTCCTTGCCGATGATCGTGGCCAGCATGCGCACGACCTCGGCGCCCTTCTCGTAGACGGTCGCCGTGTAGAAATTGTTGATCTCCGAATAGATTTCGGGCCGCACCGGGTGGGCGAGGGGGCCGCCGTCCTCCGGGAACTGGCGCGCCTGCAGCGTGCGCACGTCGCTGATGCGCTTCACCGGCCGCGCCCGCATGTCGGACGAGAACTCCTGGTCGCGATAGACCGTCAGCCCTTCCTTGAGGCAGAGCTGGAACCAGTCGCGGCAAGTGATGCGATTGCCGGTCCAGTTGTGGAAATACTCGTGGGCGATGACGCCCTCGACATGCGCGTAGTCGGCGTCGGTCGCGGTGTCCGGGTCGGCGAGCACGAACTTGTCGTTGAAGACGTTGAGGCCCTTGTTCTCCATCGCCCCCATGTTGAAGTCGGAGACGGCCACGATCATGAAGATGTCGAGGTCGTATTCGAGGCCGAAAGTGTCCTCGTCCCACTTCATCGAGCGCTTCAGCGAATCCATCGCGTAGGCGCAGCGGTCCTCCTTGCCGTGCTCGCAATAGATACGGAGCTCGACCTTGCGGCCCGACATCGTCGTGAAGCTGTCAGTGATGACGCCGAGATCGCCGGCGACCAGCGCGAAGAGATAGGCCGGCTTGGGGAAGGGGTCGTGCCAGACGGCGAAGTGCCGGTCCGGTCCCGCCGCGCCCGACTCGATCGGGTTGCCGTTGGAGAGGAGGATCGGCGCCTCCGCCTTCCTGGCCTCGATGCGGGTGGTGAACACCGAGAGGACGTCCGGCCGGTCGAGATAGTAGGTCATCCGCCGGAAGCCCTCGGCCTCGCACTGCGTGCAGTAGGTCGTGCTCGACCGGTAGAGGCCCATCAGCTGCGTGTTGGCCGAGGGGTTGATCTCGGTGTCGACCTCGAGCGTGAACGCGCCCTCCGGCGGCTCGGGGATGGTAAGGAGGTCGGGCGTGACCTCGTACCGGTCCTGCGGCACCGTCTTGCCGTCGAGCTTGAGGCCGGTGAGCGTGAGCCCGTCGCCGACCAGCTGCAGGGGCGCTTTCCCCTCGGCCTTGGGGTTGCGCCGCATCTTGAGCCGGGAGAAGACCTTGGTCGCCGCCGGATCGAGCCTGAAGTCGAGATCGACATTGTCGATCAGGAAGTCCGGAACGCGATAGTCCTTGAGGCGGATCGGCGCGGCGTCGCTCTTCATGTTGGGTCGGCTTGGTCTCGGGGGCGGAGGGGTCTTTCGTTCTAGCCCCTCACGCCACCGCGGCCAAGGCATTCGAGCGCATGTGTGGCGCGACCGTTGCTCATCCGCAGCCAACTACCCCCTATGCTCCGTCATGGCCGGGACACAGCCCGGCCACGACGGGGCGACGGGCTAGCCGGCGCGGGTATCCACGAAGAAGCGGAGCCGAAGCTCGCCAGCGTATCCGTTCAGTGCGGCCAGCTCGGGCGCAATCGACCAGACACGCTCGACTAGCTCTTCGAAGGTCGCCGCCTCGGTGGCGATCGGAATCTCGTCGCTGGTCGCAATCCATGTCCCGTCGCCCGAGTCCTGGACGACGTTGACGAGGAGAGGGTCGTCGACGCTCGTTTTCGGGTGGGAGAGTGACGTACGCCTTCATCCGGCTAGCTGCTCCTACCGCTCCAGCACGGTCCTGATCTCCACGAGGTTCGACCGCGCCCGGAGCGCGTAGAACCCTAGCGTCTCGAGGTGGCTGGGGAAGACGAACCCGTCCTCCGAGCCGTTGGAGATGATCAGCGGGTCGAGCGCCACCGCGCGGCGGAGATGCTGGTCGAGATTGTCCCAGATGGCGCTGAGCTCGCGCGAGTCCACGATCTCCGCGAAGTCGGCGCGCGTGCCGGTGAGGATGCCCCAATAGGCGTAGAGCTGGCCCTTGGCGAACATGAAATTGTCGTCCGCCCGCATGTCGAACCAGCCCGCGTTCGACGCCTCGGCGCGCTCCATCAAGGTCGCGGTCGTCGCCCCGATGTCGGAGGCGATGCGGTCGATGAACTGCAGGAGATTGTCGGCTCGCACGTCGAACCCGGCCTGGCAGGCGCCGAGCCGTTCCTGGTAGCGGCGGAGCGAGGCGAGCGCGTTCCGGTAGTAGGTCGGCGTGGCCGTGGTCGGCCCGAACGGACGCGGGCTGAACGGGTTGAAGTACCAGGTGCCGACGTCGAACTGGACCCCGCTCCGCGCGCTGCCGAGATCGGCGTCGATCTCCGAGGTGCCGCGCTCGCGCCCCAGCGTGTCGGCGAGCTCGATCGCGGTGCGCGCCACCGCGCGGTGGACGCCGAGCTGGAAGGCCGCCTTGTTGTCGAAGAAGCGCGTCCGCTCCCACGGCACGCCGAAGAGCCCGAGCTTGTAGAGCGGGTTGGACGGCAGCCAGCCATTCTGGTTGACCTCGAAGTCGAGGAGGTCGATGGCCGCCGCGACGATGAACGAGGTGCCGCATTGCGCGGCGGCGCCCTCGGCGGCCGGGAGCGGGGCGCGCGGCGCCGCCACCCGCGCCTCGATGCCGAGCCCGCTCGGATATTCCGGGTCGTAGCCGCGAAGGGTCGCGGCGCTCCAGAAGAAGTTGAGATAGCCGAGCACCCAGGGGAGGAGCAGCGCCACCACGACGAGCTTCCCCCAGAGCGGCGCGCCGAGCCATCCACGGAAGGCGAGGCCGAAGGGCGCGCGCAGCCAGCGCCCGATCTGACGGAGCCCGAGGCCCAGCCAGGAGAGCGCGGTCCGGAGGCCGAAGGAGATGCTCCGGATCAGCCAGTCGGCCCAGGCCCGCACAGCTTCGATCAACGCTTTCGCCCCTCTCGGCCGACTCTGCTTACGCTAGTCGAAACCCGCTCGGCTGGTCCATGCCGCCGCCCGGCCTTCGTGAAATCGGCACGCTGGCGCGGTTTTGCGAGGCCTTTTCGGTTAATTCTCTCGAAATCGTTTCAGCGCATTGTTTTTCTTCGACTTCCCAGAAGGTTCGCACGACGATGACGAAGGCGATGACGGGGCGGATCACGCTCAATCTGCTCGCCGGCATCGCCGTCACGATTCTCGCCGTCGGCCTGGCCCTGTTCCTCATGAGCTCGCGCCAGAACGCCGAAGCCGGCGCCGCCTCGGTCGGCCAGCTCACCCGCGGCATCGCCTCGATGACCGGCCGCGCCCAGGCGATCGCCGGCGACTACGCCGCGCGGCCCGAGCTGGTCGCCGCTTTCGCCAACGACCAGGACCGCCTCGCCGAGGGCGCGATCATCCCCGCCCCCTCGCGCGAGGACGTCGACGACCTCTTCGTCGTCGGCACCGATGGCCGGATCGTCTATTCGTGGAACGCGAAGGGGGAAGCCAACGCCTCCCTCCCGCAGCTCGCCGCCCGCGCCGGCGCGCTGTCCCGCATCGCCAATCCCTTCGAGCCGGTCGCGCCGTCGTCCTTCACCGCGCTCGGGAGCGAAATCTACCTCCTCGCCGTCGCGCCCCTCTCGCTCGCCGAGCGCCTCGCCGCCGCCGACCCGGCGCGCGGGCCGCTCGTCGCCGTCGCCGTGCATCTGGACGCTGGCCGTCTCGCCGCGCTGGGCGAGCTCGCGATGGCCGGCGATCTCCACCTGGAGGAGGGGGCGGGCGATCCCGGCTCGGTCTACCCGCTCATCGTCGGGATCGACGGCGCCGCGATCGGCCGCTTCGTCTGGACGCTGCCGCGCCCGGGCGAGGCCATGCTCCGCGGCATTGTCCTGCCGGTCGGCGGGATCCTCGCCGCGTTCTCCCTTTTCGCCGCGATCGTCGCCTTTCGTACGCGGCGCTTTGTCGTCGGGCTGATCGAGCGCGAGCGTGCGGCCACCGCCGCCGCGCGCACCGACACGGTCACGGGCCTCCTCAACCGCGACGGCTTCGGCGCCCTTCTCGAGACCGCGCCGGTCGCCGAGGCGAGCGACAGGGGCCAGGTCGGAATCATCTATCTCGACGTCAACGGCTTCAAGAGCGTGAACGACTCGATCGGCCATCGCGGCGGCGACGAGCTGATCCGCGTCCTCGCCGACCGGCTCGCCTCGGTCCTGCCGGCCGACGCCGCGTTCGCCCGCATCGGCGGCGACGAGTTCGCCGCGCTCCTCACCGGCAAGAACGCCCGCGACACCATCGCCGGCGCCGCCGCCGCGCTGGTCCACGCGCTCGAGGAGCCATTCCTGATCTCGGGCTTCGAGTTCCACGTCACCGCCGCTGTCGGCTACGCCGTGGCCGGCCGGCCCGGCATGCGCCCGGCCGAGATCCTCCGCCGGGCCGACCTCGCGATGTACCAGGCCAAGGCCGCTTCGGAGCGCGAGGCGGTCGCCTATCACGCGTCCATGGAGTCCGACGCCCTCGAGAAGAAGCGCGTCGAGGCCGCGCTCCGGAAGGCCATCGAGACCGGCGAGCTGACCGTCGTCTATCAGCCGATCGTGCGCACCGCCGACATGACCATCGCCTCGCTCGAGGCGCTCGTCCGCTGGGACTCCAAGGAGTTCGGGCCCATCGCCCCGGCGCTCTTCGTGCCCGTCGCCGAGGAGACCGGCCTCATCCACGAGGTCGGCAGCTTCGTCATCCACCGCGCCTGCCAGGATCTCGCCTCCTGGGACACCGACCTTAAGGTCTCGATCAACGTCTCCCCGGTCCAGCTGCGAGACCCCAATTTCGCGAGCGACCTCCTTGCCATGGTCGAGCGCGCCGGCGCCCGCCCCGAGCGCTTCGAGCTGGAGCTGACCGAGGGCATCCTGGTCAGCAACCCGGCCATCGCCAAGCGGAAGCTCGAGACCCTGAAGAAGCTCGGCTTCGGCCTCTCGCTCGACGATTTCGGGACCGGCTTCTCCTCGATCGGCTATCTCCGCCAGTTCCCCTTCAACAAGCTCAAGGTCGACCGCTCCTTCGTGCGCGAGATCGGCGTCAATCCCACCGCCAACGCGCTCATCCAGGCGATCGTCTCGATCGGCGACGCCATGGAGCTCGCGGTCGTCGCCGAGGGCATCGAGAACGAGGAGCAGCTCTCGCTCCTCCGCCTCCTGCAATGCGAGTACATCCAGGGCTTCTATCTGAGCCGCCCGATCACCGCCGAGCAGGTCACGGCGCTCGTCGAGGCCGCCGGCGCGAACCGCCCACGCATCGCGCTGGGCGGCGGCGCAAGGAGCTGGCACGACCGCCCCGACGCGCTGAGCGCCTAGTCGGCGAGGCTCCTACTAATTGAATCAATCCCCGCTCCACTAGTCAGGCTTTCATCAGCCAACAAGGGATGCGATAGCCCCTAATTGCTTGGTTTCATTCTAACCTTGCACCCGGCCGCGGCCTCCATTCACGCGACTTTAAGTCTCCTCGTGAGATGCATGCCCGTCAAAACGACAGCGGCCCGCGAATGCGATCTCGACGACAACCGCAGAAGAGATTTGGGCTGCACATCGTCGTGCCGGCGGTCATGGCCGTCGTGGCGGGCGCCGCCGTTTCGATCACCCTTCTCGAATACATGGCGCGCGAGGTCACGCGCATCGACCATGGCGTGCGGACCCGCGCCGCCAGCGCAGGCGCCGCGGCGCTCCTCACGCGCCTCACCGAGACCCACGCCGACTACGCCCGCTGGGACGAGGCCTATCTCGCCCTCTACGGCGAGCTCGACCAGGACTTCATCCAGAGCAACCTCGCCCTGACCACCGGCCTCGGCAATCTCTACGACTTCGCCATGCTGCTGGACGAGGGCCATGGCGAGGCCTTCGCCTTTCGCGGTGGCCTGCCGCTGCCGACCGGCAGCGCCGACGCGATGCGCGGCCCGCTCGAGCGGTTGATCGCGGGGGTCGCCGCCGAGCCGGACTATTCCAACGCCGCCGGCTTCGTCGCCGCACCCGCCGGCATCTACGCCGTCGCGGTCGGCCCGGTCGTGCCGGTCGGTCTGCCCATGCCGGAGAGCGAGCGTTTCCTGGTCATCGGCAAGGCGCTCGACCAGGGCGTCATCGCCCGCCTCGCCGACGAGACGGTGCTGAGCGGCCTTCGCCTGCTGCCGCCCGGCGCCGCCAACCCGATCGCGGTGCCGCTCGTCGATCCCCTCGGCACCGAGGTCGCGAGGCTCGCCTGGACCCAGCCCGATCCCGGGCATGTCGCTCTTGCCAAGGTCTGGCCGGTCACCGTCGTCAGCATCGGGCTCCTCGCGCTCCTTATCGGCTACCTCGTCTCCTCGGCCCTCCGCAGCCTCAGGGAGGCCGCCGAGGGCGAGCAGCAGGCGCGCGTCTCCGCCGATCTCGACCCCCTGAGCGGCCTCGCCAATCGCCGCGCCTTCCGCGACCGGCTCGATGAGGCCGTCGCCCGCGCCGACGGCAGCCTCCACACCGTCGCGGTCGCCTATGTCGACCTCGACGGCTTCAAGGAGGTCAACGACACGCAGGGCCACGAGACCGGCGACCGCCTGATCTGCGTGGTCGCGGCGAGCTTCCAGTCGATCGCCGACGGCCGCGGCTTCCTCGCCCGGGTCGGCGGCGACGAGTTCGCGCTCCTCTTCGAGGGCCCCGACGCCGCCGCCGAGGCGAGCAAGGCCGCCCGGCGCATCCTCGACCATCTCTCCCGGCCGCTGGCGCTGGTCGGTCACGTCGCCAATGTCGGCGCCTCGATCGGCATCTCGGTCCTCGACGACCGGACCCTCTCCGGCGAGGAGCTCCTCCGCCGCGCCGACGTGGCGATGTACATGGCCAAGGAGAACGGGCGCCACCGCCTCTCGGTCTATCGCCGGACGATGGACGCCGAGAAGCGCGAGCGCGCCGCCATCGCCGCCGATCTGAGGGCGGCGCTGGTCGCCGGCCGCCTCGAGGTCGTGTACCAGCCGATCGCCGACTCGGCCACGCACGAGATCATCGGCGCGGAAGCGCTCATCCGCTGGTCGCGCCCCGGCTACGGGGAGATGGCGCCGGATCATTTCATCCCCATCGCCGAGGCGAGCGGCCTCATCGGCGAGCTCGGCACCTATGTCCTGCGCCGGGCCTGCGCCGACGCCGGCCGCTGGAAGGACGTCTTCGTCTCGGTCAACGTCTCGCCCGCCCAGTTTCGCGACGGGCGCTTCGGGACGCTGGTGGCGACCATCATCGCCGAGACCGGCCTCGACCCGCGCCGCCTCGCCCTCGAGGTCACCGAGACCTACCTCATCAACTATCCGGAGGAGGCGAGGCGGGCCATCGACGGCATGCGCGCGCTCGGCATCGCGGTCGCGCTCGACGATTTCGGCACCGGCTATTCCTCGCTCAGCTATCTCCGCCAGTTCACCTTCGACGGCCTCAAGCTCGACCGCCACATGGTCGAGGAGATGAGCGAGAGCGAGGGCGGCCTTCGTTTCGTGGAGGCGACCATCGCGATGGCCTCGGCGCTTCGCCTCTCGGTCACCGCCGAGGGCGTGGAGACCGCGGAGCAGGCGGCCGTGCTGCACCGCGCCGGCTGCCAGCGCCTCCAGGGCTACCTCTTCTCGCAGGCCCTCTCGGCGAACGAGATGCGGCGCCTGCACGGCGATACCGGCCCGATCGCCCTCTCCGCCTAGTCGCGCCCCTTCTGGGCGAGCTCGAGCCGGCCTTCCAGCTCCTTCCAGTCGGCGACGAACCAGAGATGCCGCCCGCGGTTGGACTCGGCGACGAACGCGCGCAGCGCCTCGCTCCGGCCGACGAACGCGGCGACGTCGCCGACCACCGCGAGCCGCAGCCCGTAGGTCACGAATTTTCTGCACGAACGCCCCGGCCATGCCGTTGGCGAGCTGGAAGAAGCGCGGATCGAGACGCCCGGCCGGGATGGCGACGAGCTCGGTTCCGGTGCCGTAAACGCTGCCGATCACATTGGTCGCATCGCGCTCGCTGCCGAGGGAGGGCCCTCCGACGGAAGATACGCGGCGCGGACGCCGCCCGCCTCGCCGAGGTCCATGTCGCTCATCCCAAGACCTCCGAGAAGGGCAACCGCCTCGCCGAGGCGTCGAAATCCGTCAACCTGTCTGCGCGGGGTCGAGCATACCGCCGGTGCCACCGGGGCGCGACCTGGACTTCCGCGCCTTTCGCGCCATTTCAGCAAGATCGGCCTTGCCGTGACGCCGATGGCGGATCGCGCTCGCCCGGCCGGAAGTTTTCCCGGATGTCTGTCGAATCCCGCTCCGGCTGTTCGTCGAGGCAGCGAAGGGCGGCAAGAACGGTCCGCTCGAAGCGATTTTCAGGAGGAAGTCATGACGCAGTATCTGGTCGCCATCCACCTGCCCGACGACTACGACCCGTCCGTCGCCGAGGACGAAGCGACGCGCCGCGACATCACCGCGCTCAACGAGGAGATGAAGGCGGCCGGCATCAGGGTCTTCGTCGGCGGCCTCGAGCCGGCGAGCCGCGCCAGGTCGCTGCGGCTGAAGCCGGACGGCAAGGTGCACGTCACCGACGGGCCCTTCACCGAGGCCAAGGAGCACGTCGGCGGCTTCTGGGTGCTGGAAGCCGCCAGCCTGGACGAGGCGCTCGAGTGGGGCCGCAAGGCCGCGATCGCCTGCCGCGCGCCGGTCGAGGTGCGCCCGTTCCGCTGATCCCGATCATCCCCTCGCCAGCAAATCAAGGAGAGCGACATGCGCAAGATCATCGTCGGCGCCCAGATGTCCATCGACGGCGTCATGCAGGCGCCGGGCGGGCCCTCGGAGGATCCCACCAACGGGTTCAAGTTCGGCGGCTGGGCGATGCCCTATTTCGATGAGGTGTTCGGCGAGGAGATCGACCGCGTCTTCGCCGAGAAATGCGATCTCCTCCTCGGCCGCAAGACCTACGAGATCTTCGCGGCCTATTGGCCCTACCAACCCGATGAGGGGATCGCGAAGCTGTTCGGGGACATCACGAAATACGTGGTCTCGCGCTCGGGCGAGGTCGATACCGGCTGGCAGGGCTCGGTGCTGCTCCGAGACCTCGCAGCCGTGAAGCGCCTGCGCCAGGAGGACGGCCCGAACCTCGTCACCCAGGGCAGCACCGAACTGGTGCACGCGCTCCTCGCCGAGGACCTCGTCGACGCGATCAGCATCTTCACCGTGCCGGTCGTGCTCGGCGGCGGCAAGAAGCTCTTCGCGGACGGCTCCGCGCCGCGCAGCTACAGGCTGACCGGCTCGCGGGTCTCCGGCAACGGCCTCACGGTCGCGCACTACGAGCGCGCCGGCGGGATCGAGGTCGCCGACACCGAGCCGGACGCGCCGGGCGAGGCCGAACGCGCGCGCCAGGAGCGGATGAAGCGCGAGGACTGAAGCTTCGCCGAGGAGACTTGACGCTCGCGACGGGCGGTCGAGGACTCGACCGAATCCGCCCGCCGGCTGGACTTCGGCGCCCTTTCGCGCCATCTGAGCGCCATGAGCCTTGCCGAAAGCCGCCGTTTCGCCGTGGCGCCGATGATGGACTGGACGGACCGCGACTGCCGGTTCTTCCATCGCCGGCTCACACGCCATGCGCTGCTCTTCACCGAGATGGTGGTCGCCGAGGCGGTGATCCGCGGGCCGCGCGAGCGCCTCCTCGCCTTCTCGCCCGAGGAGCATCCGCTCGCCCTGCAGCTCGGCGGCGCCGATCCCCTCCGCCTCGCCGAGGCCGCCCGCATCGGCGAAGGGTACGGCTACGACGAGATCAACCTCAATGTCGGCTGCCCGTCCGACCGGGTGAAGTCCGGCACCTTCGGCGCTTGCCTGATGCGCACGCCCGAGCTGGTCGGCGAGTGCGTCGCGGCGATGAAGGAAGCGGTCGCCATTCCCGTCACCGTGAAATGCCGGATCGGCGTCGACGACCAGGATCCCGAGGAGGCGCTCGACCGCCTCGCCGACGCCGTGCTCGCGGCCGGCGCCGACGGCATCTGGGTGCATGCCCGGAAGGCCTGGCTGAAGGGCCTCAGCCCGAAGGAGAACCGCGAGGTCCCGCCGCTCGACCACGCCCGCGTCCACCGCCTCAAGGAGCGCCTGCCGCACGCCTTCATCGGCATCAATGGCGGCCTCCATTCGCTCGCCGAGGCCGAGGCGCAGCTCGCTCATGCCGACGGCGTGATGCTCGGCCGCCTCGCCTATCACGAGCCGGAAATCCTCGCCGAGGTCGACCGCCGCTTCTTCGGCGCGGGGGAGGGGACGCCCGATCCGGCCGCCGTGGTCGAGGCGATGATCCCCTATGTCGAGGCCCGCCTCGCCGAGGGCGCGCGCCTCTCCAACGTCGTCCGCCACATGCTCGGCCTCTTCCACGGCCGGCCCGGCGCTCGCGCCTGGCGCCACACGCTCAGCACCGCCGGCAATCGCCCCGGCGCCGGAGTCGAGGTCCTCCGCGCCGCGCTGGCAAACGTCCGCGACAGCCTCGCGCTCGCGGCATAGGCGCCGCTCGCCGCCGGGGCTGGACGAAAACTAGGCAAAGGCGCAGAAGGGCGCCTCCCGCCGCTGTTCTCCGTGAATTCTCCTTCATGCCAGCCGATTTTCTCGCTTCGCCGGCTACCTTTGCCGCGCTTTTCGCCGCTCTTCTCGCCGCCGGCGCCGTTTCCGGCCTTCTCGCCGGCCTCTTCGGCGTCGGCGGCGGCGCGGTCCTCGTCCCGGTCCTCTACGAGTGCCTCGGCTATTACGGCGTGGACGACGACATCCGCATGCACATCTCGGTCGCCACCTCGGTGGCGGTGATCATCCCGACCTCGATCCGCTCCTTCCTCGCCCACCGGAAGATCGGCGCGGTCGACATGGATCTCCTCAGGCGCTGGACGGTCGTCATCCCGCTCGGCGCGATCGCCGCCGGCCTCGTCGCCGGCTTCATCTCGGGCGAGGCGCTGCGCGGCATCTTCGCGTTCCTCGCCACGCTCATCGCACTGAAGCTTCTCTTCGGCGGGCAGTGGATGCGGCTCGGCAGCGAGCTGCCGGGCGAGCCGGCGCGCGCCCTCGTCGGCTTCCTGATCGGCCTTTTCTCCACGCTCATGGGGATCGGCGGCGGGGTCTTCAACAACACCTTCATGACGCTCTACGGCCGCTCGATGCACCAGGCCGTCGCCACCTCGTCCGGGATCGGCGTCCTCATCTCGATCCCCGGCGTGATCGGCTTCGTCATCGCCGGCTGGGGCGCCGACGGCCTGCCCGCGTTCTCCCTCGGCTACGTGAACCTCCTTGCCGTGGTGGTGATCATGCCGGTGACGCTGTTCCTCGCGCCCTACGGCGCGCGCCTCGCCCACCGGCTCTCGCGCCGCCAGCTCGAGGCCGGCTTCGGCCTCTTCCTGCTGATCGTCGCCACCCGCTTCACGCTGAGCCTCTTCGAGGACTAGCGCGACGGCCGCCATCGCGGCACGGGTCTGTGACCCACGGAAATCGTGGGGTAGCGCGGGATACAGGGTCTTTTCGGGAAGTCGTCCGCGGCGGACGATAGCCGGAAAGGAGAGCGCCTCTCTCTTTCCATTATCAATGTATGGCGCACCCCGGGGCTTGCGGCAAGCCCCCCACCTCGTGCGCTTAAGCGCGTTCCGAAGCGGAGAGAGAGGAGTCTCTACATGCGGAACGAACATGCGGTAGTGATCGTCGGCGGCGGCCCGACGGGGATGATGCTGGCGGCGGAGCTGGCCCTGGCCGGCGTCGATGTCGCCATGGTCGAGCGGCGGAATACGCAGGCCGTCGAGAGCGCGCGCTCGCGCGGGCTCCACGCGCGCACGATCGAGGTTCTCGACCAGCGGGGGATCGCCGACCGGTTCCTCGCCGAGGGACAGACCGCCCAGGTCGTCGGCTTTCACATGATCCGGCTCGACATCAGCGACTTCCCGACCCGGCACAATTACGGCCTCGCGCTGGGCCAGAACCATTTCGAGCGCATCCTCGCCGGTTGGGTCGCCGAGCTTCCGGTGACGGTCTATCGCGGGCGCGAGGTGACCGGCTTCGCGGCGGACGAGACCGGCGTCGATGTCACGCTCGCAGGCGGCGACACGCTGCGCGCGGCATACCTCGTCGGGTGCGACGGCGGCCGCAGCCTCGTCCGCAAGACGGCCGGCATCGAGTTCCCCGGCTGGGACGCGACCACCAGCTGGATGATCGCCGAGGTCGAGATGGCCGAGGAGCCGAATTTGGGCTTCCACCAGGATGAATACGGGGTGCATGCCCTCGGCCGCGCGGAGAACGGAAAGGTCGGCGTGGTCCTGACCGAACGGGAGGTGGGAGACGGCGACCAGCCCACGCTCAGCGAGCTCAGCGCCGCGCTCACCGCCGTCTACGGCACCGACTTCGGCGTCAACAGCCCGACCTGGCTTTCCCGCTTCACCGACATGACGCGCCAGGCGGCGGAGTACCGGAAGGGCCGCGTCCTCCTCGCCGGCGACGCCGCGCACGTCCATCCGCCGATCGGCGGGCAGGGGCTCAACATCGGCGTGCAGGACGCGGTGAACCTCGGCTGGAAGCTGGCCGAAGTGGTCAAGCGGACCGCGCCCGAAAGCCTCCTCGACACCTATCACGCCGAGCGCCACCCGGTCGCCGCCCGCGTCCTCCGCAGCACGATGGCGCAGGTCGCCCTCCGCCGCACCGACGAGCGCACCAAGGCGCTCGGCGATACGCTCGCCGAGCTCCTCGCCATGGACGAGCCGCGGAAGCGCCTCGCCGCGGAGATGTCCGGCCTCGGCATCCGCTACGAATTCGGCGAAGGGCATCCTCTGCTCGGACGCCGCATGCCCGACCTCGACCTCGCCACCGAAAACGGAACGCTGCGGGTCTTCACTCTCCTGCATACGGCGCGGCCGGTGCTCCTCAACCTCGGCGACCCTGGCGCTTTCGACATCGCCGCATGGGCGGATCGGGTTCAACTGGTCGAGGCGACTTATGCCGGCGCGTGGGAGCTGCCGGCGATCGGGACGGTCGCCGCGCCGACCGCCGTCCTGATCCGGCCCGACGGCTACGTGGCCTGGGTAGGCGAGGGGACCGAGGAAAGGCTCGCCGAAGCCCTCACCACCTGGTTCGGCCCACCCGCAGCGTAGACCATTAAGGCTGAAGGCCGATTCAAGACCTTAACCTCCCCCTTGCGGGGAGGTCGAAGATGCGAAGCATCTTCGGGAGGGGGTAGCGGGCGAAGCCCGCGTCCCCTCTGTTTCCGCGGGGGCCTTCCGGCTCACCCCTGTCGAAATCGCTGCGCGATTTCGACCTCCCCGCAAGGGGGAGGTTAAGGGAGGACGATCGTGTCTCAATTCATCACGCGCTACGGCGTCAGCACCAGCCGGTTGCCGCGCACGGCGAACTCGCTCAGCGTCTCGAGGAAGCTCATCCCCATGAGGCTGCCGTCGAGCGTGCCCTGGCGGGCGACCAGCGCCTCGACGCGCCGCCGCTGGATCGAGCCGACCGCCACGCTCTCGAGCTGCACCCGCGCCGCCGTGGCGACGCCGTTGGCGGTGTAGACGGTCACCGAGTAGTTGAGCCGGTCGACCGGAATCCCGGCGCGCTCGGCGTCCTCGTGGGTCAGCGTGACCACGCTCGCGCCGGTGTCGAAGAGCATCGGCAGGCTCACCCCGTTGACCTCCGTCGGCAGGCGGAAATGCCCGCCCGCGCCGCGCACCACGGTCACTTCCTTGCCCTGCGGGTCCTCGATGAGGGCGCTGCCCGGCGCGAGCTCGGCCATGACGCCGCGGAACACCAGCTCGAGCCGGTCGCGCATCGTGTAGCCGACGGCGACCACCGCGAAGATC
Organism: Bauldia sp.; assembly: GCA_020853895.1. Taxonomy (GTDB): domain Bacteria; phylum Pseudomonadota; class Alphaproteobacteria; order Rhizobiales; family Kaistiaceae; genus JADYYB01. The sequence continues at coordinate 36,283 of JADYYB010000094.1, forward strand.
GCCGCCCACGACATCGCGTGGCGGACCGCCTGCGAGAGCGCGCCGCGCCCGGCGAGGCCCGCCGCCACGATCACCGCCAGCACCACCAGGATGGCGAGCCGCGCGAGGTCGTAGTTCTCGACGCCGAAGGTCGTGGCCTCGCCGCGCCAGATCGTGAGCGCCACGAAGGCGGCGGAGAGCGCGCCGAAGGCGAGCCAGAGGAGGGTGGAGTTGCGCCTCATCGCGGATAGTTAGAGGACAACGCCCGGGCCCGCGCAAGACGCTCCGGAAGAAGCTCCATAACCCTCTGCCGCTGCTCGCGATCCATCGTCCCCCAGGCGGCGATCTCGGCAAGGGTTCGTCCACAGCCGAGGCAGAACCCGCTCCGCTCGTCCATCACGCAGAGTTTTGTGCACGGCGTGAGGGGAGCTTCGCCCACTTCAGCCGAACGCCACCGCGAGAAGGAGGAAGGCGGCGAGGGCGATCTGCTGCGCGGCGCCGAGCGCGTCGCCGGTCTGCCCGCCGATCTCCGCGCGGCAGATCTGCGCGAAGACCAGCGCCGCGGCGAGGCTCCCGGCGAAGGCCGCCACCGCCGACCAGAACGTCACCACCGGGAAGAAGATCGCCAGCGCGCAGAGGATCCCGGCGATGGCGAGCGCCAGCGCCGAGAGCCGCTCGGCGGGCCGGCCGGCATTGTAGGAGAGCCCGTCGGTGCGGGCCGGCGGCAGGTCGTGCCACACCCGCACCATCGCCGCCCGCGAGGTCGCCTCCGCGGCGATGAGGAGGGCGAGCGCGCCGATCCGGCTCTGCGGGATCGCCCAGGCCAAGGCGCCGATGCGGATGCCGATCGAGAAGATCATCGCCAGCGCCCCGAACGCGCCGATCCGCCCGTCGCGCATGACCGCGAGCTTGTCGACGGCGGTCTCCCCGCCGCCGAACCCGTCGATCGTGTCGGCGAGGCCGTCCTCGTGCATCGCGCCGGTGACGAGCACGGCGACCAGCACGCCGACCGTCGCGGCTAGAAGGGGCGGGAGCCCGAGGAGATAGGCGAGGATCAGCGCGAGGCCGCCGAGAAGGCCGACCACCACGCCCGCGAGCGGGAAGGCCCACGCCGCCTCGGCCAGCGTCGGCGGCTGACGGATGCCCTCCGGCCCGCCCGGCAGGCGGGTGAGGAAGGAGAGCGCCGTCCCGAACTCGGCGATGTCGGGTCGGGAATCGCCCGGCGGCAGGTCGGGGAAAGTCATGAAGGCGGAACCCTCGGCCCTTCTCGAAGGAAGACCGGCAGAGTTATAGAGGGCGCCCGCGACCCGGCCAAGGATCGCGCCCTCTCCGCCAGGCGACGAGACGATGCAGGACGAGACCGCCGCGCGCCCCTTCGACGACATCCGCGGCCTTCTCCGCGACCTTCCCGGCCCCGACGAGGCCGCCGTTGCGCGGGTCCGCGCGCGCGACGCGACCCTCACCAAGCCTGCCGGCTC